>NZ_LZLE01000151.1 GCF_001673155.1 Mycobacterium sp. 1423905.2 | reverse complement strand
GTCGTCGTGCTGCTGCAGGCTCTCCTGGATCGGCATGCCATGTTGCGGTTGCGGATCGACGACGGTCGAGCCTGGGTGGCCGGGGTGGGTGCCGTGCGCGCGGACGACTGCCTGCAGTCGGTCCCCGCATTGTCAGATGAGGCGCTGCGGCAGGCTCGCTTGCGGTTGAACCCGGCCGAATCGGTCATGCTCAGCGCGCTGTGGGTGCCCGACACCAGGCAGTTGGCGCTCATCGTGCAGCACTTGGCCATCGACGGAGTGTCGTGGCGAATCCTGCTGCACGACATCAACCTTGCGTGGTCGCAGCGGCGCGGCGGCCTACCAGTGGAGCTGCCGCCGACGGGAACGTCGTTTCGGCGCTGGGCGTCGCTGCTCAGCGACCACGCCACTTCCGCGGCGGTGGTCGACAAAGCCGACACCTGGCGGCGCGTGTCGGCGGTTCCGGCCGCCCTGCCGCGGCCGACGGCCGATACGTTGGCCACCGCCGGCCGCCTGTCGTTGTCGCTGGATCCCGACACCACTCGGTTGCTGCTCCGCGACGTGCCGGCGGCGTTTCACGCTGGCGTGCAGGACATTTTGTTGGTCGCCTTCGGCCTAGCCTGGGCTGAGTTCCTCGGCAATGGCGGCGCACCCATCGGCGTTGACATCGAAGGCCATGGGCGGGAAGAAACGGTGGCCGGCAGCGTCGACCTGTCCCGCACCGTCGGGTGGTTCACGGCCAAGTATCCCGTCATGCTGGCCGTGGGGGAGCTGAGCTGGGCGCAGGTGGTGGCCGGTGAGTCGGCGCTCGGCGCGGTGATCAAGACCGTCAAAGAACACCTTCGTGACCTTCCGGAGCCGTTGACCTATGGCCTGTTGCGCTACCTCAACGCCGACGTCGATCTGCCCCGGTCCGACCCACCCATCGGATTCAACTATCTCGGGCGCCTCGGTGCGACCACGTACGACACTGAGAACGCTTGGAGCGTCAGTGGGCTGGGCTCGGGTAACGGTAACGCCGACTTGCCCATACCGCTGACGCACACCGTGGAAGTCAACGCCGTCACCGTCGACACCGATGCCGGTCCGCATCTGCATGCCGCCTGGATGTGGGCTCCGTCGGTCGTTGATGGGGACCAGGTCGCGCGGTTGGCGGAGCTGTGGTTCGACGCGTTGCGGGGGATCGTTGCGCATGTCCGCCGCGGTGGCGGCGGGCTGACACCCTCCGATATCGCCCCGACACGGTTGCGCCAACACGAGATTGACGACTTGCAGCGGCAGTTCCGCGTCGCCGATCTGCTGCCGTTGACCCCGATGCAGCAAGGGTTGCTCTTCCATGCCAGCACTGCGGCGGTTAACGACGACGCGTACGCGGTGCAACTGGACTTGCAGGTCACCGGTGCCCTCGACCCGGACCGGTTGCGGAACGCGGTGCAGACCGTCACCACCCGGCATCCCAACCTGGCGGCCCGATTCTGCGACCAGTTCGACGAACCGGTGCAGCTCATTCCGGCCGACCCGCAATGTTGGTGGCGGTACCTCGAACTGGACGGTGCCGCGCTCGACTTCGATGAGCACATTCGGCGGCTATGCGCGGCCGAGCGTACCGCGGTCTGCGACCTGACCGATCCGCCGGCATTCCGCGCGACTTTGATCCGCACCGGCGCAGACCAACACCGGTTGGTGTTGACCAATCACCACATCGTGGCCGACGGCTGGTCGATGCCGATCGTGCTGCGGGAGATCTTCACCGCGTATCACCAGCAGCGGCTGCCCGCACCGGCGCCGTTCCGCCGGTTCGTCACCTGGTTGACCGATCGCGACGTCGCTGCCGCCCAGGCGGCGTGGCGAGAAGCGTTGGCGAACTTCGACACTCCCACGTTGGTGGGTCCAGCGCAGCGGTCAGGTCCCGGCCAGCGAAGCGCCGACCTATTCCGGTTGTCCGAACCGACCAGCCGCGCGGTCGTCGAACTGGCGCGCTCCAGTCACACCACCGTCAATATCGTGTTGCAGGCCGCTTGGGCGCAGCTGCTGATGTGGCTGACCGGTCAGCATGACGTGGCCTTCGGCACCACGGTCTCGGGGAGGCCGGCCGAACTGGCCGGCGCGGATTCGATGGTCGGGCTGTTAATCAACACGGTTCCGGTGCGCGCAACCATGACGGCCACCACCACCACCGCCGAGTTGCTCGCCCAGCTGCACTCTGCCCAGAACCGCACACTCGAGCACCAGCATTTGGCCCTGCGCGACGTCCACCGCATCACCGGTCAGGAACGGCTGTTCAACACGCTGTTCGTGTACCAGAACTTCCCGATCGACACCGCCGCATTGTCGGCGACTCAGGGACTGGCCATCACCGAGATGACCCGCCACGACTACAACCACTACCCCCTGACCATCCAAGCCCTACCGGGGACCGAACTCGGCCTTCGCGTCGAATACGACAGCGACGTGCTCGACGCCGACCGGGTCCAGGCGTTGGTCGCGCGGTTCCGACGGGTGCTGGCCGCAATGACCGCCGACCCGGCGCAGCGGCTGTCCGCGATCGGTCTGCTCGATGCGAACGAGGCTGCGTGCCTCGACGTTTGGGGCAACCGGCCGGTATTGACCCGTACGGCACCGACATCGAAGTCGATCCCGGCGTTATGGGCGGAGCAGGTGGCGCGTGCGCCCGGTGCGGTCGCGGTGCGGTGCGCGGACCGTTCTTTGACATACCAGGAGGTTGAGGAGGCCGCCAACCGGTTGGCGCACCGGTTGCTCGAGCAAGGCGTGACCGCGGGATCGGTGGTGGCGCTCCCGATGTCGCGGTCGGCCGAGGCGGTCGTGGCGATCCTGGCGGTGTTCAAGACCGGGGCGGC
>NZ_LZLE01000150.1 GCF_001673155.1 Mycobacterium sp. 1423905.2 | reverse complement strand
GTCCGCGGAACAGCTTGGCGCATTACCGAATTGGCGGACGTCGACGACGTACTGCCGGGCGTGCGGCTCGGCGACGCCTTCGCACCCGTCACCAAGGGACCGGTCGGCTGGATACCACAGAATGACGGCCGAGTGGCCCTGGGCGCCGCCGTGCCGCTGGGCGTGCTGCCGGCCCGCGTCGCCGAGTTCCTGGCCGCCATCGAGGCACCGATGGTCATCACCCCCTGGCGATCGGTGCTGGTGTGCGATCTCGACGAAGCCGTCGCCGACGTCGCCTTACGGGTGCTGGCGCCGCTGGGCTTGGTGTTCGACGAGAACTCCCCGTGGTTGACCGTGAGCGCCTGCACCGGCAGCCCCGGTTGCGCGCACTCGGCGGCCGATGTGCGCTCGGACGCAGCACAGATGCTCGACGACGACTCCGGCGTGCACCGCCACTTCGTCGGTTGCGAACGCGCTTGCGGCAGCCCACTTGTTGGTGAAGTGCTGGTCGCCACCGGCGACGGTTACCGGGTGCTCAAGCATCTAGGGTGAGCGAGTGCTCGACTACATCCGCGATGCGGCGGAGATTTATCGGCAGTCATTCGCTGCCATTCGCGCCGAAGCCGACCTGGCCCGGTTTCCTGCCGATGTCGCGCGCGTGGTGGTGCGGTTGATTCACACCTGCGGACAGGTCGACGTCGCCGAACAGGTGGCCTATACCGACGACGTCGTCACGCGCGCCCACGACGCCCTGCGCGCCGGAGCCCCGGTGCTATGCGATTCGTCCATGGTGGCCGCCGGAATCACCGTCGCGCGACTGCCTGCCGACAACGAAGTGGTGTCGCTGGTCGCCGACCCGCGCGCGCCCGACCTCGCGGCCCGCACTCAGACCACCCGCTCGGCGGCCGGCGTAGACCTATGGGCCGACCGGCTGCCCGGCGCCGTTGTAGCCATCGGCAACGCCCCCACCGCGCTGTTCCGGCTGCTCGAGTTGCTCGACGAGGGTATTCACGCCCCCGCGGCGGTGCTGGGCGGGCCGGTCGGCTTCGTCGGGTCGGCGCAGTCCAAGCAGGAACTCATCGAGCGGCCACGCGGCATGTCATACCTGGTAGTGCGAGGACGCCGCGGTGGCAGCGCCATGGCCGCCGCGGCCGTCAACGCGATCGCGAACGACCGCGAATGACGCCCCGAGGCACGCTGTGGGGCGTCGGATTGGGACCCGGCGATCCAGAGTTGGTAACCGTCAAGGCCGCTCGGGTGATCGGTGAAGCCGACGTGGTGGCCTATCACAGCGCTCGGCACGGACGCAGCATCGCCCGCGGCATCGCCGAGCCGTACCTGCGGCCGGGCCAAATCGAGGAGCACCTCGTTTATCCGGTGACGACCGAGACCACGGATCATCCCGGCGGCTATGCGGGAGCTCTGGAAGATTTTTATGTCGAGGCGACGCAGCGCATCGCGACGCACTTGGCCGCCGGGCGCAACGTCGCCCTGCTGGCCGAAGGCGACCCGCTGTTCTACAGCTCCTACATGCACTTGCACACCCGGCTCACCGAGCGCTTCAACGCCGTCATCGTTCCGGGCGTGACGTCGGTCAGCGCCGCATCCGCGGCCATCGCGACGCCCCTGGTAGCTGGCGACGAGGTGTTGTCGGTGCTGCCGGGCACCTTGCCGGTGGCCGAGCTGACCCGCCGACTGGCCGACGCGGACGCCGCGGTGGTCCTCAAGCTAGGCCGGTCGTATCACAATGTGCGCGAGGCGCTTTCGGCGTCAGGACAGCTCGACCACGCGTTCTACGTGGAACGGGCAAGCACGCCGGGCCAGCGGGTGCTGCCCGCAGCGGACGTCGACGAGAGCAGCGTGCCGTACTTCTCACTGGCCATGCTGCCGGGCGGACGACGGCGCGGACAAACCGGCGGCAGCGTCGCGGTGGTGGGACTCGGACCGGGTGACCGGGACTGGATGACGCCGCAGAGTCGCCGCGAATTGGCCTGTGCCACAGATGTTATCGGTTACGGCACCTATCTCGATCGGGTTGCGCCGCGCGACGGGCAGCGCCGTCATCCCAGTGACAACACCGACGAACCCGCCCGCGCACGGCTGGCCTGCACCCTAGCCGAGCAAGGACACGCCGTCGCGGTGGTGTCGTCGGGCGACCCAGGGGTCTTCGCCATGGCCACCGCCGTGCTGGAAGAAGCCAAGCAATGGCCGGGCGTAGAGGTTCGGGTGATTCCGGCGATGACGGCGGCCCAAGCCGTCGCCAGCCGTGTGGGCGCACCGCTGGGCCACGACTACGCGGTGATCTCGCTGTCCGACCGGCTCAAGCCATGGGACGTGATCACCGCGCGCCTGTCCGCCGCCGCTGCCGCCGATCTGGTGCTGGCCATCTACAACCCGGCCTCCAAGACGCGGACCTGGCAGGTAGGCGCCATGCGAGATCTCCTGCTCGAGCATCGCGATCCCGGCACCCCGGTGGTCATCGGCCGCAATGTGTCGGGCCCTGATGAAGAAGTTCGTGTGGTGCGGTTGGCCGATCTCGATCCCGCCGACGTCGACATGCGCTGCCTGCTGCTCATCGGTTCATCCCAAACACAATGGCACACAACCGATTTCGGTGATCGGGTGTTCACCCCGAGGCGTTACCCAGGCTAGTCGTCAACCCAAGTGCTGGGCAGCATCGGCGTGGCTGGCGTATCGCTGAAGTCGTCACCGGCCAGCGTGATCAGGCCGGCTGCCTGCTCGGACCGAGCACCGTAGCGGGGCGCGGCCCCGGCGAAGCCGACCGGCCCAGCCCCCGTATCGGATGCCTCGACGGGTTCGGGGTCCAAGTATTCGTAGCGGTTGCCGTGCACTTTGGCGTCCGCGCCCATGCGCCGCCGGCGCCGAGCCCGGCCAGACGCCGCAGCCGCGGCGGCCGCCGGCGCCTCGACATCGTCGGGATTCGGCTCGGGAACCTTGTCGCGTGCTCGGCTGCTGGCGCTGCCCTTGGCCGACAGACCAGACAGACCAACCGCGTACAGAGAGTCGCCGATGCCGGCAGTCAATCCCGTCGAGTCGGTAGCCGTCGGGCCGAAACCGACACCGGGACCGCCGCCGGCCGGCCCGGCACCGACCGGGTTAGCGACGGTAGTCGCGCTCGGGGCGGGCGTCACATGGGTGTGGGTGACACCGGTGGGGACCACACCGGCGGGCCCGGGAACCGGCAGCGCGGCCGCCGGCGCCGCGGCGGCGGTAGCCAGCGGCGTGGCCACCGACAACGGGACGGCGACGCCGACCGCGGTCGCGGCCCCGGCGACTGCGGCGGTGCCGCCCGCGGCTGAAAGGACCGCGATCGCCGGCACGATGGCCAACTGGGCTAAGGCGATCGCCTGCTGGCCGAAGGGCCAGAAAATCATCAAGGTGTGGAAGATGGCCCAGCCGATCGCGGTGGCAAGCGCCGGCGACAGCCCCGGGATGTTGCCTAGGGCGGACGTGATGCCGTTGACGAACGGCACAGCGGGAATGGGCCAGCCGCCGGGGTTCAAGTCCTTCGATACCGGCCAGGCGAAGTTGGAGGTATAGCTCTTCAGCCACGCGGTGAGTTGGTCTTGCCACGACGTGGAGAGGTTGGCCAGCTGCTGGGTAGGTGAGGCGTCGGCGGATTTGGTAATCGGCGGCGCGGGTTGGGTGGTGGGCACGGCGGCCAGAGCCGACTCGGTAGCGGCCTGGTAGCCGGTCATCGTCTCGGCGGCTTGCACCCACATGCGCACGTAGTCGGCCTCGTTCAGCGCGATCGGGATGGTGTTGAGGCCAAAGAAGTTCGTGGCGACCAGCACCGCATGGATCGCGTGATTGGCGGCGAGCTCGGCCAGCGTGGGCATGCTGGCCAGTGCGACGGTGTAGGCGGTCGCGGCCGCCTCGTGCAGCGTTGCTGCCGCAGTGCTCTTCGCCGCACTGTCGAGCAACCAGGTGAGGTACGGACCGTGCGCGGCAACGTACTGTTCGGCGGTCGGGCCCGCCCACGTCCCGCCCTGCACCGCGCCGAGTACGCCCATCAGTTCGTCAGCCGCATCGGCGAACTCAGTGCTCAGCGATGACCATGCCGCCGCGGCACCCAGCAGCGACTCCGGCCCCGGCCCACTGCTCAGCGATGCTGAGTGCACTTCGGGCGGCAAGGCGAACCAAACCGTCATACGTCAGTGGTCGCGTCGGGGTCGCCGTTAGTTCCCTTCCTTCGTGTGAACGATCTGTGCATCCCGTAGGTGGTCTTTGCGCGCAGCCCGGTGGTGCGCGACGATGCAGGGATGCGGTGTGAGGTTGCGCGGGAAGAGCTGTCGGCGCGGTTGGACGGTGAGCGTCCGCAGCTGCTGGCGCAGCAGGTTGACGCCCACCTGGAATCGTGTCGCCGATGCCGTAGCTGGTTGATCAGTGCCGCGGCCCAGAGCCGCCGGTTCGCCACCGTCGACACGGGGCATGGGCCGGACTTAGTCGACAAGATCATGGCGTCCGCCAATGTTCCCTCGACGCCGTATCGCCGATCGTGGCGTCGGTCGGCTACCGGTTACTGGCGCTGGTGTTTGATCGCTGTCGGCGTTTTCCAGGTCGCCATCGCCGCCGCCCAGATCAGCGGCATCGACTTCGGCATCATGCCGCACCACATGCATGGCATGCATGGCGAAATGATGACCGGTGCGCATTTGCTGCACGAGTCCACGGCGTGGCTGTTGGCGTTGGGTCTGGCCATGATCGCGGCCGGCATCTGGACCGGCGCGGCGGTGGGCGTGGCCGCGATCGCCGGGGCCTACTCACTGGCTTTGGTGGCGTACGTGGCCTATGACGCGGTGAACGGCGAGGTGACCGTTGCCCGCATCGCCAGCCATGTGCCGGTGCTGGCCGGCATGGTGTTCGCTTTGCTGGTGGCGCGGGACCGGGCCCGCGGCGGCGCATCGCGTGCCGAGGATTCCAACGCTGACGCCCCCGCCGAACCGGCGTCGAGTTTGCGGGAACGGCGCCGGGGGCACTTGTGGCCTATCAACCGCACTACGACAGCCCGTCGTAAGTCGGGTCCGACGTCCCGTTTAAGGTGGATGCCCATGACCGCGTCCAGCGACGACGAGGCCGTCACCGCGCTCGCCCTGGCGGCCGCAGACGGGGACGCGCAGGCGCTCGAGGCGTTCATCAAAGCCACCCAGCAAGACGTGTGGCGCTTCGTGACTTACCTGTCGGACGCTAGCAGCGCCGACGATCTGACCCAAGAAACGTTCTTGCGGGCCATCGGGGCCATCCCCCGGTTCGCTGGACGCTCCAGCGCCCGAACGTGGCTGTTGGCCATCGCGCGTCGAGTCGTCGCCGATCACTTCCGACACGCCCAGTCGCGTCCGCGAACCGCGCACGGCGCCGACCCTGAACAAGTGCTCGCCGCCGACCGGCATTCGCGCGGTTTCGAAGACCTCGTTGAAGTGACGACCATGATCGCCCAATTGACCGCCGACCAGCGTGAAGCGCTGTTGCTCACCCAACTGCTGGGGCTGTCCTACGCCGACGCGGCCGCGGTGTGCGGTTGCCCAGTCGGCACCATCAGGTCTCGGGTCGCCCGGGCGCGGGATTCCTTGCTGGCCGAGTCCGACCGCGACGACCTGACCGGCTAATCCATCCCGGCGAGCCAGGCCAGCGCATCGTCGACCGTGCCGACCGTTCTGACTCCTTCCGGCAGTGGCGGACGGGCCACCATCAGGACCGCGATGCCGACCGCACGCGCCGCGTCCAACTTCGCGCGGGTCATGTCGCCACCGCTGTTCTTGGTGACCAGCGCGTCGATGCGGTACTCGTTGAGCAGGTGCAGTTCGTCGTCGTAGTGGTACGGGCCGCGCGAGAGCAGTAGTTGGTGCTCGCGGGGCAGTGATTCGGTGTCGGGCGCGGTGACCACGCGGATCAGAAACCAGGCGTCGCTGCCGGCGTAAGCGCGAACCGCTGAGCGGCCCGTGGTCAGAAAAATTCGTGAATAGCCCAAGCGTGCAATGGTTTCCGCTGCGTCGACATCTGATGCCACGACGGTGGCGTTAGCCGAGTCCCACGGCGGACGCGCCAGCACCAACAGCGGCAACTGCAGCTCAGCGCAGGCTTCGGCGGCGTGGGCGGTCATCGTCGCGGCGAACGGGTGCGTCGCGTCGACGACGGCGTCGATATGGTGCTCGCACAGCCAGTTCCGCAGGCCGGCCACACCGCCGAATCCACCGACCCGGACCGCGCCGGGCGGCAACGCCGGGTCGGGGACGCGACCAGCCAGCGAGCTGATGACGTCGACGCGCGGGTGCAGTGCTTTCGCCAGTGCGCGGCCTTCGGCGGTGCCGCCGAGCAGCAGCACCCGCATCAATGTGGACCTTGGCTGCGTCGCGCCGCCGAGTACAGGTAGCTGTCAGTGAAGCCCTCGGCGGCCAAAACCTCTCCGACGATGATGACCGCGGTTTTGGTGACGTTGGCTTGGTGCATTTGTTCGGCGATGTTGGCCAGGGTGCCGCGCAGCACGGTCTGCCGCGGCCAACTCGCGAACGCTACAACGGCACAGGGAGTTTCGGAACGATAGCGCCCCTGCTGCAGCTGCGCGACGATGGTGCCGATCTGCGCGGCGGCCAAGTGCAAGACCAGGGTGCCGCCGGATTGGGCGAGGGCGGCAAGGTCCTCACCGGGCGGCATGGCCGTCGACAGCGTGGCCACCCGGGTCAGCGTCACCGTCTGCGCCACCCCGGGCACGGTGAGTTCCCGTTTCAGACACGCGGCGGCCGCGGCGAAAGCCGGTACGCCCGGCACGATTTCGTAGTCGATCCCCAGCGCGTCGAGCCGGCGGCATTGCTCTGCCAACGCACTGTACAGCGACGGGTCACCCGAGTGCAGGCGGGCGACGTCATGGCCCGCGGCGTGGGCGTCGACCAGTTCTTCGATGATCTGCTGCAGCGTAAGTGGCCCAGTGTCAATCACTTTCGCGTCGGGCGGGCAATAGGCCAACAGATCGTCGGGCATGATGGACCCGGCGTACAGGCACACCGCGCAGCGCTGAAGTAGTCGTTGGCCGCGCACGGTGATCAGATCGGCCGCTCCCGGGCCCGCGCCGATGAAGTACACCGTCATTGCTTGGTCACCGCCCATTGGGTGACCGGGAATTGCGGACGCCAGCCGGTGAACCCGCCCAGCGGCTCGCCGTGATAGTGCTGGAACCGTCGCAGTTCGCCGCCGTGTTGGGAGAAAGCTTGGGCGACAACGGCTTCTGATTCGGCGGTGACTGCGTTGGTGACCAATCGACCGCCGGCGGGTAGGTGATCGAGGCAGCTGTCGAGCAGGCCGGCTTGGGTCAAGCCGCCGCCGATAAAGATCGCGGACGGCTGCAGCGCGCCGTCAAATGCGTCCGGCGCGGCACCGCGGGATTCGATACTGACGCCGAAGGCTGCGGTGTTGAGCCCGATGTTGAGGCGACGCTGCTCGTCGCGTTCGAATGTCACTGCGGTGCAGCCGCGCCAACTGCGGCACCATTCGACGGCGATGCTGCCCGAGCCCGCGCCGACGTCCCAGAGCCGCTCGCCGGGCCGCGGGGCCAACGCCGCCAGAGTGACTGCCCGGATCCCGTGTTTGGTGATCTGCCCGTCGTGACTGAAGGCGTCGTCGGGCAGCGACGCGATCCGTTCGTCGGGCAGGTAGCGCACGGCGATGACGTTGAGGTCGTCGACGTCGAGGTAGGCGTCGGTTGCCCATTGATGGGCGGTGCCGTGCCGGCAACGCTCCGCCGGGCCGCCGAGTTGCTCGCAGACGCTGAACTCGGAGTCGCCGCGACCGTGGGCGTTGAGCATCACCGCGAGCGCCTTGGGTGTGG
Organism: Mycobacterium sp. 1423905.2; assembly: GCF_001673155.1. GTDB lineage: Bacteria > Actinomycetota > Actinomycetes > Mycobacteriales > Mycobacteriaceae > Mycobacterium. The sequence goes on along the minus strand of NZ_LZLE01000150.1, from coordinate 4,718 downwards.
TCCGGTCGCTGGACAGGACAATGGCCTGGCCGCCGCGCCGTACCGCGGTGCGCGGCAGGGCGGTCACCAGGCTGATCACCTCGGTGTCCTGCACGTTCCAGCCCATTCGGGCGCACGCCAACGTCACTGATGAGACGTGCGGGAGGATGGTGACGTTCTCGGCGCCGAAGAATCGGATCAGCGTGCCGCCGATGCCGTGCAGGAGCGGGTCACCGCTGGCGACGACATGAACGTCGTCGGCTCGGTCGGCCAGCAGGTCGGTGAGGGCAGGCAGCAACGGAGACGGCCATTGCCGGCGCTCTGCGGTGACGGTCTCATCGAGCAGGTCGAGTTGTCGGCGCGAGCCGAATACTGTTCGGGCGCGGCGTAATTCGGCTGCTGCTCGCGCGGAAATGCCGGCCATCCCGTCGGCGCCGAGGCCGACAACGACGATCATCTCGGCATCCTGCGCCAGATGAATTGCGGCAACAGCCGCATGGCGAAGAACACCGGTCGTAGCGCCCAGGGTATCCAGACGGTGCGGCGCCGCTTGGCCAGCGCGCGTGCGGTAGCGGCGGCGACTTGCTCGGGGGTGCTGGACAGCGGGGCGGGCGTCATTCCCTCGGTCATTCGGCCAATGACAAAACCCGGCCGAGCAATGAGCAAATGGACTCCGCTGCCGTGCAGTGCGTCGGCTAAGCCGTTGGCGAAGCCGTCCAAGCCGGCCTTGGCCGATCCGTAGACGTAGTTGGCGCGCCGCACCCTTACACCTGCCACCGAGGAGAACACCACCAGCGATCCTCGTCCGGCGGCGCGCATGGCGGTGGCAAGGTGAGTGAGCAAGCTGACTTGGGCGACGTAGTCGGTGTGCACGATCGCGATGGCGTGCTGGGCGTCCGCTTCGGCCCGGGCTTGGTCTCCGAGGATTCCGAAGGCCAGGACCGCGGTCTTGATGGGGCCGTACTCGGCGACGATCGAGCCGACCAGCGGGCCGTGGGAGGCAACGTCGTCGGCGTCGAATTCCCGGGTGTGTACGGCGGTGGCACCGGCCGCGTGGAGAGCGGCGCATTGCTCGGCGAGGTCGTGGGCTCTGCGGGCGGCCAACAGCACCGTCGCGCCCGCAGCCAGGCGCCGCGCGAGCTCAATGCCGATCTCGCTGCGGCCGCCGAAAATTACCACCGGACCAGCGCCCGTGTCATCCACGGCTGCGATTATGACCTGCGCTAGCGTGGAAGTTGATGGCGAATACCACTACGCGGCTCACCGACGACGCGTTGGCGTTTCTCTCCGAACGCCATTTGGCCATGCTGACTACCTTGCGCGCTGACGGATCGCCGCATGTGGTGGCGGTCGGCTTCACCTTTGACCCCAAGACCCACATCGCGCGAGTGATCACCACCGGGGGGTCGCAGAAGGCCGTCAACGCCGATCGCGGCGGGGTCGCCGTGCTGAGCCAGGTCGACGGCGCACGGTGGCTGTCGCTGGAGGGTCGCTCCGTCGTCAACAAAGACATCGACGCCGTCCGCGACGCCGAGCTGCGATACGCCCAGCGGTATCGCACTCCACGGGCCAATCCCCGGCGTGTGGTGATCGAGGTCCAGATCGAGCGGGTGTTGGGGTCCTCAACGTTGCTTGACCGCAGCTAGCGGCGGTCGGCGACTGAATTACCCCGCCGCGTGATTGGCGATACCATCGCCCAATGCTGGGAGCTGCTAGGGGTTGGCGCCGGTGAGCGGCGGCGACGACCAGCAGCTCAAGATCATCCTCGACCAGCTTTCGCAGCTGGTCGGAATGCCGCCGCCGCCGGCGATCACCCCAGACGGGCTGGCAACCGGCGGCTCGAGCATCAGCCAACTGCTGCGCGCGCTCGGCGCCGCGGCCAACGGCGGTGATCCGGCCGACAACGCCGAGGCGCAGGCGGGTTATGACGAGCGCGAGGCCAAGGTGGGCGATGCGTTGGCCAAGTTCCCGGCCAATGAGGAACAGGCTGCTGCGCAATTGGCCGGTGTCGGCGGCTCAGGTGAGATGGGCCAGATGCTGCAGCAGATGCCGCAGATGGCTGCCGGTATCGCGGGCGGGATTGCAGGCGCTCTCGGCGGGGCATTGCAGCCACTGAGCCAGATTCCGCAACAGCTCGCCCAGGCGGGCCAGCAGGCGTTGCAGACCGGGATGGGCATGTTGCAGCACGGCGCGGAGGGCGGCGAGGTCACGCCGGCGGAGTTGGCCGGTGAGGAATCCGAACTTGGCGCTGGCACAGGGGATTTCGGCGGCGGAGCGTCCGGGGTTTCCGGCGGTGGAGCTGGTGGCGGTACCGGAACGACGACACCGACTGCGCTTCTGGGGCCGCCGCCTACGCCGTCGGCGGGCACAGTTCCTGCGTCCTCGAATGCGTCGTCGGTTGCGCCGTCGAGCGCGCCGCAACCTCCGGCGGGGCCGCGCGGCGGCATGGGGGCGATGCCGATGGTGCCGCCCGGGGCCATGCATGGTGGCGGTGGGACCGCTGCTGAGGCGAAGCCGGACACCAAACGCATCGTGGCGCCGACGGTGAAGAATGGGGCGCCGGTGCAGGGACGGATTACCACTCCGCCGCCTGCGCCTGCGGTGGTGAAGCGGGTCGACGGCAAGCCGGTCGCGACGAGGCGGGTGCTATTGCCGGAGGACAAGCGGGGTGAGGGTGGGGATTCGAGTGGCTGAGATGGCTCATCGTCGTTCATGAACGGCGGCCGGTTATTGGGTCTTTCGTACTTCGCGCACTTCAACGCAACAAGGTGACAGCCGGGAAAAGACTGACTACCGCTTTTGCGGATCAGCGATACGATCCACCGCGTGTCGAATGTGCCACCGCCGCAGCCCTCCGCACCACCGTGGCCGCCGGCGGTACCGCCAAAACCAAGGCGATCACCGGGATGGTTGTCTGTACTGTCGCTGGCGATAGCACTCCTCGCCATTGGCGTCGGAATCGGCGCATGGTTTCGTCCGGCGGATACAGGTCAGCCTGCGTCTCAGCCGAAATATTCCACTGACCAAATATCGAAAGCGAAATCGGAGGTATGCGCTGCATACAGGAAAGTGCACCAAGCGGTTCGGTTAACATCGAGCAGGAGCGCAGACGATCCGATTGGACGCCTTGCGACCGCAACTAGCGGACGCCAGGCACTCGAGGTCGGTGCAGGCTACTTGCTCACAGCGCTTGATGAGCAGCCAGCAACGCCAGCAGACCTTGCAACGGCCGTTCGGAGGCTTGCTAGAACGTTTCAAGAGCTAACTCTTGATTACCTCGCTGAAGCGGACGATTCCCAATTAGATCCTCTCTTGCGGACCTCCGATCAAGAGTCGTCGGCGATCGAAGCTTATTGCAAATGACTGATTTTCCACCTGGCGAATGGTCCTATCTGCTTGTCGGTGATGAGTGGCCCGACGGAAAAGACCTGGAAATCCTGGCCGGCGCCAGAGCTAATCGAGGCAGCATTGAAACTCAGATGGTGCGACTTTCCGATGCGTTGCGATCAGCAAGAACCTGTCAACTCAGCGAACAATCTGGGTATACCGCTGAAGATCTCCGGAAAGCGTTTTCTCGAGGCGAAGGATATGCCCTCGGTGTAGCGGAGAAGAATCGCGTTAAGAAGGACGCCTACGACAGTGCTTACAATAGCGTACTAAGCCTCCGGCACGATCTTACTAACCTCGCGGAGGATGGGAATTGCGAGATAGAGCGAATAAAAATATCAAAAGAACCACCCGAAACAAAGATTGCGCAGATCGTCGCCCTTATACACCATTACCGAGCGCTAGCCAGTCTGGCCGCGGCAAAGTATGGCGGCAACGTGCTAGAGGCAATACAGCGCGTTCTTGACGCAGAGACTGGTGGACAGTCTGCCCGTCAGTTCGCTCAGTCAACCGGAATCGATGTCGGTCGCTTATTTCGACGATCGGACCGGCCGGGGATGGAAGAGGAAGTGGGGAGACGGCTCAATGCGCCGCCGGGGGCAGCGGCGGGCATAACAGGTGCAAATCTCGACACGGCATCGGGTGGGACTTCATACCCCTCCACTACTTCTCCTTCCCCATCAAGCACTGTCATCGGACACGGCTCGATACAAAGCAGCACACTTAGAACCGACGGCGTTTTTCGACAATCAGAGCCGCAGCTTTCGCCCGCCAGCCCCGGATCCCGAGCCCAGATTGTTAATAACAATCTGAAGGTTCCTAGTTATCCGGATCGGACAGCAGTTATTAGCGCCCCACCGCCCACTGCGTCAGCGAGAACGCAGCTCGCAACGCCTGCCATTTCACCGCCACACTTGCCGGCCTCCACTCCGACGCCTTCCACTCCCGCCACCACCGGCGCCCACCTACCCCCCGCCGCTTGAACGGGTGACGAGCTGGGCAGTGAGGGTGCGGTGGTTGTGGTGGGCGGCCGCAGGTCGGCGCCGTATGTCGGCAGTGGCGTTGAGCTCGCGGGCGCAGCGAAGCCCGGGTTAGGTGCGACCGGGCTGGTGACTATGGGTGCGGCCGCGGGTTCCGGGTGCGGGACCTGCGGAGCAGGGGAGTCGACGACCGGGGCGTGCACCACCGGGTTTACGACTGCAGCGGGAGTGGTCGGTGACGTGTGTGTCACTTGCTCGGTGGGAGTGATCGGATGCGGCACCGAGTTGGGCGGGGCCGAGAACGGCGCACCGGAATCCATGCCCTTGTTGAAGCTCTGCACGAGTTCGGCGGGGGTGGCAGTTGGGGGGAGG
>NZ_LZLE01000149.1 GCF_001673155.1 Mycobacterium sp. 1423905.2 | reverse complement strand
CCGAGGTGGAAGAAGAACTGCGAAAGCTGCTACTGCCGCCCGCGCCGTGAATCGGTCGTGAGCCGAGTGTGCGCTGAGGGCTCCCAGCGGGTAGCCAGGGCGGCCAAACGCGCGATATCCCGCCGTGGCAGCACCCTCGAAACCGTCAGCGCACGCTCGCGCCGCTAATCGCGCGCGGTGTCCATTTCCACCGGCTGCCGCCCGCGCCGTGACCGAGTGTGCGCTGAGGGCTCCCAGCGGGTAGCCAGGGCGGCCGAACGCGCGATATCCCGCCGTGGCTGCACCCTCGAAACCGTCAGCGCACGCTCGCCCCGCTAATCGCGCGCGGTGTCGGTCTCTACGGTGTCCACCGGCTCGGCCGTTTCCGGCTCGACGGCCGGAGTGGCCCGCTGCGCGGCCTTGATCGCGGCGTAGGTGACCAATGCGGCCAGCGCCGTCAGCGGCCAGCCCATGCCGATGCGCGCCACCCCCAGCCAGCCGGTCTGGTTGGCGTCGTAGAAGTGTCGCTGTACGACGAAGCGGGCGACGAATACCAGCGTCCAGCACAGCGTCGCGACATCGAAGGCGTAGACCGCCCGCGGCACCGCCCGCCAGCCGCGGTGCGTGCCACTGATCCAGGCGTACAGGTAACCGACGACGGGCCGGCGGATCAGCACGGAGACGGCGAAGACCACCGCCCACACCAGCGACATCCAGATGCCCAGCAGGAAGTAGCCCTTGGACTGTCCGAGCAGGTAGGCCACCAGCGCGCAGATAGCAACGCCGAAGAATCCGGAGATGGCCGGTTGCACCGAATCGCGACGGACCAGCCGCCAGACCAAGACCAGCGCGGCCACACCCAGGGCGCTGACGATCGCGGGAAGCAGCCCAGCGGCGCTGGAGACGATGACGAAGACCACGACGGGCAGCGACGAATAGATCAGGCCGCTCACCCCGCCGGCCTGGGCCAGTAGCCGCTCGGCGTTGGTGCGGTTAGCGTTCACGGCCGAAGCGTAACCGCCGCGCCTAACGCTGAATTTCGTAGTGCGGGTTGTAGATGGCCTTGTGCCCGTTTTCCAGCTTGCCGACCCGTCCGCGCACCCGCAGCGTGCGGCCGGAATCGATGCCGGGAATTCGGCGCTGGCCCAACCAGACCAGCGTCACGGTGTCACTGCCGTCGAACAGTTCGGCGCGGACTCCGCCGGAACAACCTTTGCCGTTGGTTTCGACGCTGCGCAGCGTGCCGACCATGGTGACCTCTTGGCCGCGTTGGCAATCGATGACTCGCTGCGCGCCGGTACTGAGGACTTCGTCGGACAGCTCTTCGACGTCGCGTTCCTCCGGGTCTTCCGTCAACCGACGGGTAAGCCGGCGCAGATAACCTTGGGCCCCCATGGCCCCTCCTGACAGTTCAACGTCGTTACGTGAAGCTCTGCTAGCTATCAGCATTGCACTATGCCAACGGACACCGTAGACCTGTTGGTTCCCGATCGCCACACGGATCAAACCCTTGGTTTTCAAACTCTGAAAATCGCAGGGCACTATCAAGGAATGGCTGTCGATTTGCGCGGTGTCACCGCCGTGCTGTTGCCCGGAACGGGGTCCGACGACGACTACGTCCGGCGGGCATTCTCCGATCCCGTCGGGTACGTCGGCGCCGTGCTGCTGACCCCTGCCCCGCGGCCGGACGGCCTCATCGACGGCTACGTGAGCGCCTTGGACAACGCCGCGCGCAGCGCACCGATCGTCGTCGGCGGGGTCTCGATCGGCGCCGCGGTGGCGGCGGCATGGGCCCTGGCCCATCCCGACCGCGCAGTCGCGGTGCTGGCGGCGCTGCCGCCCTGGACCGGATCACCCGATTCCGCCCCCGCCGCGCACGCCGCCCGCTACACGGCCGCACAGTTACGTCGTGACGGCTTGGCCGCGACGACGGCGCAGATGCGGGCGTCCAGCCCGCCGTGGTTGGTCGACGAGTTGACGCGCTCGTGGCGGGCGCAGTGGCCGACGCTGCCCGACGCGATGGAGGAAGCGGCGTCCTACGTCGCGCCCAGCAGCGCACAGTTGGCGGGTCTGAGCGTGCCGTTGGCGGTGGCCGCCGCCACGGACGACCCGATTCACCCGGTGCAGGTGGGGCGCGACTGGGCCACAGCGGCGCCGCGGGCCGCGATGCGTGAGGTCACTCTCGACGAGATCGGCGCGGACCCGGC
>NZ_LZLE01000148.1 GCF_001673155.1 Mycobacterium sp. 1423905.2 | reverse complement strand
GTCCGGTTCTGGTGGCGGCCTGCGCGCTGGCCCTCATCGGTCTGATCGCGCTGCCGGGTTACAAGACGAGTTACGACACGCGTCCGTACATGCCCAACAGCGCAGCGGCCAACATCGGTTACGCGGCGGCCGAGCGGCACTTTTCCCGGGCCCGGCTGGAGCCCGAACTGCTCATGGTCGTAACTCGTCTTGTAACCCGGCAGCGCGATCAGACCGATGAGGGCCAGCGCGCAGGCCGCCACCAGAACCGGACCCGGCCAGCGGACGATGCCGGTACCGATCCGTCGCCAGCCGCGAGTCCGCATCATGCGTTTGGGTTCGAAGACTCCGACCAGCGCACCCAAGGTCACCACGGCCGGCGCCAAGGTCAGCGCGGCAGCCAACGCGACCAGAATGCCCAATGCGGCAGGCACGCCCAGGCTTTGGAAGTACGGCAGCCGGGTGAAGCTCAGACACGCTACGGCACCGGCAACCGTCAGGCCCGAACCCAGCACGATATGTGCGGTTCCGCGAAACATGGTGTGATACGCGGTTTCTCGGTCTTCGTCGGCAGACCGCGCTTCTTGGTAACGGCCGACCAAGAAGATCGCGTAATCTGTTCCGGCGGCGATGACCAGCAAGGTGAGCAGGTTGGTGGCATAGGTCGACAGCCCGATGATGCCGGCGTTACCCAGGAACGCGACGATGCCGCGGGCGGCCGACATTTCGATCAACACCGTGATGAGCACCAGCAGCATGGTGAACAACGAGCGGTAGACGAAGAGCAGCATCAACGCGATCACGCCGACGGTGATGGCGGTGACCTTTGCGGTGCCCTTGCTGCCGACTTCGAATTGGTCGGCGATCAGCGGCGCCGCGCCGGTGACGTAAGCCTTGACACCGGCCGGCGGCCGGGTGTGCTCGACGATCTGGCGCACCGCGCTGACCGACTCGTTGGCCAAGGCCGAACCCTGATTGCCCGCCAGGTACACCTGCACGTAGGCGGCCTTGCCGTCGGAACTCTGCGAACCCGCCGCAGTCAGCGTGTCTCCCCAGAAATCCTGAACGTGCTCAACGTGTTTGCGGTCCTGCTCCAGCTTGTGGATCAGCGTGTCGTAGAACTGGTGCGCGTCGGCCCCTAGTGGCGCAGCGCCTTCCAGCACGACCATCGCCGAGCTGTCGGTGTCGAATTCGTGAAACACCTGACCGATGCGTTTGATCGCTTTGAGCGACGGCGCATCGGGCGAGTTCAAGGCGACGTTATGGGTCTCGCCCACCTTTTCCAGTTGCGGCACCGCGATGTTCGTGATGGCCGCCAGCGCCACCCAGAACAGCAGGATCGGCACGGAGAGCCGACGGATGGTGTGCGCGATGCGGGGTCGCGGGGATTCCGGGTCGCTCATCCGGACTTGTCCAAGCAGAACGTGTAGGCGGCCGGTGTGTTGATGGTGCGTTCGTCCTTCACTTTGCCGTTGACGGTGATCCGGCAGCCGATGCTGCCGCCGTTGCCTTGAGCCACCACATTGCCCACGACGGCGGGCTCGGTGGTGGTGATGGTGAACGACCAAGGCAGGGTCGCATTCAGCACTTGTTGGGGTTGTGCGTTCACGTCAAGGTAGTTGATAGTTGCCACTGCGCCCGGTGCGCCGAAGACCTCGAGGACTACCTGCTTGGGATTGAACGGGACGATCTCGTCGGACAAGCCGGCCGCTGCCGCCGCGTCGTTCTGCGATCCGAAAATTCCGTGCAGGCGGTAGATCGCAAATCCCGCGCCCGCGACGACCACCACCGCCACCATCACCATCCAGCCCCTCTTCAGCAGGGTGGGCATCGAATTGCGTTGCACCCATTACCCCTTCGCTGTTCGGGTGGTGCGGCCGGACTCGTAGCGGCGGTGCTCATCTGCGCTCCGCGCGCCAGCAATGGCTATGACAGTACGGTACTGGACCGTACTGCACAAGAGACGGAAGCGTGCACTTTTGCTACGGCGTCAGCAGCTGCCGCGACGGGTGAGGCCGGGCATGATGAAGTCGTCGACCAGCGCTTGCACCGTCTGACGGTTGGGCTCCTGACCGGGCACGATGCACCGGAAGATGAGGTAGTTGGGCAGCAGGTCCCAAAGTTCGTCGTTGATGGCGGATTCGCAGATTTCACCGCGCTTGACGGCTTGGCGCAGGACGTGCTGAAGCAACGCTCTGCGCTGGTCAAGGAACTGGTGCTGCAAGGCGTCGTTGAGCGCGTGGTGGCGGGAGACCTCGACGAGCACCGCGCGAATGGTGCTGGCATGCTGCCGGCCCTGCTCGCAGATCGCCTCCCCCAGGGTGAGGAGATCGCCGCGCAGTGTGCCGGTGTCCGGCGGGACCGCGATCGGACGGATGCTTTCGATGAACGCGGCCAGCACCAGTTCCGCTTTGGAAGGCCAGCGTCGGTACACCGTGGCCTTGCTGGCGCGAGCGGTGTTGGCCACGGCATCCACGGTCAGCCGGTCATATCCGTGTTCCTGCAGCAGCTGCAAGGTCACCGCGAGCAGTTCGGCTTCGCGCGGTGACCACGGTGATGCGTCGGCGAACCGGTCGGCGGTCTGCGTCATAGCGCCCACCATAGGCCCCACTGCTGTGCGGCGGGCTCACTCTGCCGCGGCGGCGGGTCCGTCCTCCAACAGCTTTCGGAATCCGTCCTCGTCCAGAATGGGCACGCCGAGTTCGACGGCCTTGTCGTACTTGGAGCCCGGCGAGTCGCCGGCCACGACGTAGGACGTCTTCTTCGATACCGAGCCGGCCGCCTTGCCGCCGCGGGCCACGATCGCTTCTTTGGCGTCGTCGCGGGAGAACCCGGCCAGGGAGCCGGTGACCACCACGGTCAGCCCGGCCAGGGTGCGCGGCACGCTCTCGTCGCGCTCATCCGCCATGCGCACGCCGGCGGCCCGCCACTTGTCGACGATGCCGCGGTGCCAGTCGACGCTGAACCACTCGGTGACGGCGGCGGCGATGGTGGGCCCCACCCCCTCGACCGCCGCGAGCTCTTCGGTGGACGCCGCCATGATCGCGTCCAGACTGCCGAATTCGGTGGCCAGTGCGCGCGCGGCCGTCGGCCCTACATGGCGGATGGACAACGCCACCAGCACCCGCCACAACGGTGCGGCCTTGGCCTTGTCGAGATTGGCGAGCAGCCGTTTGCCGTTGGCGGACAGGTCTCCCGCCTTAGTGCGAAACAGCTCGGTGCGCAACAGGCTTTCTTCGGTGAGTGAAAACAGGTCGCCCTCGTCGGCGATCACGCCGGCCTGTAGCAGCGCGATGCCCGCCTCGTACCCGAGCACTTCGATGTCCAAGGCATTGCGGCTGGCGACGTGAAAGACGCGCTCCCGCAATTGAGCCGGGCACCCTCGGGTATTGGGGCAGCGGATGTCGGCATCACCTTCCTTCGCCGGCGCCAACGCCGTGCCGCACTCGGGACATGTTGTGGGCATGACGAATTCGCGCTCGGAGCCGTCGCGTAGGTCGACCACCGGTCCCAATACCTCGGGGATCACGTCACCGGCCTTCCGGATGACCACGGTGTCGCCGATCAGCACACCTTTGCGCTTGACCTCCGAGGCGTTGTGCAGCGTGGCCTGGCTGACCGTCGACCCGGCGACTTTGACCGGCGTCATCCAGGCGAACGGCGTAACCCGCCCGGTGCGGCCGACGTTGACCTTGATGTCGAGCAGTTGGGTCTGGGCTTCCTCGGGCGGGTACTTGTAGGCGATCGCCCAGCGCGGTGCCCGCGAGGTGGAGCCCAGCCTGCGCTGCAGCGCGACCTCGTCGACTTTGACCACCACGCCGTCTATTTCATGGGCCACCTCGTGGCGATGCTCACCCCAGTACTCGACGCGCTCCTGCACCGCGGCCAGGTTGTCGACGAGCGTCGTGTGTTCGGAAACCGGCAGGCCCCAGGCGCGCAGCGCCAGGTACGCGTCGTGCTGGGTGACCGGCCGGAAGCCCTCGGTGTGCCCGAGTCCGTGGCAGATCATCCGCAGCCGGCGGCGGGCGGTGACCGCCGGGTCTTTCTGGCGCAGCGATCCCGCCGCGCTGTTGCGTGGGTTGGCAAAGGGCGCCTTGCCGGCTTCGACCAAGCTGGCGTTGAGAGCTTGGAAGTCCTCGACGAGGAAGAAGACCTCACCGCGCACTTCCAGGACGTCAGGCACCGGGTAGTCGCCGCTGGCGGCCAGACGTTCGGGGATGTCTTGGATGGTGCGGGCGTTGAGGGTGACGTCCTCACCGGTGCGGCCGTCCCCGCGGGTGGCGGCGCGGGTGAGTCGCCCGCCCCGGTACACCAAAGACAGGGCGACGCCGTCGATTTTGAGCTCGCACAGGTAATGCGCGGCGTCACCAACCTCGGCGTGGATGCGGGCGGCCCAGGCGGCGAGTTCCTCGGCGCTGAACGCGTTGTCCAGGCTGAGCATCCGCTCGAGGTGATCGGCGGGTTCGAAGTCGGTCGCGAATCCGGCCCCGCCGACCAGCTGAGTGGGCGAGTCGGGGGTACGCAGCTCGGGATGTTCGGCTTCCAGCGCTTCCAGTCGGCGCAGTAGTTGGTCGAATTCGGCGTCGGTGATGATCGGCGCATCGCGCACGTAATAGCGGAACTGGTGTCCGCGGACCTCTTCGGCCAGGTCCTGCCACTGCCGCAACACCTCGGGCGCGGTCTGGTCAGCCTCTGCTGAACTCACCCTCGCAGGCTATCGAAGCCGGCCGACACCGCCCAGATTGCCGTGGTGGTCGTCGCCGGGCACCCTTTCACGACCGTGGCGGCAATCTCGGTGACGTCAGTCTGGGGGATCTTCGACAAAGGCACGCAACCGGTCCACCGCCGCGTCCCACCGCCGCGACAGGTGCATCAGGTAGTCGCTGGCCTGGGCGAGCGGCTCGGTCCGCAGTGTCCACACCCGCTCGCGCCCGTGCTTGTTACTGGTGACCAGTCCCGCCGACTCCAGCAGTTGCAGATGTTTGCTCGCGGCCTGACGGGTGACGGGTATCGCCGCGCTGATCCGCGAGGTGGAACTGGGCCCGGCCTCGCAGAGCCCGACGACGATGCGCAGCCGATTCGGGTCGCCTAAAGCGTCGAAAAGCGGCGCCGCCACCGAGCTGCTCACGATTCGACGAACCGGCGCACGAGGTCGGTCTGCATTGCCCAGCCTTCGGAGTTGGCCTCGAAAGAGCCGCGGCGACGCGCCTGCGGAATGGCGTCGAAGCCCGATTCCACGATGGTGAGCAGTAACCCATCGGCAACCTCGGCCAGGGTGAACTCGACCAGCGTGGTCGGTTCTCGGTCGTAGTCCACGTCCGGTTCGACGGCAAACGGGTGCCAGCGGTAGGCGAACCGGCGCTTGGGCTCGACGGCGACGATCTCCCATGTGCTCTTGACCCCTGCGTGCGGCTCTTGCCGCTTGGCGACCTCGTCGTCGACGGTGGTCGGGGTGATCGCCGCGGTGACGAAGGCACCCGCGACGAAGGGGCCGTCGAAGCGCGCCCCGAACCAGCGCCCGAACTGTTCGGCGTCGCTGATCGCCCGCCACACCCGGTCCAACGGGGCGCGCAGCACCACGCTCTTTTCGATCCGATCCGAATTCATGTGCAACCTCCTGGTTGCCTATCAGTACAGCACGCCACCAGATGTTGCGCAACCGTATGGTTGCCTAAAGGGCGTCGGGGTCTTTGGCGAATGCCGCCGCGACCTGGGCGGCCAATCCGATCGCGGTGCGCGCCCACTGCTGCGTCGCACCAGCCAGACCGCAGGCCGGAGTGACCCCGACCCGGTCCCGCAGGGCCGAGCGGGCGAAGCCGAGGCGGTCGATCACCGCCACCACCGCCGCGGCGACCTCCTCCACCGCCGGACGCCGGTCCGGCGCGGTCGCCGGCACCACCCCCAACTGGACGGTGCGACCCGACTCGACGAACTCGGCGATGCGGTCCAGATCCGTGGCGCGCAGCGTGCCCGCATCCACGGACACTGCCGCAACGGCGCTGTCCTGCAACAGTTTCCACGGCAATTCCGCGGCGCAGCTGTGCACCACCACAGCCGCGCCGACGCCCTGCACGCAGGTTTCGAGCAACCCGCCGGCCACCGCTTCGTCCAGCGCGGCAACCGGACTCAGCGCAGTGACTCCGGTCAGCCGGCCACCTAGCGCCGCCGGCAACGACGGCTCGTCGAACTGCACCACCACCGGTGTGTCCAGTCGGCGCGACAGCGTTGCGCGATGGGCGGCGACGCCCTCGGCCAACGATGCGGCCAGGTCCCGCACCGCACCCGGGTCGGTGATCGCCCGGTGGCCGTTGGACAACTCCACCTCGGCGGCCAGCGTGACGGGCCCGGGCGCTTGGACCTTGACCACCCGCCCGCTCCCCCGCAACCCCGCGGTCTCCCAGGCTTCTTCCAAGGCGTCCATGTCCTCGTCCAGCAAGCTGACGGCCCGGCGGGTCACTGCGCCCGGCCGGCCGACGATGCGGTAGCCGCGGGGCACCGTGTCGATGGCCACATCGACCAACAGGGCGCCGGCGCGCCCCAGCAGGTCGGCGCCCACTCCCCGGGCGGGTAGCTCGACCAGGTGTGCCATCGCCCCCGCCAACTCGCCGACGACCACTTCGGCCGCCTGCCGCGCGGCGACACCGGGCCACGATCCGATGCCGGTGCCGGTGGCGAACGGCGCTGCCAAATCACTCACCGGACAACCGTATTCGACCGAACCTCACCCGCGCGTCGGTAGGGGTGTTTACCGCAATGCGACACGGGTAGTTTCGATGCCCAGAAGGGTGGCAGATGGCGAAACGGACATGGCCGCTGCTGTTGTGTTGCGTGATGGTCTGCACAGCGGCCTGCACACGGGTGGTCGGCGGTGAAGCGCTGCCCGTGTTCGCCGCCGTTCCCCTCGGCGTCCTCGACGCGTCCACGCTCTTACTCGACCAGTCCCGGATGCGCGCAATCACCGGCGCCGGAGAACATCTGACCATCATCCCGTCGATGGACGGCACCTACCCGGTGGACATCGAAGACCTGGCCGCCACCACGCCGCGAGAGTGCCGGTTCGTCTACGCCGAGACGGCAACCTTCGGACCCGACGTCGCGGCGTTTCACAAGACCACGTTTCAGGATCCGCCCGACGGCGGGCTGATTTCTGAGGGCGCCGCGAGCTATCGAGATCCCGGTGCGGCGCGGCATGCCTTCGACGCTTTGGTGTCCACCGTTGGTGACTGCGCGGCCACCGCGAGCGGCTGGCTCTACGTCGACAGGGTGAAGGCCGACGGTGACTCGTTGCGGTTCCGCCCGGGCAACTGCGGACGTGAGTACCGGGTGCAGTCGGTGGCGTTGCTGGAAGTCACGTATTGCGGGTTTCCGCCGTCGGTGTCGGAGATCGTGATGACGAACATCGCCGCCAACGTGCCGGGCTGAGGGCGGGTTAGCTGCTGCGGGTTAATCGCGCCGTGCCGGCAATGGTGGCGCTGCCGAGCACCTCGTCGCCGTCGGGGTCGGGACGATACAACACCAGCGTTTGGCCGCGCGCTACCCCGCGCAGCGGGGTGTGCAACCGCACGAGCAGCTCGTCACCGACCAATTCGGCTTCCGCGCTGGCGGTTTCGCCGTGGGCCCGCACCTGTACCGCACACTCCAGCCGACCCGCCGGCGCGGTCCCGCCGGTGAACACCGGCGCGCGTCCGGTCAGTTCGTGCACCTCGAGGTCGGCGGCGTCGCCGACCTCCACGGTGCCGGTAGCGGCGTCGATGGCGGTCACGTAGCGCGGTCGGCCGTCCGGGCCTGGGCCGGCAATGCCCAGGCCCTTGCGCTGGCCGATGGTGAACCCGTGCACGCCGTCGTGTTCGGCGAGCACCGCCCCGTCGGTGCTGACCACGCTGCCCGGGCGCACCCCGATGCGCGCGCCGAGGAAGGCTTGGGTGTTTCCCGAGGGGATGAAGCAGATGTCGTGGCTGTCCGGCTTGTCGGCGACGGCGAGCCCGCGGCGGGCCGCTTCGGCGCGGATCTGGGACTTGGGGGTGTCTCCGATCGGGAAAGCGGCATGGCGTAGCTGCTGGGCGGTCAGCACGGCCAGCACATAGGACTGGTCCTTGTCCCGGTCGACGGCGCGGCGCAGCCGGCCTTCGGATAGCCGGGCGTAGTGGCCGGTGGCGACGGTGTCGAATCCCAGCGCCAGCGCCCGGGCGGACAACGCCGAGAACTTGATCTGCTGATTGCACCGCACGCACGGGTTGGGGGTTTCCCCACGGGCATACGACTGCACGAAGTCGTCGATCACGTCGCGGGAGAACTGCTCGGCGAAATCCCAGACGTAGAAGGGTATTCCGAGCACATCGGCGACGCGGCGGGCATCCGAGGCGTCTTCCTTCGAGCAGCAACCGCGCGAGCCGGTGCGCAGGGTGCCGGGCGCGGTGGACAGCGCCAAATGCACGCCGACCACATCATGTCCGGCGTCGACCATGCGGGCGGCGGCAACGGAGGAGTCGACGCCGCCGCTCATGGCGGCGAGAACCCTCACGGTGCCCCCGTGGCGGCCAGGGCAGCGCGTCGCGCGCGCGCCACCGCCGCCGGCAATACCGCCAGCGCCGCATCGATGTCGGCGTCGACGCTGGTGTGTCCCAGCGACAGGCGCAGGGACCCGCGGGCGCTGGCCGGGTCGGCGCCCATCGCGATCAGCACATGGGAGGGCTGCGCCACACCGGCGGTGCACGCAGATCCGGTCGAGCACTCAATGCCGTTGGCGTCCAACAGCATCAACAACGCGTCACCCTCACAACCGCGGAAGGTGAAGTGCGCGTTGCCCGGAAGTCGCAGCGGGTCGCGCGCACCGTTGAGCCGGGCATCGTCGATGGTGGCCAGCACACCGTCGACCAGCCGGTCCCGCAACACCCGCAGTCGGGCGCTGTTGGCTTCCAGGCCGTCCACGGCGATCTGTGCCGCGGTGGCCATGCCGACCGCCCCGGCGACATCCGGTGTGCCGGAACGAATGTCGCGTTCCTGCCCGCCACCATGCAGCAGCGGTACACAGCTGACATCGCGGCGCAGCAGTAACGCGCCGACGCCGGGTGGCCCGCCGAACTTGTGCGCGGTCACGCTCATGGCCGCCAACCCGCTGGCGCCGAAGGACACCGGCAGCTGTCCCACGGCCTGCACCGCGTCACTGTGCATGGGCACACCGAATTCGGCCGCGACGGCGCCCAACTCGGCGATCGGCATGACGGTGCCGACCTCGTTGTTGGCCCACATCACCGACACCACGGCGGCGTCGTCGTGCTCCTGCAGCGTCTCGCGCAGCGCGGCGACGGACACCGAGCCGTCGGCCGCCGTGGGCAGCCAGGTCACCTCCGCGCCTTCGTGTTCGACGAGCCAGTGCACCGAGTCCAGAACCGCATGGTGTTCGACCTCGGTGGTGATGATGCGCCGGCGGTTCGGCTCGGCGTCCCGGCGCGCCCAGTAGATGCCCTTGAGCGCCAGATTGTCGCTTTCGGTGCCGCCGGCGGTGAACAGCACCTCGGAGGGACGCGCGCCCAGCTTCGCCGCGATCAGTTCCCGCGATTCCTCGATGCGGCGACGCGCCGCGCGCCCGGTGGTATGCAAAGACGAGGCATTGCCCACAGTGCCCAGCACAGCGGTCATCGCCTCGATGGCAGCAGAATGCATCGGGGTGGTGGCGGCGTGATCCAGGTAGACCATGACGGGCCCTACGATACCGGTCCAGCTACCGGCCCAGCTCAGCGCCGAATGCGCGCACCAAGGCCGCCTGTTGAGCGGGGGCCGCCGCCTACCAACCCGCCGAACCCGGTATGCCCTTGAACGGCCCCACCACCCAGCTGGTGATCCAGCCGCCGTAGAAGCCGCCGGGCTGGGGAATGACCGTTTCGCCGTTGACCGTGCAACGGTCCGCCTGCGCGGCCATGACGGCGACGGCGCCGGCCAGGGGCGCAAACGGCGGGGTCGGGCGTTCGTAGGTCCAGGCGGCGCGATGGGCCTCGCGGCCGGGGGTGACCAGATCGAAGTAGCTGGCCTGTCCTTTCCACTCGCACCACGACGTTCCGGCGGCAGGCCGTAACGCCCCGGCGGTGAATGCTTCTCGGGGCAGGTAGTACGTGGGCGGGTGACTGGTCTCGAGCACGCGGAAGGCGCGCCTCGTCGAGGCGATCGTGTGCCCGCCCAGCTCGACGGTGATCGAGCCGGTGAATTCTTCCAGTCGCGGTGGGCGTGGGTAATCCCACACCGACTCCTGCCCGGCTGCGGGCGGCTCGCGTTTCGGCCACGGTCTCATGGCATCCATCGTGCCCCGAAACGGTCAGGCGACCAGCGCGTGCCCGTGCCCCGAGCGGCGCACCGGCGCCAGCCCTATCGCGTCTTGGCACCGGTGGGCCAGCGCCCGTCGATCGGTGCCGGGCAGTTGCAGGGATTCCACCCGCACCCTGGCCAGCGTGCGGCGCACCCGCAGCACTCGGTAGACCGACCGCAACAAGGTGTCCTCACCGACGTAGGCGGGCGCGGTGGACACGCTGCCGTCAACGCGGTGGTAGGTCAACCGCACCGGCTGCACCGGCCGGCCGGCGTCGATGGCGGCCTGGAACATCGCCGGATAGAAGCTGCCCGACGCCAGTCCGCACCAGGTGGTGCCCTCCGGGAAGGCCACCACCGTGTGGCCCTCCCGCAGGCGGCGGGCGACGGTCTCGACCACCACGGGCAACCGCCGCAGGCTGGACCGCTCGATCGGGATGATTCGCAGGATGCGGGCCACGACTCCGGTCGCGCGCCCGGTGAACATGTCCGCCCGGGCCACGAACGAACCGGGCAACAGGGCGCCGATGGCGAAGGCGTCCAGCCAGGACATGTGACTGCTGACCACCAGCACCCCTTGCAGGTTGCGAATCGGACTGCCGGACACCGTAATCCGTACGCCGAAGCAGCGCAGCACCAAGCGGCAGTAAGCGCGTTGCACGCGGGTGCGCCCGGGCAACGGAATGCCCAGCAGCGGCAGTCCCGGCAGCAGCAGCAGCGCCAGCATCACCCGAACCGCGACCCGCAGCGTCACCAGCAGGGGCCGGCCCCCGGCGGTGTCGCCGAGCCCGACACAGCGGGCGTCACAGGACGCGCGCGGCAGCCAGGAGTGGCCGACCGGCCGGTCCATCACGCCGCTCCGCTTGCCATTTCGGCGGCCGCGGAGACCGATCGGAGGCGCTTGAGATATCGGATGTCGGCCTGCCGTTTGTCCAGCAGTACGCAGAAGTCGCCGACGCCGAATTCCGGGTCGTAGGCCGGCTCACCGCAGGCCCGCGCGCCCAGCCGCAGGTAGCCCCGCATCAGCGGTGGGACCGTGGGTCGAGGCGGCGCCGCGATGTCGTTCAGCGCCCGGCCGTCCAGGACCACCGGCCGGTAGGGCCGCACCCGGTATTCGGCGGCGTGACGCTGCATGACGAAGTCGCGCACGCCACGCACCTGACTGCCCGCCGCCACGCCGTCCGACCCGTCACCGATCGGCACGGACACACAGCCCGTCACGTAGTCGTATTCGCAGCGGTCGAGGTAGGCCAGGATCCCGGCCCACATCAGCAGCACCACCGCACCGCTGCGGTGGCCGTCGCGCACCACGGCGCGGCCCATCTCCACCAGCGACGGCCGCAACGGGTCGAAGGCTTGCACGTCGAACTCCGTTGCTGTGTAGAGCCCTCCGGCGGCGATAGCCCCCGCCGGTGGCAGCATGCGATAACAGCCCACCAGTTCGCCGGTGTCGTCGTCGCGAACCAGGAGATGGTCACAGTATTCGTCGAAGCGGTCGACGTCTCGCCGCGATCCGCTCGCGGCCGGCAGGGTGAATCCGGGCGTGCTGGTGAAGACGTCGTAACGAAGCTCTTGGGCGGCTTCGATGAGTGTCGGATCGGTGGACAACAGGAGAGAGTAGTGCGGCCCGGTAGACGACCCTGTCGCCGTGCCTCTGGGTTTATCGCTGGCTATGAGGACAGAAGCAACGCTCATGGGTCCAACGTGGCGTAGTCGGTCGGCGTGTCGGCATCGCCGCTGTGACATGTCGGTGCACGTCAGATGACGAAATGACGCGTGAAATCGCTTGGACCTGGCGGTGTTCAGCCGTTGATTGACAGCTGGTCAGTCATCGTTAAGTTGGTGACCAGAGGAACCTTCTGCCGCGGTCGAGCCCAGGCCGCCGCGATGCCCTGAGCTCTACCCAACCGACTCGGACTAGCGTGGCCATGACCCCTGTTGCACGACGGTGGTGTTTTGCCGATCAACTCGGACCGCACTTTCTGGACCAGCCCGATCAGCCGGTGCTGTTGATCGAGTCTCGGGCCGTCTTCGAACGTCGCCGTTTCCATCGCCGCAAGGCGCACCTGGTGCTGTCGGCATTGCGTCATCGCGCCGCCGAACTCGGTGAGCAGGCGCTGTTTCTGCAGACCCACACATACCGGGAAGCGTTGGATCAGGTCGACGGCCCGTTGAGCGTGTGTCAGCCCACGTCCTGGGCGGCCGACCGGTTCGTTCGGTCGTTGCCGCACGTCGAAGTGCTGCCGCCGCGCGGATTCTGCACCAGCCGCGAGGAATTCGAGAAATGGGCGGGACGCTCCCGCAAGCTGTTGCTGGAGAACTTCTATCGCGACGCGCGGCGCCGCTTCGACCTGTTGATGGAGGCCGATCAGCCCGCCGCCGGCCGCTGGAACTTCGATGCCGACAACCGCGAGCCGCCGCCGAAAAACGTTGTGGCGTTGCCGATTCCCGCACCGTGGCAGCCCGAAGAGGACGAGATCGACGAACGGGTCCGCGCGGACCTGGACCGTTGGGAGCGCGACGGCACCGTCGAATTCGTCGGGCGGGACGGCCCACGGGAATTTGCGGTCACGGCTCAAGAAGCGCAGTCCGCGTTCTCCGTGTTCTTACGAGATCGCTTGCCGCATTTCGGCCCGCACGAAGACGCCATGCTCAGCGGCGACCGGTTTCTGGCGCACAGCCTATTGTCGGCGTCGATGAACCTCGGCTTGCTGGACCCGCTCGAGTGCGCGTATGCCGCCGAGGACGCCTACCGCGCGGGTGACGCGCCGCTGGCCAGCGTCGAGGGTTACATCCGCCAACTCATCGGCTGGCGCGACTACATCTGGCATGTCTACTGGCATTTCGGTTGGGATTACCGCCGCCGCAACGCGCTGAAAGCCGCTGCGCCGCTGCCGGATTGGTTCGCGAATCTGGATGCCGACGCGGTGCAGGCGCGCTGCCTGAAGGACGTGCTGGGTCAGGTGCGTGACCACGGCTGGGTGCACCACATCCCCAGGCTGATGGTGTTGTCCAACTACGCCTTACAACGTGGCTGGAACCCCGCGGCGATGACCGACTGGTTTCACCGGTGCTTCGTCGACGGCTACGACTGGGTGATGGTGGCCAATGTGGTCGGCATGTCCCAGCATGCCGACGGTGGGCTAATGGCCACCAAGCCCTACGCCGCCGGCGGGGCCTACATCAACCGCATGAGTGACTACTGCCCGAAGTGCCCGTATCACCCTGGCGAGCGGGTGGGTGAGCGCGCATGTCCCTTCACCGGCGGCTATTGGTGGTTCCTCAATCGCAACCGGGACTCGCTGGCCGGCAACCGCCGGATGAACCAACCCTTGGCGGGGATGCACCGGCTCACCGATCTCGACGAGGTCGTGGAACAACAGCGCCGGCTCGGTCAATCCGCGCCCTGACGGGTATCCCGCCAGCATGCCTCCGATAAGCCAAACCGTCATGCTCACCGTCAACCGGGACATCGCTGCGCCGCCAGAGGCGGTATGGAAGCTACTGGTGGACCTCGATGCGTGGCCCGAGTGGGGTCCGACGATCAGCGGTGCCCGGCTGGACGAGCCGCACACCGAACTGGGTTTGCACGTGACCGGCAAGGTCCAGACACCGGTCGGAGTGTCCGCCCCCTTCGTGATCACCGAGTTCAATCCGGGCCGGGTGTGGTCGTGGCAGGTGGCCGGTGTCCCGGCCACCCGTCACGGAGTGGACCCGTTGGGCGACGGCGCCCGAGCCAGCATGGCTGTCCCCTGGTGGGGTGCGCCCTATCTGACCGTGTGTGCCGTCGCCTTACGCCGCATCGACCACATGCTGACGCGGCGTTAAGCGGAGGTTCGGGCTCAGCCCTTGCGGGTCTTGATCGCCTCGGTGAGCTGCGGGGCCACCTTGAACAGGTCGCCGACCACGCCGTAGTCGGCGATCTCAAAGATCGGGGCCTCTTCGTCCTTGTTGACCGCGACGATCGTCTTCGAGGTCTGCATGCCGGCGCGGTGCTGGATGGCTCCGGAGATGCCCAACGCGATGTAGAGCTGCGGGGAGACCGTCTTACCGGTCTGCCCGACCTGGAACTGGCCCGGGTAGTAGCCGGAGTCGACCGCGGCACGCGAGGCGCCGACCGCCGCACCGAGCGAGTCGGCCAGCTCCTCGACCACCTTGAAGTTCTCCGCGCTGCCGACGCCACGACCACCGGAAACCACCACGGTGGCCTCCGTGAGCTCGGGCCGGTCACCGGCCACCGCGGGCTCGCGAGAGGTGATCTTCGTCGCGTTCTCGGCGGGCTCGGGGACGTCCACCTTAACCACCTCGC
Source organism: Mycobacterium sp. 1423905.2 (assembly GCF_001673155.1). Taxonomy (GTDB): domain Bacteria; phylum Actinomycetota; class Actinomycetes; order Mycobacteriales; family Mycobacteriaceae; genus Mycobacterium. The sequence goes on along the minus strand of NZ_LZLE01000148.1, from coordinate 8,708 downwards.
CGGCACCGTCGGCCGGTTCGGCGTCGACCGATCCGGCGCGCACTGTGATCACCGGGGTGTCGCCGTTGGCCTGTGCCTCCACGGTGAACGAGCCACCGAAGATGGAGTGCAAGCCCTTGCCGCCCTCCTTGACGCCGACGACGTCGACCAGGAGGCCGGCGCCGATGCGGGCCGCGAGCCGACCGGCGATCTCTTTGCCGTCGGCGTTGGAGGACAGCAGCACCGCGGCCGGTGCCGACGACTCGGCCAGCGAGGCCAGCACGTCGACATACGGCGTGATCAGGTACTGGTCCACGGTGTCGGACTCGGCGACATAGATCTTGGCGGCACCGGCCTGCTTCAGCCCGTCGATCAGCGGCTCGGCCGTGCCGGGGGCACCGACTACGACGGCGGCCGGCTCACCGAGGGCACGCGCGGCGGTAATCAATTCGGAGGTGACCTTCTTCAGGGCACCTTCGGCTTGTTCGACAAGCACCAATACTTCAGCCATGGGTTGGTTTTCGCTCTCTCGTCGGTGAGGGTCGCTTAGATGATCTTCTGGGACACCAGGTACTGGGCGATCTGGCTGCCGCCTTCGCCTTCGTCGGTAACCTTTTCACCCGCCGTCTTGGGCGGCTTGGGTGTCGAGGACAGCACCGTCGAACCGGCGTTGGCCAAGCCCACCTCGTCGCTTTCCACGCCGATGTCGGCCAGGCTCAGGACAGTCACTTCCTTCTTCTTGGCGGCCATGATGCCCTTGAAGGACGGGAAGCGCGGTTCGTTGATCTTCTCGTTGACGCTGACCACTGCGGGCAGCGTGGCCTCGAGGGTGAAGACGCCGTCGTCGGTCTCGCGCTCACCGGTGACCTTGCCGTCCTCGATCGACAGCTTGCGGACGTGGGTGAGCTGCGGCAGGCCGAGGTACTCGGCGATGATGGCCGGCACCGCGCCGCCGGAGCCGTCGGTGGCCTCGTTACCGGCGATCACCAGTTCGGTGCCCTCGATGGTGCCCAGCGCGCGGGCCAGCGCCCAGGCGGTTTGCACGACGCAGGAGCCGTGCATGCCGTCGTCTTTGAGGTGGACAGCCTTGTCGGCGCCCATGGACAGGGCCTTGCGGATCGCCTCGGTAGCGCGCTCGGGGCCGGCGGTCAGCACGGTGACCGAGCCTTCGCCGCCCTCGCGCTCCCGGATTTGCAGCGCCTCTTCGACGGCGCGCTCGTTGATCTCGTCCAGCACCGCATCGGCGGCTTCGCGGTCCAGCGTGTAATCGCCGTCGGACAGCTTGCGCTCCGACCAGGTGTCTGGGACCTGCTTAATCAGGACCACGATGTTCGTCATAAGTGTGGTTCGTCCTCCTTGACGGAGTCCCGCAGCGATCGACTGCGGGACTTAGGTCACCCGTTTGGCGACCGCACAGCCATGTTACTAGCTGGTAACTTTTTGCGGTCTGCTCTCCCACCATAGCGGGTGGTAGTGCACGTTCCCGCGCCCGGATCAGGTGCCCGGTTCGCGAATCGGCCGCCACGGGCTAGCCTGCCTTAGCAATGAGCGCATTCGTTCCCGATGTCCCCCGACCGGCGCCCGCCGACCCCCAATCGGCGGCCCCAGCTGCGTTAATGCTGACGGGCGAGCGCACCATCCCCGATCTGGACATCGAGAATTACTGGTTTCGCCGCCACGAGGTGGTCTACCAGCGCCTCGCGGCGCGGTGCGCGGACCGAGACGTTCTGGAAGCCGGATGTGGCGAAGGTTACGGTGCCGATCTGATCGCCGGGGTCGCCCGGCGCGTGGTCGCGGTGGACTACGACGAGACCACGGTTGCCTACGTACGTCACCGCTATCCCCGGGTGGAGGTGCTGCACGCCAATTTGGCCGCCTTGCCGTTGCCCGACGCATCGGTGGATGTGGTGGTCAACTTTCAGGTGATCGAGCACCTCTGGGACCAAGGTCAGTTCGTCAGAGAATGTTTGCGGGTACTGCGCCCGTCGGGGTTGCTGATGATGTCGACGCCCAACCGGATCACCTTCTCCCCCGGCCGCGACACGCCGATCAACCCGTTCCACACCCGCGAACTCAACGCCGCGGAGCTCACCGAGTTGTTGGAAGGGGCCGGCTTCACCGACGTGTCGATGAGCGGACTGTTTCACGGCGCGCGGTTGCGTGAGATGGACGCTCGCCACGGCGGGTCGATCATCGACGCGCAGATCGCGCGGGCGGTGGCCGACGCGCCGTGGCCCCCGCAACTGGCCGCCGACGTCGCCGCCGTCACCACCGAGGACTTCGACCTCGTCCCAGCCGGTGGCGCGCGGGACATCGACGACAGCCTGGATCTGATCGCCGTCGCGGTGCGCCCATGAGCACCCCGCACGACCGGGTCCCCGGCATGTTCACGCTCGTCTTGCACACCCACTTGCCCTGGCTAGCCCACCACGGCCGCTGGCCGGTCGGTGAGGAATGGCTCTACCAGTCGTGGTCGGCGGCCTACCTGCCGCTGTTCCGGGTGCTGCACGCCTTGGCCGACGAGGAGCGCCGAGGCCTGTTGACGCTCGGGATGACGCCGGTGGTCAACGCCCAGCTCGACGACCCGTACTGCCTGGATGGCATGCATCATTGGCTGGCCAACTGGGGGTTGCGCGCCACCGAGGCGGCCAGCGTCCGGTCCGCGCCGCGGTCCAAGTCCGCGGGTTTTCCCTCCTGCACACCGGATGCGTTGCGGGCGTTTGGAATTCGGGAGAGCGCTGAAGCCGATCAAGCGCTCGACGATTTCGCCACAAGGTGGCGCCACGGCGCCAGCCCCCTGCTGCGCCGACTGATCGAGGCCGGCACCGTCGAGCTGCTCGGCGGCCCCCTGGCCCACCCGTTTCAGCCGCTTCTCGCCCCACGGCTGCGCGAATTCGCATTGCGGGAAGGCTTGGCCGACGCCCAATTGCGGCTGGCGCACAAACCGACCGGAATCTGGGCGCCCGAGTGCGCCTACGCGCCCGGCATGGAACGTGACTACGCCGCCGCCGGTGTCACGCATTTCATGGTCGACGGCCCGTCACTGCACGGCGACACCGCGTTGGGCCGACCGGTCGGGGACACCGACGTGGTCGCGTTCGGCCGGGACCTGCAAGTCAGTTACCGGGTCTGGTCGCCCAAGTCCGGCTACCCCGGCAATGCCGCTTACCGCGACTTCCACACCTATGACCACCTCACCGGCCTCAAGCCCGCCCGGGTCACCGGTCGCAATGTGCCCTCGGAAGCCAAGGCGCCCTACGATCCCGAGCGCGCCGACCGTGCGGTCGACGTCCACGTCGCCGACTTCGTCGACGTGGTGCGGACGCGGCTGCAATCGGAGTCCGAGCGCATCGGGCGACCCGCGCATGTGATCGCGGCCTTCGACACCGAGCTGTTCGGCCACTGGTGGTACGAGGGCCCGACCTGGCTGCAGCGGGTGCTACGCGCCCTGCCCGCCGCCGGAGTGCGCGTCGGGACTCTGCGCGACGCGATCGAGGGCGGATTCGTCGGCGCTTCGGTCGAATTACCGCCCAGCTCTTGGGGATCCGGCAAGGACTGGCAGGTGTGGAACGGCGAGCAGGTGGCCGATCTGGTTCAGCTCAACAGCGAAGTGGTCGACACCGCACTCACCACTGTCGACAAGGCGTTGGCGCAGACGGCGTCCCTGGACGGACCCATCCCCCGCGATCACGTCGCCGATCAGATCCTGCGCGAGACCCTGCTCACCGTGTCCAGTGACTGGCCCTTCATGGTCAGCAAGGATTCCGCCGCCGACTACGCGCGCTACCGCGCGCACCTACATGCGCACGCCACCCGTGAAATCGCCGGGGCGCTGGCGTCGGGCCGGCGCGACAGCGCGCAGCGGCTGGCCGAGGGGTGGAACCGCGCCGACGGCCTGTTCGGTGCGCTCGACGCCCGCAGGCTGCCATGACGGGCTCGCTTTCCCCCGCGAGCGTGCGCGTCAATACGCCGACCCGCCGCTCCGCGCGGCGTTGGGTGCACGCTCGCGACACACCGGAGTAGCCGCATGAAGATCCTCCTGGTGTCCTGGGAGTACCCGCCGGTGGTGATCGGCGGGCTGGGCCGCCACGTGCACCACCTGGCCACGGCGCTGGCCGCGGCCGGCCACGAGGTCGTCGTCTTGTCACGGCGGCCGACCGGCACCGACGCCGGCACCCACCCGAGTACCGACGAGGTCCGCGAAGGCGTGCGGGTCCTCGCGGCCGCACACGACCCGCACGAGTTCACCTTCAGCACCGACATGATGGCCTGGACGCTGGCGATGGGCCACGCCATGATCCGCGTCGGGCTGGCGCTGAGCACCCGATGGCGCCCCGATGTCGTGCACGCGCACGACTGGCTGGTGGCACACCCGGCCATCGCTCTGGCCGAATTCTTTGACGTGCCACTGGTTTCCACCATGCACGCCACCGAAGCCGGGCGCCATTCCGGTTGGGTGGTGGGTGCGATCAGCCGTCAGGTGCACGCGGTCGAGTCGTGGCTGACGCGCGAGTCCGATGCCCTCATCACCTGCTCGGCGTCGATGCGGGACGAGATCACCGAATTGTTCGGTCCCGACTTGGCCGAGGCCTCGGTGATTCCCAACGGAATCGACGTGTCGCGTTGGCAGTTCGCGCCGCGCCGCCCGCGCACGGGCCCGGCCGAACTGCTGTTCGTCGGCCGCCTCGAGTACGAGAAGGGCGTGCACGACGCGATCGCCGCATTGCCCCGCATCCGGCGCACTCATCCGGGTACCACGTTGACCATTGCCGGCGAGGGCACCCAGCAGGACTGGCTCGTCACCCAGGCACGAAAACACAAGGTGCTCAAAGCGACACGGTTCGCCGGACATCTCAACCACGCCGAACTGCTGGCGGCCCTGCACCGCGCCGACGCGGCGGTGCTGCCCAGCCACTACGAACCGTTCGGACTGGCCGCCCTGGAGGCCGCCGCGGCGGGTATCCCGCTGGTCACGTCGAACATCGGCGGTCTGGGCGAAGCGGTGATCGACGGGCAGACCGGGGTCTCGTTCGCTCCTCGTGACGTGGCGGGGTTGGCTGCGGCCGTGCGCGGTGTGCTCGACGATCCGGCCGCGGCCCAGCGGCGCGCTCACGCCGCCCGTGACCGCCTGACCTCTGACTTCGACTGGCAGACGGTCGCCGGCCGAACCGCGCAGGTGTACCTGGCGGCCAAACGCCGCGAACGGCATCCGCAGCCGCGGCTGCCCATCGTGGAGCATGCGCTGCCCGGCCGCTAACGTCGAGCCAATGGGGCTGGTCTATGAAAGCGTGGTCGACGCGCCGCGCGAGGACGTGTTCGCCTGGCACACCCGGCCGGGCGCATTCACCCGATTGTCGCCGCCATGGCAGCCGCTGCGGCTGGTCAGCGAAGCCGCGTCGGTCCGGGACGGGCGCGCCACCCTGGCCTTGCCCGGCGGGTTGCGCTGGGTGGCCGAGCATCAGCCCGATTCTTACGATCCGCCAAGGCGTTTCGTCGACGCCATCGGCGGCGACGGGCTGGCTTCACTGCCGGCACGCATCGCGGTCAACTGGCGTCACACCCACGACTTCGAGGAAGTCGCTGCCGACCGGACCCGAGTCATCGACCGGGTTCAGACGCCGGTGCCCGGCCGGGCGCTGCGCCCGATGTTCGTCTACCGGCACCGCCAGTTGGCCGATGACCTGGCCGCACACCGACTGGCGGCCGAACATGGCTTGAACCCGGCGACCGTCGCCGTCACCGGGTCCTCTGGACTGGTCGGCACGGCGTTGTCCGCTTTCCTGAGCACCGGCGGACATCGGGTGATCCGGCTGGTCCGCGGCCCGGCGCAGGGCGAACACGAACGCCGGTGGAACCCCGAGGAACCGGACCCCGATCTGTTCGCCGGCGTGGACGCGGTCATCCATCTGGCCGGCGCGTCGATCGCCGGCCGGTTCAGCGAGCAGCATCGAAAAGCGATCCGGGACAGCCGAATCGGGCCGACTCGCCGGCTGGCCCAAGTCGTCGCCCGCACACCGAACGGCCCCGGTGTGCTGATCACCGCTTCGGCGATCGGCTACTACGGGTACGACCGCGGCGACGCGACGCTGACCGAGGACAGCGAGCGCGGCGACGGGTTCCTCGCCGACGTGGTGGCGGACTGGGAGGACGCGGCCGCACCCGCCGAGCAGGACGGGGTCCGGGTGGTCCGGGTGCGCACCGGCATCGTGCAATCTCCGCTGGGCGGCACCCTGCGGCTGCTGCGTCCGTTGTTCAGCGCCGGGCTCGGCGGCCGCCTCGGCGACGGCCGGCAGTGGCTGTCCTGGATCGGCATCGACGACCTGATCGACGTCTATCACCGCGCGCTCTGGGACACTGACCTTTCCGGACCGGTGAATGCGGTTGCACCGCAACCGGTTAGCAACAGCGAATACACTCGCGTGCTGGCCGCGGTGTTGCGTCGGCCGGCGGCGCTGCCGGTGCCACCGATTGGTCCGCGGATCTTGTTGGGCGAACAGGGCGCTCGCGAACTCGCCTTCGCCAGTCAGCGGGTGGTGCCGAACCGGCTGATTGGCGCCGGGCACCGCTTCCGCCAGCCCGACCTTGACTCGGCGTTACGACACATCTTGGGCCGCACCGGGTCAGGGCACGTGCCGTTGCGTGACGGGGCCACGGGTTAAGTCACGGACGATCGCGGTGACGAACGACCGCGGGTGCAGGACCGGGCTTGGTGTGCCCTTGTCGTGGACCAATCCATCGACGAAGTCAGCGAAGGCGTCCAGGGACGACCAGTCCGGGGTCCAGCCCAGCTCGGTGCGGGCTCGGTCGGTGTTGAGCAATGGCGCGGAGAACGCCATATCGAACCAGCCGCGGTCGATGGGTTGGAGCCGAGCCCGCCACGACGCCTGCACCACCGGCCCGAGCAGACCCGCCGGAACATGCAGCGGCCTGGCGCCCAGAATTTTTGCGAGGTCGTCGCGGGTGACCGGCGGTTCGGCGGCGATGTTGAACGGCCCCAGCGCGCGGCGCTCGATGGTTCTGACGCAGGCGTCCGCCACGTCGTCGGCATGCACCATGGACACCGTCAACGACCGGTCCAGCGGAAGCACCGGCAGCCAGCGCACCCAGCCTGGGCTGATATACGCGGGCAGGGTGTAGCGCCGTAAACCCGCGGCGGCGTTGCGCTGCAGGATCAATCCGGGTCGCAGCCGGGTGATGCCGACACCGTCGGGATGGCTGTCCTCGTAGTCATCGAGCAGTCTTTCCGCGGCGGCCTTGGCTCGGCTGTAGGTCGAAGTGCTCAACCCCGTGTGTGACCATGACTCGTCGACCTTCTCGCCGTATCGCCCGGGCGCGTAAGTGCCCAGCGACGACATGTGCACCAGGTGAGGCACTTTGGCGCAGTCGGCCGCGCGCAACACCGCCGAAGTCCCGCGTACCCCCACGTCGTGCAGGTAACGGGCGTTGCGAGTCGGTTGGAAACCCCACGCCAGGTGAACCACACAGTCCGCGCCCCGGAAGATGCCGCGTAACTGCGTTTCGGCGTTGTTGTCGGCCAGATCCAACTGCTGCCAATCAACGCCGGCGTAGACGCCTTCCGCGGGCGGTTGGCGACGGGTGATTCCGACGATGTCGTAGTCGGCGCCGCTTTCGGTGAGCCGGCGCAACAATGATGTGCCGACATTGCCGCTGGCTCCGGTGATGACGATTCGCTTGCTCACGGTCTACCCTCCTAGGGTCAATCGGCTTCTCTGCCGCCCCGGCTGCGCGCGTAGGCGCTGGCCCGCAGATCGGCCAACCAGCCCGGATACAGCTTCACCCCGGGCGCGGTATTGAGTACCGGGTCGAACGACACGTCGTTGCCCGGCCACGGACCGGCGATGTGGTTCAGAGTCAGCCGCGCGACCTTCTCGAAATCCGAACTGCCGCAAGCCTGGTCGAGCGTAATCTGGATGCCGCCGGCTTCGATGCGCCGACGGACGTCGTCAAGCGTTACGCCCTTGCCGTCGATGTCGGTTTCGATGCGCGCCCGCAGCCACCATTTGTTGCCCTGGTAGTTCAATGGCATCAGCGTGGTCATGTTCTGACCCGTCCAGGAGGTGACGGGTCGAAGCGCGACCGCTCGTGTCAGCACACCTGAACCCGCTGATACCAGCAGGATGTCCCACGGTTTGTCGTCGTCGTGTCCGGACGGCACTCGAATGGCCAAGCCGATGAAGTCGGGCAACGAACCCGGCGTTCCGGTGGCTTTCGACACCCGGACCACCACGTCGGACGACGGGATGGGCAAGCCCTTGCCCTCTGGGGCGTCGCGTTCGATGGAGCCTGTCGCGATCACACCGGCCGGATGGAAGAAGCGCCTGCCCCGGAGGGCGGACCCCCACTGGAACGGCAACGTGACGATGTCGGAAACGTTCACGCTCGGGCGGGTTCCCGTTATCGGCCTAAGGAAACAGGTGCCGGTTGCCGGCTCATTGACGTCGTCGGGCGGCAGGCTAGGTGGAATACAGGCTGCGGCGCCGCGCCCCCAGCCACAGGCCCAGACCCAGCATCCCGACGCCCCGGCCCAGGTGCAGCCAGTTGTCGGCGGTGTTGACCGGAATGATGTTGGCCGCACTGTGGTGGTCACCCATGGCCAGTCCGTAGATCCACAACAGCACGTAGATGACACCGCCGCCGATCAGGAACCACCGTGCGCCGTCGATGGTCCGGGACAACGCGATGCCCGCCACCCCGAAGGCCAGGTGCAC
>NZ_LZLE01000147.1 GCF_001673155.1 Mycobacterium sp. 1423905.2 | reverse complement strand
ACTACTGATGGCCGACAAGCTGCTGCGCCTCAAGAGCATCCCGATCTCGTAGTCGCCGCCAGGGTAGACCAGCAGCGCTGCCCCGGAATCCAATGCGAGACGGGCGTTTTCGGGGTTCGCTGCCACGGTGCCGAACTTGCGTAACCAGCCCAGCGGCGGAGCGGAGACGACGAGGTTGTGGGCCAACTGGTAGAAAGGCCGCTCGACGCCGAAGTAGGAGCAGAACGCCAGCGTGAAGACGAAGGTGTCGGGGGGCACGTTGCCGCCGCTGTGGTTGCCGACCAACAGCACCGGCCCCTCGGCCGGGATGCGGTCCAGGCCCCGCACGTCCGCGCGGAAGTAGAACGACGCCAGCAACCAGGTCCCCGGCAGCTGGTCGCGAATGTAGTCGGGGTCCCGCTGGTCGAGGTCGGCCTTGGGCACCCACGACACGACCTTGTCGCGGGCCCACTCCAAGACGCCCTTCGCGGTCGCCATAATCGCCGGTATACCCCGGTGTCACCGGGGGTCAAACGCGGTACAGTCCTGCGGCGTTGCCGTGAGCGATCAGGTTGACCACCCGGACGGCGTCCGCTTCGCTCCAGTCGTCGTCGACGACGAAACCGCGCAACACCCGATGAATTGCCCTGCGCCACAGGGCCGCACCGAGAAAGTGGAGTTCCGTGGGGCCGAACCCGTCCGACGAATAGAGGATCTTGCCGAAGGGGGCCAGCTCCAGCAGCCGAGCGATGAAGGCCGGTGCCCGCGCCCCCAGCTGGTTCACGCTCAACCCGCCGTCGACATAGACGTGGTTGAAGGCCTGCGCCAGGTATCCGGCCTCGCGCTCGTAGGGATAGCAATGCAACAGCACGATCGGGGTGTCCGAGGACTGCCGCAGGAAGTCGAGCAGCAGCAGTGGGTTGGTCTTGTGCAGGTCGCAGTCCCGGTCGCCGAGGCCGACGTGGATTGCAGGGGCTTGCCCAGCCGCAGCGCCTGATGCAGGCCGAACCGCAGCAGCACCCGATCCTGCAAGCGGGTGCCGCCGCGGTCACGCCATCGGCTGGCCGCCTCGGCCACCTGGGCCGGCGCCGGCTCGCTCAGGTCGCCGTCGAATCCGCCCCGGTAGGCCAGGATCGACTTGGTGCCGACGGCCGTCGCCGCGCGTCGGTGCAGGATGTCCTCGAACGCCGCCGCGTAGTCGCCGGGCGCCCGGGCGGCTTGCTCGGCGACCTGCTCGAGGCGGATCACCTCGTGAGCGCGGTTACCGGACAACTCGGCCATCTCGGCGGGGCCGGCGGTCTCCGCGCCGATCCCGGTGTCCACCAGCCAGTCGCTCACCCCCGCGTCCGGCAGGAACATGCGGGCCAGTTCCGCCTCGCCGAACCGGTTGCGACGCTCCCAATATGATTGCGGATCTGCGTGTTTCGGGAGCCCAAGGACAGGGCTGCAGTGGGCGCGCACGGCGAAGCCCAGTTGCGTGTCGAATCCCGAACCCATGATGGGTTCGGTATTGGCCTCGTTGAGCGCGTTCTCGAACCGATTCCGGTCCCCCGCCGTCATCCAGCAACCGTGGACATGTTGATCGATCAGGGTCACATCGTCGATGTGGCCGGCCAGCGCGCGAGGGTCGGAAACCATGGTTGGCCCGTCACAGGCTCCAGGCCATGCGGAACTTGTCCGCCAGTTGCTCGGGGGCCAGGTCGCCGTATCGTTCGTGTTCCAGCTAACGGACGGCGACCACCATGTCGACCGCGGCATCGCCCAGGATGCCCCGCATCAGCTTCGAATCGTTCAGTGCGGCAATCACTTCGGCGTGATCTCGATGCAGACTCACGATACCGTCGCGTTCACGTTCGGAGGCGCCCTGGACTACAAGGCGGGCGAACTGCTGCCGGTGGAGATTCCCGAGCACGTGCCCAACGGCAATCAGCATCGAGAGGGCGTCAGCCAGCCGCTACCTGAACCCGCGGCCCGTGGCTGAACACGACTTCGAGACGATTTCGTCCGAAACCCTCTACCAGGGCGCCATTTTCGCGCTGCGCCGCGATCAGGTTCGGATGCCGGGCGGCAATGTCGCCAAACGCGAGGTGCTCGAACACTACGGAGCCGTCGCCATCGTGGCGATGGACGACGACAACAACATTCCGATGGTCTACCAGTATCGCCATACCTACGGTCGGCGGCTGTGGGAACTACCCGCCGGACTGCTGGACGAGTCCGGTGAGCCGCCGGAAGAGACCGCCGCCCGCGAACTCAAAGAAGAGGTCGGTCTGCAGGCCAAGAACTGGCAGGTGCTAGTCGACGTCAACACCGCGCCGGGCTACAGCGACGAATCGGTGCGAGTTTATCTGGCTACCGGATTGACCGAAGTGCAGCGCCCCGCCGCCGAAGACGAAGAAGCCGACATGACGATGCGCTGGTATCCGATCGCCGAGGCGGCGCAGCGTGTGCTCAGCGGGGAGATCGTGAATTCCATTGCCATCGGCGGCATTCTGGCCGCCTACGCCGTCGTGACCGGATCCGCTCAGGCGCGTCCCATCGACACCGAGTGGGTCGACCGGCCGGAAGCGTTCATGGCCCGAAAGAATCAGCAGAACGCGCAGTGACAGCGGCGACGCTGCAGACACAACTACAGGGCTACCTCGACCACCTGACCATCGAGCGCGGCGTGGCCGCCAACACGCTGAGCTCCTACCGCCGCGACCTGCGCCGCTATTCAAAACATCTGGAAGAACGCGGCATTCACGATCTGGCCAAAGTCGGCGAGGAGGACGTCAGCGAATTCTTGGTCTCGCTGCGGCGCGGTGACCCCGAGGCGGGCGCGGTGGGGCTCTCGGCGGTATCGGCGGCGCGAGCGCTCATCGCGGTGCGCGGCTTGCATCGCTTCGCCGCGGCCGAAGGCCTCGCGGATTTCGATGTGGCCCGCGCGGTCCGGCCACCGACTCCGGGCCGTCGTTTGCCCAAGAGCTTGACGATCGACGAAGTGCTGGCGCTGCTGGAAGCCGCCGGCGGCGATAACGCGTCCGACGGTCCGCTGACCTTGCGCAACCGAGCGCTTTTGGAATTGTTGTATTCCACCGGCGCGCGGATTTCCGAGGCCGTCGGTCTCGACATCGACGACATCGACACGCAAGCCCGTTCAGTGCTGTTGCAAGGCAAGGGCGGCAAACAGCGGCTGGTTCCGGTGGGGCGCCCCGCCGTACAGGCACTCGACGCCTACTTGGTGCGCGGCCGGCCCGACCTGGCCCGGCGCGGTCGCGGCACCCCGGCCATCTTCCTCAATGCGCGCGGCGGCCGGTTGTCACGGCAGAGCGCCTGGCAGGTTCTGCAGGATGCGGCCGAGCGAGCGGGCATCACCTCGGGGGTGTCGCCGCACATGTTGCGCCACTCGTTCGCGACGCATCTGCTCGAAGGCGGCGCGGATGTGCGGGTGGTGCAAGAACTGCTCGGACACGCCTCGGTGACGACGACGCAGATCTACACATTGGTGACTGTGCACGCCCTGCGGGAAGTGTGGGCCGGGGCGCACCCCCGGGCCACCTAACCTGCGCCCAGGAATTCCGATTCGAGCACCAGGTCGGAGACCAGCGACTGGTATTCCAGGTGCGCTTTGTGCTCGATGGTGTTCCACGCCTTACCTTGCTGCTGGCGCATGAACTCGCGGTATTTCGGCGCGCCGGGCACCCGGACATTGTCGGCCACCACGATCGAGCCCTGATGCAGCCAACCGCGCGCCAGAATGCTCTTCAGGTCCGATAGGTACGCGTTCTTGTCGTGGTCGAGGAACAGGAAGTCGAGCGCACCGTCGGTGAAGCCGTGCTCGGTGGCCAGCGCGTCGAGGGTGCGCCCACCGTCACCGATGGTGCCGACGACGCACGTCACCCGATCGGCCACCCCGGCGTGTGCCCAGATCCGCCGGGCGTTGTCGGCATTGGCCTCGGCCAGTTCGATCGAATACACCTTGGCCGTCGGGGCCGCCCTGGCGATGCGCAGCGCCCCGTACCCCACATACGTGCCCAACTCGAGGGCGAGCGTCGGGTGGGCGCGGCGCACCGCGGCATCGAGTAGCTGCCCCTTCTCGTCGCCGACGTTGATCAGCATGGATTTCTCGTAGGCGAACTTGTCGATGGTGGCCAGCACGCCGTCGATGTCTCCGGCGCGGGCGTGCCGGAGCACATAGTTGACCGCGGCCTCCTCACGACCGTCACCGATCTGGCCTGTTGTGGTGATGTTGCGGTTCCCGGCCGCCAACCGCCAGAACGACCAGCGCAACACGGGGAAGCGTGCTTTGAGAGTCACCTGGTCACCATACGTAGGGCCGTCGTCTCGAGTCGACAGCTGGAGCGGTTGCCTGCGGGTCTCCCGGCGCAGGCCGAACCAGCCGTTAGACTTTCCTGCGATGCCCACCTCGACGCCCGTCACCACCGGCCGGGTATGACCGACGACCCGGACAGCGCCATTGAGATCGGCCTGACCGGCAGGCCGCCGCGGGCGATTCCCGACCCCCAGCCTCGGACCTCGCACGGCCCGGCCAAGGTGGTCGCGATGTGCAATCAGAAGGGCGGTGTCGGCAAGACCACGTCGACCATCAACCTGGGTGCCGCGCTCGCCGAATATGGCCGACGGGTGCTGCTGGTCGACATGGACCCGCAGGGGGCGCTGTCGGCTGGCCTGGGTGTGCCGCACTGGGAGTTGGACAAGACCGTCCACAACCTCTTGGTCGAGCCGCGGGTTTCGATCGAACACGTGCTGCTGCACACCCGGGTCAAAAATCTCGATCTGGTGCCCAGCAACATCGACCTGTCCGCCGCGGAGATTCAGTTGGTCAACGAGGTAGGACGGGAACAGACGCTGGCCCGGGCGCTGCACCCGGTGCTGGACCGTTACGACTATGTGTTGATCGACTGCCAGCCCTCGCTAGGGCTGCTCACCGTCAACGGTCTGGCCTGCGCTGACGGGGTGGTGATTCCGACCGAGTGCGAATTCTTCTCGTTGCGCGGTCTGGCGCTGCTGACCGACACGGTCGACAAGGTCCGTGACCGGCTCAACCCGAAGCTCGACATCAGCGGAATTCTGATCACGCGCTATGACCCGCGGACCGTCAACTCCCGCGAGGTGATGGCCCGGGTGGTGGAGCGGTTCGGTGACCTAGTGTTCGACACCGTGATCACCCGTACGGTTCGGTTCCCGGAAACCAGCGTGGCCGGTGAGCCCATCACGACCTGGGCGCCCAAGTCGGGTGGTGCTCTGGCCTACCGCGCGCTGGCTCGCGAGTTCATCGACCGATTCGGCATGTGAGCGCCCAGACACACGGTTCGGCGGCACCCGAGAACGGCTTTCAGGTCCGGCTGACCAACTTCGAAGGGCCGTTCGATCTGCTGCTGCAGCTGATCTTCGCCCACCGCCTGGACGTCACGGAGGTGGCGTTGCACCAGGTCACCGACGACTTCATCGCCTACACCAAAGCGATCGGTGCGCAGCTCGATCTCGACGAGACGACAGCGTTCCTGGTGGTCGCCGCGACCCTGTTGGATCTCAAGGCGGCTCGCCTGCTGCCGGCCGGTCAAGTCGACGACGACGAAGACTTGGCCCTGCTCGAGGTGCGCGACCTGCTGTTTGCCCGGCTACTGCAGTACCGCGCCTTCAAGCACGTCGCGGAGATGTTCGCCGAACTGGAGGCCACCGCGCTGCGGAGCTACCCGCGTGCGGTGTCGCTGGAGGACCGCTTCGCCGGGTTGCTTCCGGAGGTGATGCTGGGCGTCGACGCGGCCCGGTTCGCCGAGATCGCGGCGGTCGCCTTCACTCCGCGCCCGGTACCGACGGTGGCGACGGGGCATCTGCACGAGTTGCAAGTGTCGGTGCCCGAGCAGGCGCAACATATCTTGGCGATGCTGCAGACGCGGGGCAGCGGCCACTGGGCGTCATTTTCGGAACTGGTCGCCGACTGCACCGCGCCGGTCGAGATTGTCGGGCGGTTCCTGGCGCTCCTCGAACTGTATCGGTCCAGGGCGGTAGCATTCGACCAGGCAGAGCCCCTTGGCGTGCTCCAAGTTTCGTGGACCGGGGAACGGCCGACTACCCCTGGTAGCGACGAAGAGGAGGAGCGGCGCTCAGATGAGCGACCAGACCAGTGATCACGACCTGGGCATCGACATCGCCGAGCCCGCGGAGATGGATCCCGACGATCTCGGCCGGGTCCTCGAGGCGCTTCTGCTGGTGGTCGATACTCCGGTGACCGCCGAAGCGCTGGCCACTGCCACCGAGCAGCCGGTGTACCGGGTCGAGGCGAAGTTGCGGGTCATGGCCGAGGAGCTGACTGACCGCGACAGCGGCATCGATCTACGGCAAACCGGTGAGGGGTGGCGGCTGTATACCCGCGCCCGCTTCGCCCCGTACGTCGAAAAACTGTTGCTCGACGGCGCGCGCACCAAGCTGACCCGGGCCGCGCTGGAGACACTGGCCGTGGTGGCCTATCGCCAACCCGTGACGCGGGCGCGGGTCAGCGCGGTGCGGGGCGTCAACGTCGATGCCGTCATGCGCACGTTGCTGGCACGTGGCCTGATCACCGAAGTGGGACTCGACGAAGACAGCGGCGCAACGACGTTCGCCACTACCGAGTTGTTCTTGGAGCGGCTCGGCCTGACGTCGCTGGCCGACCTGCCCGACATCGCGCCGCTGCTGCCCGACGTCGACACCATCGACGATCTGAGCGAATCGTTGGACAGCGAGCCACGTTTCATGAAACTCAGTGGAGCCCAGAGCTCGGATCAGCCGCTGACTTTCGACGTGGACCGCGATTGATGACCGACGGCGAACAGTCGCGCGGAACGCGTCTGCAAAAAGTGTTGTCCCAAGCCGGAGTCGCCTCCCGGCGGGCGGCCGAGCAGTTGATCCTCGAGGGCCGGGTCGAGGTGGACGGCGAGGTGGTGACTGAATTAGGTACTCGAGTCGATCCGGACGCTTCGGTCATCCATGTCGACGGTGCCCGCATCGTTCTTGACGACTCGCTGGTCTATCTGGCTTTGAACAAGCCACGCGGCATGCACTCGACGATGTCGGATGATCGCGGTCGGCCTTGCATCGGTGACCTGGTCGAACGAAAGGTCCGCGGCAGCAAGAAGTTGTTCCATGTCGGGCGCTTGGACGCCGACACCGAAGGGTTGATCTTGCTGACCAACGACGGCGAGCTGGCACACCGGTTGATGCATCCGTCGCACGAAGTGCCGAAGACCTATGTGGCGACGGTGGCCGGGACCGTGCAGCGAGGGTTGGGCAAGAAGTTGCGGGCCGGGATCGAGTTGGACGACGGACCGGTGGCGGTCGACGATTTCGCGGTCGTGGACGCCATTCCGGGTAAGACGTTGGTGCGGGTCACTTTGCACGAAGGGCGCAATCGGATTGTGCGCCGGTTGCTCGCGGCGGTGGGGTATCCGGTGGAGGCGTTGGTGCGCACCGACATTGGGCCGGTGACGCTCGGAAAGCAGCGTCCCGGCAGTTTCCGCGCGCTGGGCCAGGATGAGATCGGGCAGCTGTACAAAGCGGTGGGCCTGTGAACGGAGCGAGCGGAACGAGCGCAGCGAGTGACGGGAGTGGAGCGAACCATCAAACTGTGAACGGGATAGTCGTTGCCATTGACGGTCCGGCGGGTACCGGAAAGTCTTCGGTGTCAAGAGGTTTGGCGCGTGAGCTAGGTGCGCGCTACCTGGACACCGGGGCGATGTACCGGATGGTGACGCTGGCCGTGCTGCGCGCCGGTGTCGATCCTGCGGACTCGGCCGGAGTCGAGGCGCTGGCGTCGACGGTGCAGATGTCCGTCGGCTATGACCCCGAGGGCAGCAGCTTCTACCTTGCGGGAGAGGACGTTTCGTCGCAGATCCGCCGTGACGACGTCACCCAGGCGGTGTCAGCGGTATCGGCCATACCGTCGGTGCGCAGCAGGTTGGTCGACATTCAGCGCGCCCTGGCCGACGGCCCGGACAACGTCGTCGTGGAGGGCCGTGACATCGGCACGGTGGTGCTTCCCGACGCGCCGGTCAAGATCTTCCTGACCGCGTCACCGGAGACCCGTGCCAAGCGCCGCAACGACCAGAACGTCGCGGCGGGATTGGCCGACGACTATGACAATGTCCTGGCCGACGTCCGTCGGCGTGATCACTTGGATTCCACCCGGGCGGTGTCACCGCTGCGCCCGGCGTCGGACGCGGTGATCGTCGACACCAGCGACATGTCCGAGTCCGAAGTGGTGGCGCATTTGCGTGATCTGGTGATGCAGCGAAGCGAGGCGCTGCGGTGAGTCAGGACGGCACCTGGGCCGACGAAAGTGACTGGGAACTCGACGATTCGGAGTTGGCCGAGCTGGAAGAGGCGGGCCCGGCGCCGGTGGTGGCGGTCGTCGGGCGGCCCAACGTCGGCAAGTCGACACTGGTGAATCGCATCTTGGGTCGCCGCGAGGCCGTCGTCCAAGACGTTCCCGGGGTCACCCGCGACCGGGTTTCTTACGATGCGTTGTGGACCGGGCGCCGATTCGTCGTGCAGGACACCGGCGGGTGGGAGCCCGACGCCAAGGGGCTGCAGCAGTTAGTGGCCGAGCAGGCGTCGGTGGCGATGCGCACCGCCGACGCGATCATCTTGGTCGTCGACTCCACCGTCGGTGCGACCTCCGCCGACGAAGCCGCAGCCCGCATCCTGGTGCGTTCGGGCAAGCCGGTTTTCCTGGCGGCCAACAAAGTCGACAGCGAGCGGGGGGAAGCCGACGCGGCGGCACTGTGGTCGCTGGGACTCGGTGAACCGCATCCGATCAGCGCCATGCACGGCCGCGGCGTGGCCGACCTGTTGGACGAGGTGTTGGCGGCGCTTCCCGAGGTGGGGGAGCGGGTCGCTGGTGGCGGGGGTCCCCGTCGGGTGGCGTTGGTGGGAAAACCCAACGTGGGCAAGAGTTCTCTGCTGAACAAGCTCGCCGGCGACGAGCGGTCGGTGGTCCACGATGTGGCCGGCACGACGGTGGATCCGGTGGACTCGCTGATCGAGCTGGGCGGCAAAGTGTGGCGCTTCGTCGACACCGCGGGCCTGCGTCGCAAGGTGGGCCAGGCCAGTGGACACGAGTACTACGCGTCGGTGCGCACCCACGGCGCCATCGACGCCGCTGAAGTCGTGATTGTGCTCATCGACGCCTCACACCCGTTGACCGAACAAGACCAGCGGGTGCTGTCCATGGTCATCGAATCCGGGCGCGCGTTGGTGTTGGCCTTCAACAAATGGGACTTAGTCGACGAAGATCGTCGCGAACTGCTGGAACGAGAGATCGAGCGGGAGCTGGTGCAGTTGCGCTGGGCGCAGCGGGTCAACATCTCCGCCAAGACCGGGCGAGCGGTGCAGAAGCTGGTTCCGGCGATGGAGACCGCGCTAGCGTCGTGGGACGCTCGCATTGCGACCGGGCCGCTGAACACCTGGATCAAGGAAGTGGTTGCGGCCACCCCGCCGCCGGTGCGGGGTGGCAAGCAGCCCCGAATACTGTTCGCCACCCAGGCGACCGCGCGCCCGCCGACGTTCGTGCTGTTCACCAGCGGCTTCCTCGAGGCGGGCTATCGGCGTTTCCTGGAGCGACGGCTACGCGAGACGTTCGGCTTCGAAGGCAGTCCGATTCGGATCAATGTGCGGGTACGGGAGAAGCGGGGCGGTAAGCGCCGCTGAGCTTCGGGGGGCGTCGAGTGTGTGCTGGCGGCTTCCAGTGTGCAGTCCCGGCGGGATCTGGCCGGTTTGTGCGCCTTGGGCGCACGCTCGACGCCGTAACCGCACACTCACTGATAGCTGGTCCTGCCGTACGGTAGGCTTTCGACCTGCTGCCGATGGAGTCTGGCAGCACCGGGCTGTGGCGCAGTTTGGTAGCGCACTTGACTGGGGGTCAAGTGGTCGCAGGTTCAAATCCTGTCAGCCCGACCAAAGAACGTGCAGGTAGACGCAAGAAATTGCTCGACCATCCGCCTACCCACTTCCTCACCTCACCACCCGAGCAAGGCCGTCGTCGCGGCACAAGTGAGGCAGCACCAGCACAAGTGGGTAACTAACGCGATAGCGCGCCGGACGCGCCGTTTGCAATCAGGTCAGTAGTCGGAAGGTGGCATCAAATGGGTGGTCACGATGGAGGCCGGTGGGACGTCGGTATCAAGGAGGACGCGATATTCCTTGCGCGTGTCTCTGATGGAGGCAAGCGGTTGTTCGACGACTCGCTGGCAGCTGAGGAAGCTCGCGAACTCGCCGAATTGTTGACGAAGTTCGCTGACAAGCTCGACCACTCCGAGAAGTCCGACGACTCCGAGAAGTCCAAAGGGAAGTCAAAAGGCAAGTCGAAGGACTCTGACGACGACTCGGACGATGACGACTCGGACGATGACGACGACTCCGACGAGGATGACGACGACTCCGACAAGGACGACGACGACAAAGACAAGGACTCCGACAAAGACAAGGACTCCGACAAAGACGACGAGGACTCCTAACACCAGGCGCCGATGGGCCTACCATCACCAGCGTGATGGACGCCCAGGAACTGTCGCGCGAGCTGGGCCACCCCGGCGCCCGGGAACTGCTCTCCGGGTCCATGGCTCGGCTCGCCTACAACGGACACGACGGCTTCCCTAGAGTCGTCCCGGTCGGGTTCTACTGGACCGGCGAACGCATCGTCGTCTCCACCGCACCGACGTCTCCAAAAGCCCGCGCGCTCAAGTCCCGCCCCCAAGTCGCCTTGACGATTGACGGTGGCTCCACCCCTCAAGAGGCGAAGGCCTTGTTGGTGCGCGGCCTGGCCACCGTGGAGACCGTCGACGGCGTCACCGACGAATACCTTGCGGCCGCGAGGACGTCGATGGACGGACCTGAACTGGCCGAATTCGAACGCAACGTGCGCTCGACGTACCCGCAGATGGTCCGCATCGCGATCGAGCCGCTGTGGGCGCGGTTCTACGACTTCAGCGCGGGCCGCTTGCCGACGTACCTGGCCGACCTCATCAACGGCAGTTAACCGCCGGCATGTCTACGCGAGGTGGCCGAGCGGGGTGGCCGGGCCCGCATGTGATCGCGCACGCGGCTCATCAGGTTGCCGAGGGTTCGCACGTCCTCACCGGACAGCGACTCGAACAACAGGTCACGGACGACCTGGATGTGCCCGGGCATGACGGCCTCGATACGCGCGCGCCCCGCCTTGGTGATGTCGACGACTCTCGCACGCTGGTCATGCGGGCTGCCTTCACGAGTGATGAGCCCAGCCTGCTCCAATAAGCCGGCCTGATGGGTGAGGCCGCTGCGACTATAAACCACGCCGTCTGCCAACTCGGTCATGGTCAGGGGCTGTTGCGCATCAACCAATTTCGCCAGGATCTCGAACTGCACATAGCTGAGGTCGCCATCGGCGCGCAACTGTTGGTGCACGGCGTACTGAAGCAAACTGACCGCTTCGGTGAGAGCGAAGTACGTGCGCATCTGCTCACGGTTGAGTGTTCTGGCCACACCCACATACTAGTGCTTCGATGTCGAAGCAATATGGCAACGATCACAACCCGCCCCGGAATTGCTTCGAGTTCGAAGCAGTTACTCCTAGCGTAACCGCTTCGACTTCGAAGCAATCACCCAAAGGAGTAAATCATGAAGGCCGTGCTCTACCACCGCTATGGCGACAGTGACGTTCTGCGATACGACGAGATCGAGCGGCCCAAGCCGGGCACCGGGCAGGTCCTGGTGAAGGTCGCCGCCACCTCGTTCAACCCCGTCGACGCAGGCATCCGCGGGGGATACCTGTCGGAGGTCTACACCATCTCGTTCCCTCACGTGCCAGGCGTCGACGTCGCGGGCACCATCGTCGAATCTGGTGACGGGGTGATGGGCTGGAACGTGGGCGACGCCGTGGTGGGCATGCTTCCGTTGGACGCCAACGGCGCTGCGGCGCAGTACGTCATCGCCCCGGCCGAGGTGCTGACCAGCGCTCCCCGGTCGGTGCCCCTGGCCGATGCCGCCGCACTACCGACGGTCGGGCTGACCGCGTGGCAGGCCTTGTTCGAGGTCGCCAATCTGACCGGTGGGCAGACGATCCTGATCAACGGCGCGGGTGGGGCGGTCGGCGGCTACGCGGTCCAACTCGCCAAGCAAGCCGGCGCCATCGTCACCGCAACTGGATCGTCGCGCAGCGCGACCCGTCTGCGCGACTACGGAGTCGACCAAATCATCGACTACATCGACTACACCGAGACACCGATAGCGGTTGCGGGCCAGCCGTTCGACGTGGTGCTCAACCTGGTCAGTACCACACCGGAGCAGACGGCCGCCCTCGTCGGCCTCGTCGCAGACGGTGGCGTGCACGTCGGCACCATGACATCTGGGCCGGATGACCCTGAGCGACGAGTGCGCACGCAACGCATCTTCGTTCGCAGCGACGCCACGCAACTGGCCGACTTGGTCCGCCGTGTCGACGCCGGAAAGCTGTCGATCGACGTCGCCGACCGCCGCCCGTTAACCGACGTCGCGGCTGTGCACGACGACTCCGACGCTAATCGCCTGCCTGGCAAGACAATTCTGCTTCCGCCGACTTTATAGCCAACCGATATGACGAGACCTAGGGCACCCGCCTCAGCCGGCGGGTCCTCGCCGGGCAAATTGATGACAGCCTGTAATGAACCTCACACGCGCGCTCGTCGTAACTAACGACGGGTTCGCGCCGGGCGACTCCCGAACTACGGGCAAAAGGACGACCGTGATTGCACAAATGTGGCGATGGATCGCTTATCCTCCGAGCAACGCACCAGCTGCGACCATCTTGATCAGGCTGATGGCCGGAGGCGTGTTCTGCTGGGAAGGCGTGATCAAGTTCGTCTTCCCCAATCAGGGCGTGGGCCGCTTCACCAAGATCGGCATCCCCTTCCCGGAGTTCAGCGCCGACTTCGTCGGTGTTTTGGAGATCGCCGGCGGACTACTCCTGCTCTTCGGCCTGTTCACGCGATTCATCGCCATTCCGTTCATCGTCGAGATGGTCGTCGCGATGCTGTCGACCAAAATAGCCATGTTCCTTGGTGTTTCGCCACTGCCACTGCCGCCGGTGCCGCCACAGACCGGATTCTGGGCCGTGCTTCATGAAATTCGCTCGGAGTACGCCCAGTTGCTGACCGTGACGTTCCTGCTCATCGTCGGCGCCGGCCCCTGGTCGATCGACGCACTGCTTTCCCGCCGCCGCAAAGGCCGGCCGCAACAAGTCCGACCGTCCGAGAACTCCTCGACTGGCATCCCCCAAGTCGTGTAGCAACCCGGCCGCACTATTCGGGAGAGTCGGTCAGGTAGGCAACGATCGCATTTGTCAATCCTTCGCGCGCCTCGTCGAGGTCCACATAGCTGCCAAGTTGCTTCTCCGACACCAGACCTCGCATCGCGCCCGGGATGAACGCTGCCACCTGGTGAACGCGTTGAGGATCGACTCGCAGATCGGCGAACGCCTTCTGGCACGTCTCGATCCAGCTTTGGCCCCAGGATCTCAATTCGGCGGCGGTGGCGGGAAAGAGGCGTTCGAGGTCCTCGGGATTGCGGGGGAGCGCTGCGCGCAGGATCTCGATCGCGCGGGAATCCGGTGCCGCCAAGCCGGCGTACAAGGTGTTGATGATGCCTGCCACCCGGTCCCGCAGCGGAATGCCGGCATCGGTGCCGGCAAAAAGAGTGGCGCGCCGCTCGGCGGTATGGTGCAGCACCGCAGCCCAGAACCCATCGGCATCACCGAACTGGTACTGCACCGTGCCCCAGGTGACACCGATCTTCTTGGCGATGCGGTTAGCCGATACGGCGCCCGGATCCCCGGTGGCCAATGCCTCGACCGCTGCGTTGAGCATCGCCTCACGCGTAGCGATGCCGCGCCGGTTGGACGACCGGCGCGCGCTGTCGGGCACCGCCATGCGCGCATCCTACCGAGTGTCGAAGTTTCATTGACTACTCTATGAATCGATCATAGGTTCGTCTACAAGCCCCGGGTCGGACAAGGAGGAGTCGAGATGGCCAAGCCGCCGTTGTCGATGAAACCGACCGGATGGTTCCAAGTTGCGTGGTCCGACGAAATCGGCGTCGGCGAGGTGCGTCGGATGAAGTACTTCGGCCAAGAGCTGGTCGGATGGCGATCGGAATCTGGGCAGCTCACCGTCATGAACGCCTACTGCGAACACTTGGGCGCACATCTTGGCTACGGCGGGCACGTCGTTGGCGAGGTCATCCAGTGTCCCTTCCACGGTTGGCAGTGGAACCTCGAAGGCCGCAACGTATGCATCCCTTATGAGCAACGGCCCAACCGCGGCCGTCGGATCAAGATCTACCCGGTGGTAGAACGCAACGAATCCGTCTACATCTGGCACGACGTGGAAAACCGCAAGCCATTCTTCGACGCGCCCGACGTATTTGCCTCCTTCGGCGATGGCAGTAGCACGGCCGATTACTACCCGCAGCAACGGTTGTTCGAGCAGGGCCACGAGATGCACCCGCAGTACGTGTTGGAGAACGGCGTGGACTTTGCGCACTTCAAATACGTGCACGGCACCCCGATCAATCCGATCTTCACGCGACACGACTTCGACCAGCCGGTGTCCTACGTAGACTTCACGATCACCTTCGAAGGTGAGGACGATCAGTCGATCAACGACGTCAAGAGCGGTGTGGAGGCAATTAACGGTGGGCTCGGCATAGCGGTGACCAAGAGTTGGGGGATGATCGACAACCGCACCATCTCGTGCATCACCCCGGTCGACGAATCCACCTCTGATGTCCGCTTCATGGTCTACATCGGCCGGGCCCCCAGCCGGAACCCCGAGCGGGCGGCAGTCAAGGCCGCTGAATTCGGTGCGGAAGTCATTCGGCAATTCCGTCAAGACATCCACATCTGGTCACACCAGCGCTATTCGGATCCACCGGCATTGGCGAGCGGAGAGCTCAAGGGCTTCAACGCCATTCGCCAATGGGCCAAACAATTCTATCCAGATGGCATCGGCGGCAGCGCTGCCGAAGTCAACGCAGCCCTACAGAAAGGTTGAGCCGGAGCATGGCTACCAGCACCCAACCCATCCGGGTCTTCCAAGTCGCGACTGGCAACGTCGGCTCGGAGATGATCAAACGCATCGCGAGCCAGCCAGACCTCGAACTTGTTGGTGTACATTGCTATTCACCTGAAAAGGTGGGCAAGGATGCCGGTGAACTCGCCGGGCTTTCGCCCAACGGTGTGATTGCCACCGGCACGGTCGAAGAGATCATCGCCGCCCACCCGGATGTGTTGACATTCCACGGCGTGTTCCCCGACGAGGATCTCTACATCCAGGTCCTCGAAGCCGGCATCGACATCGTCACCACCGCCGACTGGATCACCGGTTGGCACCGCGACAAGAACCACCCACACCCGTCGGGCAAGAAAGTCACCCAGCTGCTGCAGGAGGCGTGCGAGAAGGGCGGATCCACCTTCTACGGCACCGGCATGAACCCAGGTCTGAATCAGATCCTGGGCGTAGTCGCTTCCGCCAACGTCGCCGACATCGAGAACATCGTCACCATCGAGTCCGTCGACGTGTCATGCCATCACAGCAAGGACACCTGGATCGAGGTGGGTTACGGCCTGCCGGTCGACGACCCCAGCATCCCCGGCAAGCTCGAGAAGTACACCCGCGTTTTCGCCGACAGCGTCTACCTGATGGCTGACTGCTTCGACGTCACCCTCGACGAGGTGAAGTTCACCTATGAATTAGGCGCCTGCACCAAGGATGTCGACCTGGGCTGGTACCAACTACCCAAAGGATCTCTCGGTGGCAATTACATCAAGTACCAGGGCATGGTCGACGGCGTTGCGCGCATCGAGACCCACCTCGAATGGCAGATGACACCCCACACCGACCCCAGCTGGGACATCAAGGGCTGCTACATCACTCAGATCAAAGGCGACCCGTATATCTACAACAAGCACATGATCTTCCCGAAACCCGGTGTGGACCTCAGTAATCCAGAGAACTTCGCCTCCATCGGCATGACCGTCACCGGCATGCCGGCACTCAATTCGATCAAAGCCGTGGTCGACGCGCCGCCAGGAATCGTCACCAGCGCCGACCTACCGCTGCGGGGTTTCGCGGGCCGGTTCAAGACGCGTTGAGTCACCGGCTGCGCGACGGTCCAAAGTGCCGACTAGTTTCGGGGCAGGCCGAGAATCATCGAGGCGATGATCGTCAGCTGTATCTCGGCGGTACCTCCGCCGATCAGTTCGGAGGGCATATCGAAATAGGGTCGTACCACCGGAGGGTCCGACTCCTCGAGCATCGCCAGGCGGCCGGTCAATTCGAGCGTCGCCCTCGACGCGCGGCGAAGCAACATCACCATGGCGTATTTCGCGATGCTCGACGTCGGTCCCGGTGTTTGACCCTCGACCAGGCGCAGGGTTTCGCGCAGAACCATGGCCTTGATTGCAGTGGTGTAGGCCTCGATATCGCCAAGCGCGCAGACCGCCACATCCCGGTCCGCACTGTCGAATTCGGCAATGTGCCGAAGCGCGGCGGAGCGGTCGATATTGACATAGTTTCCGATCGCCGTCCGTTCGACGGCCATGGTGGCCACCGCGAGATCCCAACCGTCACCCGGGTTTCCGACCAGCATGTCGTCCGGGACGAAGACGTCGGTAAAGAAGACTTCGTTGAAGTCGAAGTGTCCGCTGGCCTGCTTGATCGGCTCCACCGTGACACCCGGCGAGGTCATGTCGATGAGGAAGTAGCTGATTCCACGATGCTTGCGCGCGTCGGGGTCGGTACGTGCCAGCAGCGCACCGTAGTGTGCACGGTCGGCCATTGAGGTCCAGATCTTGTGGCCGTTGACCAGCCAACCGCCGTCGACCTTGACCGCACGGGTGCTCAACGACGCCAAGTCCGATCCGGCGCCCGGTTCGCTGAAGAGCTGACACCAACGCTGCACGCCACGCAGGATGGGCCAGGCGAAGCGCTCACGCTGTCGCTCGGATCCACTGTCGAGAATGATGGGCAGGATCCACTCGGCGATGCCCAGCGACGGCCTGATTACGTCGGGACGCTTATCGAACTCCTCGTTGATGATCACCTGCTGTATCGCCGAAGCCCCAATACCCCACGGTGGCGAAAGCTGTGGCGCCACCAGTCCTGCTTCGGCGAGCGCGTCACGTTGTTCACCGAAGGCCAGACCGGGCGCTCTGGCATCGTCCGACGGGTGTTCGTTACGCAGAAGCCGCGCTCGCTCAAGTGTTTCCGATACCGAGGCCCGGAAATCTGACTCAACCTCGCCGAGATTGACTGCGGTAGACCGCCTCGTCGTGCGAGCCAGATCTCCTATCTCGCGACGCCAGCGAGTCATCGGGCCAAGCGATGCCGCCAGGCTGATTGCCCGCCGCCAGTACAGGTGGATGTCGTGTTCCCATGTGTAGCCGATCGCGCCGAACATGGTCAGCGCGTCGAGTGCGAGATCAGGCCCGGAAGCGACGGCCATCAATGCGGCCGAACCGGCGGCGAGCCGATGCTGTTCAATGGATTCGTCCCAGGCGCGCGCCGCATCCCACGCACTGGCCGCGGCTAAATCGGCGTTCACGAGCATGACTGCCGCCTTGTGCTGCATGGCTTGGAAGGCGCCGACCGGTTTGCCGAATTGCTCACGAGTGCGGATGTAGTCCGTCGCTGCCTCCATGCATCGGCGCACGGTGCCAGCCGACGCACACGCTGTGAGAGCCACAACCACACAACGCGCCCGCGGGGTCGACATCCCTGAGAGCTCCGAATCCGCGGCGACCCGGTGGTCGTTGAGATGCAGTACACCGACGTCGGTGCACAAGTCGGTGCCGCTCTGTTGTTCGATGGTGAAGTCCGCGACGTGATCGCTCGTGTCCAGGGCGAACCAGCGTTCGCAGCCGTCCTGGTCGTATGCGACCAATAGAAGCCACTGCGCCGCACACAGACCCAACGTGGAAAGCGTCGAGCCGCTGAGCCGCCAGCCGTCCCCAGTCCGCGTGGCCGCCACATTGGAGTGCTCTGGCAGCACGAGAGCACCGGTGGCGCCGCCAGCAAGGGCGGTCAGCAATGCCGCCGCGGACTCGGCTGGTTGCGCGATGGCCGCTGCGGCGCTTGCGGTTACCGTGCTCAAAAGCGGCCCGGGCAACAACTCTGCGGCGGCCGCCTCGATGACGCACGCGATATCGGTTAGCGTGCCGCCCTGCCCACCGACCGACTCCGGCAGGTGCACTGCGTGAAATCCGTGCGCGGTGAAATCTGCCCACCACGAGGGCAATTCACCCGCCGCGAGGGACTCGAACGCGGACCTCGTCTTGTCTATAGGCGCATGGCGAGACGCGAACCGACGAACCGCGTCGATCAGAGCTTCTTGTTCAGCGGTGATCGCCAGCACCATATGGTCTCAGCCCTCGAGTCGGTTATCCAGCGCTCCGGCACCGATCGAGCGTGAGCGCGACAGGACCCCTGCGGCCGGCTTGTTGAAACGTCGTTCTACGCTATCAAGCACGCTTCAAGGTGGCGCTGGGACTTCCCTTCCACAAGTTTTATTCGCGAATGACCGCGCCGATGGTGCAGAGTGGCAAGGCATTGCGCCGCAAGAGGTCATCGACCGGTTGCGTGGACGACGTGCTCGGCGATGTGAGCGTAAGACCGGACGGTGATATCCGTCGCCTCGCTCATGATGTTGTATCCGTGGTCAACGCCGGGTACCTCGTAGTACTCCACCAACGCTCCGACGGCATCGAGCTTGTCCGCATAACGGCGACCTTCGTCACGAAGCCGGTCGTGCTCGGCTGTCACGATAAGGGCCGGGGCGATGCCGGCTATTCCGTCGGCGTTGTCGCCCCACGCGGGCGATGCAAGCCGGTCGCGCCGTTGCGCCGGGTCAGGAGCATAGGCGGTGTCGAAGATTTCACCCATCCACGGCTTCATGATTGCGCGGCGACCTAGCGTCGACGACTTGTCTCGGGTAGGCGTTACCAAGTCAAGGGGCGCGTAGTGCAACATCTGCAGTGCGATCTGCGGTCCGCGGTGCTCCAAAGCCAGACGGGCCGCGGCAGCGCTCAAGTTACCGCCCGCACTTTGTCCGCCGACACACAGTCGGGTGCCGTCCCATTCCCGCTCTGCGCTCGCCGCCCAGCACACAATGTCATAAATCTGCTGTGCCGCCGAGGGAAAGCGGTGACCTGGGGCAAGCACATAGCTGACATTGATCACCACCACACCGGCCTTCGCGGCCAGATATCGGCACCATGGATCGTCCTGTTCGGGCTGTCCGATCACGAACCCGCCGCTGTGGACGTTGATGTAGACAGGCGGCTTCGTGACGTTGGTCGGCGGGTGAAACAGGGTTGCGGCAGTGCCGCCGTGCCGGGTCGGAACGACCACTTCTGCTGTGCGGCCTTCGATCTCGGGAAAGCGCACCGCGGGCTTGGGCGCCGCGTTCACCGTCGCAGCGAACAGTCGCGCTAGCGTGTCCGCCACCACTGGTACGGACAGGACTGACATCAGAAACGTTCCTTTCGCGAAATCACTAACCACTACGGTCCACACAGTGCCCTGTGAACGAAGTGCCCAATGCTAGTGGCTCAGTGGCGGCTAAGGGTGGGCGGCCGAACGAGTACCGCGACGCTCGCTAGAAGGGGCTGCTATTGGCCTGTCGCTCGGCATCATCCGGGCGCGGTCCGAAACGGCGAACGTAATCTTCGTGCATGCGGGCCTGCCGTTGCCGCTTGAGGGCATCGACCAGGTTGGGGTCGAGACCGTGCTGTGCCAACCGGTGTCGCCGCCAAACCTTGTTCAATGCAAGGGAGATCAGCAACGCCCAAATGAAGAGGGGCGCCGTCATTTCCAGGTGTACATACAGCGACGCGGGAAGCAGCCAGAACGGCGCCAACACCAGGAACGGCGGTATGGCCCAGCGAATCATGTGCCGACGGACTGCCCCGGCACCGGCGAGATCTTCGGCGACCCAAGTGCGCATTGAGCCGGGCAGGTTTCGTCCGTACGAGTAAGTCAGGTATTGCCAGAAGTTGGGTTTGACGTCGGCCACGAGGCCTCCTTCGTTGATGCGGTGACGGAGTCAAGAGTGCAAAGCGCCGGCGGCCAGGGCGGCGGAATTGACTCGGGTGAGAACTTGGTGCAAATGCTCGAGTTCGGCCAACTCCACTCCCAGACTTGCCACCACTGCTGCGGGTATCTCAAGTGCCCGCTCCCGCAAGGCTGTTCCGGCGGCGGTGAGATTGACATCGGTAGACCGCTCGTCGGCACTGTTGCGGGTACGCGTAACCAGGCCGAGGGCTTCCAACCGCTTGAGCATCGGGGAGAGTGTTGCCGAATCCAATTGCAGGGCCGCGGCAATCTGCTTGACGGACATCGGTGCCCGACGCTCCGGTGATTGTTTCTGCTGATCCCATAACGCCAGCATGACCAGGTACTGCGGGTGGGTTAGGCCTAGCGGTTCCAGTAGCGGTCGGTAAACGCCCAGCACCGCCCGGTTGGTGATGGCGAGTGCAAAACACACTTGCCGCTCCAAGGCCAGCGGATCGACGCCCGCAGTGGTTCGCATAATTAAATCGTGCCCTAACTAATCGAACCCTAACAATGTCTGCCTCATCACATGTGCGCAGCGACGGACGCGAAGATCTTGACTCGAGGGTTTCATCGCGCGCGACCGGGTATTGCAGACCATCGAGGGGAGCAGTGGAGCCAACCGGCGTCCAGGCTCGGCCCTGGGAAGTGAGTAGTCATGGCGACCCTGCACCGCGATGCCGCAGAAGGCATCCATCGCATCGAGCATGCCCACGTCAACCTCTACTTGGTCGAGGGTGACCGCGGCGAATACACCGTCGTCGACGCGGGCCTGCCGGGCGTGTGGCCGCACCTGGGCCGGTTGCTCGGGGAAGTGGGCGCCAAACCCGACCAGGTCGCGGCCGTCGTGCTCACTCACGCGCATTTCGACCATGTGGGCGCTGCGTCGGCGATCCAAAAAGAATGGCACCTGCCGGTGTGGAGCCACAGCGACGAGCGCCAACTCGCCGCGCACCCGCTGCGATATCAACATGAACGCAATCGCTTCGCGGTGCCGTTGGCGCACCCGAAATCACTACCCATCATCGCGCGGATGACATTGGCCGGCGCCCTGGTCACCCGCGGTGTTAAGAATGTGCACGTCTTCGACCAGAGCCGTCCGCTGGATGTGCCGGGAAAACCCGCTCCGGTGTTCACGCCGGGGCACACGTTCGGACACACTGCGCTGTATTTCCCGGACCGCAACGCCGTGATCACGGGTGACGCGCTGGTGACGTTGGACCCTTACACCGGCGGCACCGGCCCGCAAATAGTGTCCGGCGCCGCGACGGCCGATAGTGCGCAGGCCCTGGAGTCCCTCACGGTGTTGCGCGACACCGGTGCCACGATCGTGTTGCCAGGACATGGTGAGGTGTGGACCGGCGGCATCGCCGATGCCACCGATCTGGCAACCCGCCGCGGGCCGCACTGACCCGGATGCGATGACCCCGCGCCGTTAGGCGGTGAGGATCGTCGAGCCATGCGTTTTGCGCCTCGAGGTCGCGGTGTGCTTTGGCGGCGCCGTTGAGGTCGTACGTCGCGCCCAACGGTGACCGAGGCAATCCCGGATCGATCACTTCGCATATTTCGTTTGTGCGCCAGGCGGTTTCGTGTGCGATCGGGGTAGAAGTGGGTGCTGTACAGTCGCGACGATAATTTCGCGTCGAACACTTGCCGGGACCGTGTCGAATACCAGCTGCCGCCGGTGAGCTCCGCTGACCTGGGAATATCCTGCTTATTACTGCTGAGTAAAGAATTGCTACTTGAAAGTAAGATCCACGCTATTAATCTCATGTGCAACCGACGGGTGACCGTTGGTCATCGGGCAAAACACATCAAAGGAGATTGATATGTCGTTTGTGGTCGCGGCACCTGAACTGCTGCAAGGTGCGGCCCAGGATCTGGCTGGAATTCGAACCTCGCTGGCCGAAGCCGCAGCGACGGTCTCGGCGCCCACAACTGGCGTCGTGGCAGCGGCTGAAGACGAGGTCTCGCAAGCTATTGCAGCGCTGTTCGGTGACTACGGCCGGCAATTCCAAGCCTTGAGCACCCAGGCGCAAGCGTTTCATCAGCAGTTCGTCGGACTGGTCAATTCCGGAGCCGCCGCCTACGCGAGTGCCGAGGCGGCCAACGTAGAGCACACTCTGCTCGGTGAGTTGGGCGGGCCGGCCCAGTCAATATTCGGAAGCCTGACAGTCGGCTCGAACCTCGGCGGCAGCGTTCAGGCAAGTTTCAATGGCATCTCGACGGCTATCGCCAGCGCCCCGGCCGCGCTGTCAGGCGCGATCCAGACTGGGGGACAGGCTCTCTCGCAGTCCGTCGCTGGATTCGCCGCCAGCCTTAAGGCCCTCGACGCCGGCGCTCCCGGGCTGATCAACGATTTCAGCAGTTTCGCGAACGCGGTGGCCGCCCCGTATCAAGCGCTCGCCGCCAACACATTGAACAACCTGCAAGCCATCGGTAACACCATCGTCGTCAACCCGTTCCCGTTCTTGAGTCAGCTGGTCAACGACCCCATCGGCTATGCCCAGACGATCGGCTCGTCCATCACTTCTGGTGTTGCCGACCTTTCCGCCGAGCTGGCGAATGCCCCGATGGCCATCCAGGCCGGCATCCAGCAACTGGCGGGATTCAACCCCGCGCCGTACGTACAGGGCTTCATCAACAACCAGATCAACTATGCGCAGACAATCGGTACCGGTTTGATCAGCGCCGCCCAAGATTTCGGCGCCGGGCTGCAAATCCTGCCGGCGGGCTTCCAGGCCGCCGCGCTGGATCTGTTGGCGGGCAACAACGTCGCCGCGTACGGGGACATCAACACAGCTCTGGTAAACGCCTTCTTGCCGGGCTTCACCGGGCTTCCAGTAGGGGAGGTGGGTGCCACGGCCTTGATCAACATCGTGCCGGAAGGTCCGCTGGGCGATCTGGCGCCAATATTCAGCATCCCCGCACAGATGGCTCAGAATCTCACCAACCTATTGCCCGCCGGATCGATCCCTGCACAGATCACACAGAACGCGACGAATCTTCTCGGCGCCGTCACCAACTTCGGCACGACGCTCAGCATCAGCGACACGGCCAACCTGAGCTTCGGAATACCACTACAGCTCGTTTTGGACGGAATCGGTGGACCCGTGAACGCGTTAAGCGCGTTGAACTCCAGCTCGGTGGCGTTCACCAGTGCCCTGCAAGCGGGGAACGCTGCGGCTGCGGCTGCCGCCTTGCTGCAAGCTCCGGCGGTTATCGCCGACGGCTTCCTCAATGGCACCACTGTCATCGCATTGCCGCCGGCTCTTGTCGAGTTATTCCCGGGCGCCGTTCTTCCCTCGACCACTTACATCCCTCTCGGCGGGCTGTTGACGCCGCTCACCCTTCCGCAGGTGATTGTCGACCTGGACGGGACGTTGTTGCCGCTCGAGCTTTCGGGCAATACGCCGCTCGGCGGCCTCATTCCCGGCCTGCTGAGCTTCGGGCCCCAGCTTGCTCAGCTCATCACGCCGATCGGATAGTTCCTCATCGAGAAGGGCGCCGGTGCCACCCGGCGTCCTTTTTCGTTTTTCGAGCGGCGGCGAAGAATCATCGGCCGTGCTGAGTATTGTGTACTATACTCAGCACGATGGACAAACTTCCTGCTCGACTGGCCCAACACCCCACCGTCCGAAAGGTGCAGTCACAAACGACGAAGCGGCCCGGCGTACTTGATGCGCAGTCGCTTCGCGAAATGTGCCTGGAAGCCGGCGCCGACGATGTGGCGTTTGCCAGTGTCGACAATCCCGATCTCGCCTCTGAGCGCGAATATGTACAAGCCGCGCTGCCGGGCACCAAAAGCTTCATCTCGCTGGTGGTCAGGATGAACCGCGACAACGTCAGGTCGACCGCACGCAGCGTGGCCAACCAGGAGTTTCACCGCAGTGGGGAAATCATGAATGAGGCGGCGCATCGCATCGTGCGCCGCCTGCAAGACGCCGGCTATCGCGCGCTGAATCCGTCGGCAACGTTCCCCATGGAGATGGACAACTTTCCGGGTCGCATCTGGGTCGTGGCCCACAAACCGGTTGCCGTCGCGGCAGGCCTCGGTGTAATGGGTATACACCGCAATGTAATTCATCCCAAGTTCGGCAACTTCATCCTGCTCGGCACCATCTTGGTCGACGCGCCGGTCAGCAGCTACGGTCAGCCGCTGGACTACAGCCCGTGCCTGGAATGCAAACTGTGCGTAGCGGCGTGTCCGGTCGGCGCAATCGGCAAGAACGGCGAATTCGACTTCGTCGCATGCTCGGTGCACAACTATCGAGAATTCATGGGCGGATTCACTGACTGGGTGCAAACCGTCGCAGACAGTAGCAGCGCGGATGAGTTCCGTTCTCGGGTGACCGATTCGGAGAACGCTTCGATGTGGCAGAGCCTGGCGTTCAAGCCCAATTACAAGGCCGCTTATTGTCTCGCGGTGTGCCCGGCGGGAGAAGATGTCATCGAGCCCTACCTCGAGGATCGCAAGGGTTTCCTGGATCTGGTTCTGAAACCGTTGCAGGAGAAGAAGGAAACGCTATACGTGCTACCTAATTCGAACGCTAAGGCACACGCTGAACGCCGTTATCCGAACAAGCGGGTGAAGGTCGTCGACAGCGGCATCAGTGGTCGCTAGGGCTTTTCCGCAGATCGCTGAGCGAGTTCTTGAGCCCGCCGTCCATGCGAATCTGGATGGCGGCTACCGCAATCATCAACGCCGCGCTGCACAGATGCACGATGGCGTCGGTGGTGTTGTGTGGGAAGGTGAAGACGTACGCAACCTGCTGCGAGAAGAAGGCCCAAAGCCCCGGCAGCGCACCGGCTACCGCTGCCAGAAGCAAGTACAACACCGACCATGACTTGCGGGCCGCGAACGCGAAACCGGGCGCGAACAGCGCCAACCCGGCGACGGCGTGCCAGCCGTTGTAATCCATGCCGAACAGTTGAATGGTCGGGGCGTTAGGTCCAGTTGCAAAGCTGGGTTCGAGGATCAGGCCAATCACCGCCTGGGCGACATGGAAAGCGCAAATGACCAGGAGGCCGACTTGAGCGAAGCTCCACTTCATTGCGTGTCTCCGTCGAACGGGCTAACAGGATGCCCGAATACTACGCTCGGTAGTAGTTACGCACAATTGGAATCAGCCGACACCGAATTCGGTTACTGCGACGTCACTCTGGCGGCATCGGGGTCATGGAGCCGATGTAGTAGGTCTCGTGGCCGGTGGGATATCCGCCGCCGTCAGTGGCGATATGAACGTGGTCGTAATGGTTGAGGGTTTCGGATCCGTAGTCCGCCGTCCAACTTCCCGAACCCACACCGGGATAGATCTTCTGCCGCCAGATCACATGCGAGATGCCCCACCGTTTGGCATTGGCCAACGCGTAGCCGGCTATCTGGGTGCCGAGTTCGATCCCTTCCGGAGACTCGTGATTCGGAATCATCACGTCTATCGCCAACCCGTTGGGATGCCACTTCAACGCATCTTGCCGGTACCCATAGATGGTCTTGATTTGAGGAAAGAGCACGCTGATAGCGCGGGCTGCCCAAATGGTCTTGACTTGCAACCCCTGCTCAGATGCGACGCCCGCAGGCAACGACAGCTGAAAATCTTGAGCGGCGATGGGGGCATTCGAAGCGAGCATCTCCGCTTCGGCGGGACTGGCGGTGTGCGTAGCGTTCGCGGGTGGCGATGCGGATGCCGCAACCGTCGCACTCGGTGCCGCCGCCTCGACGTGTGGTGGCGGCGTTTTGCTCTGGGCATAGACCATGGCGGCAGAGACGACGAGCGAGGCCGCGATTGCCAACCAGCGGCCCCGGCCGTTGGCTAACACGGCGGTGCCCACGAAAGAGCACTCTAGTGTCGTATGCGACGCATGTGACAGCTTTTCGACAGCAAACGGTCAAGATTCTCAGGTTGCGAATCGTCGAGGGGCCGGCTCTTGACCGGCCTCGCCGGCCCTTCTAACCTCGTGCGGGCTTCGGCCTCGCCCGTGCTCCCCCCGGGCGCCGACGCGGATTTGTTATAGACCGGGCCGCCGTGGGGTACGTCGTCTCTGTCCATTCAGATTGGAGCCAGCATGAGCGCAGGCGCGCAGACCGGAACCATCACGACTCAGGTACCAGCACGACTCGACCGGTTGCCGTGGTCGAAGTTCCACTGGCGGATCGTCGTCGGCCTCGGTGGCGTGTGGATTCTGGACGGGCTCGAGGTCACCATGGTCGGCAACGTGTCCTCCCGGCTGACCGAGAAGGGCAGCGGCATCAACTTGACCCCGGCTCAGATCGGTGTGGCGGCGGCGTTCTACATCGCTGGCGCCTGTGCGGGCGCATTGTTCTTCGGGCACCTGACCGACCGCTTCGGCCGGCGCAATCTGTTCATTCTGACCCTTGCGGTGTACCTGGTCGCCACTGTGGCAACGGCTTTCGCCTTCGCGCCGTGGTACTTCTACCTTGCGCGATTCTTGACCGGCTCGGGTATCGGCGGCGAATACGCGGCGATCAACTCGGCTATCGACGAGCTGATTCCCGCGCGGGTACGCGGACGAGTGGACCTGATCATCAACGGCACCTATTGGCTGGGTTCGGCCGCAGGTGCCGCCGGCTCACTGCTGCTGCTCAACACCTCCTACTTCCCGCAGAACATCGGATGGCGACTCGCCTTCGGTATCGGCGCCATCTTCGGCATCTTCGTCCTGCTGGTTCGGCGCAATGTTCCGGAGAGTCCGCGGTGGTTGTTCATCCACAACCGCGACCAAGAGGCCGAGGAAACAGTCGGTCAGATCGAAGCGGAGGTACAGCGGCAGACCGGCCAACCGCTTCCCGAACCGCAGGGAAAGCCGCTGAAAATACGTCAGCGCGAGACCATTTCGTTCCGGGAGATAGCCCGAGTCGCCTTCACGCTGTATCCCCAACGGGCGGTACTCGGCTTGGCCTTGTTCATTGGGCAGGCGTTCCTCTACAACGGCGTGACATTCAACCTGGGCACCTTGTTGAGCGGCTTCTACGGCGTCCAATCCGACAAAGTCCCGTTGTTCTTCATTCTGTGGGCATTGAGCAACTTCGCCGGTCCACTGGTGTTGGGCCACCTGTTCGACACGATTGGGCGCAAGAAGATGATCACGGCGTCGTACCTCGGTTCTGCCGCCGTGGCCGTTGTGCTCGCCGTGGTGTTCTTGACCCACACGGGTGGGGTATGGGCGTTCATCGGCGTCCTCGCGGTGACGTTCTTCCTGGCATCGGCCGGCGCAAGCGCCGCCTATTTGACCGTCAGCGAGATCTTCCCGATGGAGACCCGAGCGCTGGCGATCGCCTTCTTCTACGCACTGGGAACAGCGATCGGCGGCATCACGGGCCCGTTGCTGTTCGGTCAGCTGATCGAGTCCGGCCAGCGCGGCCACGTTGTCTGGTCGTTCCTCATCGGAGCAGCGGTGATGGCTATCGGCGGCCTGGTCGAGTTGTGGCTGGGCGTGGCCGCTGAGCAACGTTCGTTGGAAGACCTGGCCTTGCCGTTGACGGTGGCCGACGCCGAAGCCGAGCAACTTCCTTCGGATGACAACACACCGGGCTGACAAAATACTGGCGACGCCGTCTCGCCGAATGGTTCTCTTTTAAGAAGAGTCGCTGACCACTCCCTCTGGGACGGTCACAGTTCGAGAGGATGGACGTGGTCTTCCGCGCAGACCAGGAGATCGCACGCGATCTCGCGGCCGTCGATTGGGCCTCCACGCCGCTAGGGCCGGTGGACGACTGGCCGCAGAGCCTTCGGACCGCCGTGAATATCTTGCTCGCTTCGCGGTTCCCCATGTGGATGGGCTGGGGACCCGAACTGACCTTCTTCTGCAATGCCGCGTACCGCCGCGACACCCTCGGCCGCAAATACCCTTGGGCGCTGGGTCGTCCGGCCAGCGAAGTGTGGACCGAAATCTGGCCGGACGTCGGACCCCGCGTCGACCACGTCCTATCCACCGGCGAAGCGACCTGGGATGAGGCTTTGATGCTGATCCTGGAACGCTCGGGCTACCCCGAGGAGACATACCACACCTTCTCCTACAGCCCGCTGCGCGACGAGGACGCCGGCGTAGTCGGGATGCTCTGCGTGGTCAGCGAAGACACCGCTCGGGTGATCGCACAGCGTCGCATCGCGACGTTGCGCGACTTGGGCTCTGACCCGAGCGTGGTGCGTACCGAGCGAGAAATGCTGGACTTCGCCGCAGACCAGCTCGCGAACAACCCTTACGACCTTCCGTTCACCCTGACCTACCTGTTCGGCGACGACGGTGCGGCTCACCTGGCCGGTGCCAGCGGGATCACACCGGGCCATCCGGTGGCACCGGAAGTCGTTCGCGGACAGACTGATTCGATATGGCCCGTCGAAAGGGCGGCGCGAGGTGAGACGCAACTAGTGGACTTCGACGGCGCCTCGTCGGAGCTGCCGACGGGCGCCTGGCACGGACCCCCGGTGCAGGCGTTGGTCGTGCCGCTGCTGCAACAGGGCGGTGCGCCGGTCGGGTTCTTGGTCGCCGCGCTCAACCGCTACCGTCCATACGACGACGGCTACCGCGGCTTTGTCGAGTTGGTGGCCGGGCACATCGCCGCCGGGGTGTGCAGCGCGCGCAGTTACCGGGCCCAGCAACAGCGCGCCGAAGAACTGGCCGAACTCGACCGGGCCAAGACAACGTTCTTCTCCAATATCAGTCACGAATTCCGCACGCCGCTCACCCTGATACTTGGCCCGGTCGACGATCTGCGCAACCGCCCCACCGCTCCGGACGAGGGGTCCCGTCACGAACTGGACCTGGTGCACCGCAACGCGTTACGGCTGGCCAAGCTGGTCAACACGCTGCTGGACTTCTCCCGCATCCAAGCCGGCCGCATGCAGGCACTGTTCGAACCCATCGACCTGTCCGCCGTGACTGCCGAGTTGGCCAGCGTTTTCCGCTCCGCGATCGAGCGCGCAGGCCTGACATTCACCGTGGAGTGTCCACCCCTCGACGAACCGGTGTACCTCGACCGTGAGATGTGGGAAAAGGTGGTCCTCAACCTGCTCTCCAACGCGTTGAAGTACACCTTCGACGGCTCGATCACGGTCCGCACCAGCCGCCAAGGTGCCGATGCGGTAGTCACCGTCAGCGATACCGGTATCGGCGTTCCGGCGCAGCAGATTCCCCGGTTGTTCGAGCGTTTCCACCGCATCGAGAGCGCGCGCGCTCGTTCCACCGAGGGCAGCGGCATCGGGCTGGCGCTGGTAAAGGAATTGGTCAGCCTGCACGGTGGCACCATCAGCGCGGAAAGCCGGGAAGGCATGGGCACCGCCTTCACCGTGCGGTTGCCGTTCGGTACGGCGCACTTGCCGGCCGACGAGATCGGTTCACCGGCGGCCGCGCGGCCCGTCCCCGGTGCGACCGCGCAACCGTACCTTCAAGAAGCGTTGCGGTGGCTGCCCACCGGATCTACGCCGCCCGACACCGGCAGCACCGCGACCATGACCGCGATCGCGCCGACCGAGACTGCCGGCGAACGGGTTCGCGTGGTCGTCGCCGACGACAACACCGACATGCGCGAGTATCTGACCAACCTGTTGCGAACGTCCGGCTACGAGGTGACTGCCGTGACCGACGGCAGACAAGCGCTCGAAGCCATCCGCTCTCAGCTGCCTGAGATCGTCGTCAGTGACGTCATGATGCCGAACATCGATGGTCTGCAACTGCTCGCAACGCTGCGTAACGATCCGCGGACCGCCGCCCTGCCGGTCTTGCTGCTCTCCGCTCGTGCCGGCCAGGAAGAGTCGATCGAAGGGTTGCTGGCCGGTGCCGACGACTACCTCGTCAAGCCATTCGCCGCCGCGGAGCTGCTTGCGAGGGTGCGGGCCAACGTCGAACTCGCCCGCTTGCGCAGCCATCAAGCCCGCTGGCGCACCGCTCTGGTCGACTCTTTGCAGGAAGCGTTCTTCGTCTGTGACGAACATGGTGCGG
The DNA here is from genome assembly GCF_001673155.1 of Mycobacterium sp. 1423905.2. Taxonomy (GTDB): domain Bacteria; phylum Actinomycetota; class Actinomycetes; order Mycobacteriales; family Mycobacteriaceae; genus Mycobacterium. The sequence continues at coordinate 7,151 of NZ_LZLE01000147.1, read as the reverse complement.
TCATCGAGATCAACGCCGCGTTCACCGAAATCCTCGGATACGGCCCCGAGGATCTGCCCTATGAACCTATCCACCCATGGTGGCCGGACGCCGAAACAGATCCCGAGTCGTTCCGGGAAGTCGAATCCGCATTCGAGACAATGCTGAACCGAACGCACGGCGCATTCACAGTTCCGGTGCGGCACCGCGACGGGCACCGGCGGTGGGTCGCGGCCACGTTCAACCACGCCGACGACCCCGCGACGGGCCGGCGAGTGATGGTGGGCACCCTTCGCGATGTCACGGCTGAACACTACGTCGCGCAGCGCCAGACCGCCCTCGCGGCATTGAATCAGCAACTGGCGCAAGCTGACACGCTCGATGACGCGCTGCGCGGAGCCGCCCAGGAGCTGCTGGGCGTATGGAAGGCGCGACGGATCCTGGCGCTGACGTTCGACGACACCGCCCACGCCACTGCGCCGCATTTGGTTTGCGCCGGTGAGCCGATGCAGTGGGGAGATCTGGCGCTCGGTGAGCAACAACGCTTTGCGGCATTGCGGCACGGCGACTTGCTCACTCCGGTCACCGAGTCAGCCGGCGCTGCCGGTATCGCTTTGCAGCATCCTGCAGGGGTGTTGGTCATCTGGGTCGAGTTGTCCGAGCGCCGACCGTTCACCCCGGAGGATCAAACGCTGCTCACTGTGCTCAGCGGCCGGCTGGGTCAGGGCTTGCAGCGGGTCTACCAATTGGACCGGCAACGTGAAACCGCGGTAGCGCTGCAACGAGCAATGCTCGGACCAGTGCAGCTGCCCGAAGGGTTTGCAGTGCGGTACCACCCGGCGAGCCGCCCACTGAAGGTCGGCGGTGACTGGTATGACGTCGTGGACCTCGACAAGGGCCGGGTAGCGCTGATCGTGGGCGACTGCGTCGGGCATGGTCTGGGCGCCGCCACGGTGATGGGCCAGCTACGCAGCGCTTGCCGGGCCCTGCTGCTCGAGGAGTCCGGGCCCAGCGCAGCGCTTGCGGGTCTCGACCGTTTCGCCGCCCGATTGCCGGGTGCACGCTGCACCACCGCGTTCTGCGCCGTACTGACTCTGGACACTGGCGAACTCGTCTACGCCAACGCCGGCCACCCGCCGCCCATCCTGGTACACGCCGACGGCACCACCGTGAGGCTCGACGGGGGGCATGGGCTGCCCTTGGCATTGCGGCCGGACTGGTCACGAACCGAAGCGCAGGTCACCATGCCGCCGCGCGCCACGCTGTTGCTCTACACCGACGGGCTGGTCGAGCGCCGGGGGCACACCATCGACGACGGAATGACGCGAGCCGCCGACCTCGTCCAACAAGGCCGATCACAATCCATCGACGAGGTCGCCGACCAACTCATGACGCGGCTGGAGCCGGGCGGTGGCTATCCGGATGACGTCGCCATGCTGCTTTATCGCCAGCCCGCGCCGCTCACCCTCAACTTCGTCGCCGACGCCAACCACCTGGGACCCAGCCGGGCCGCGCTGCGCAGCTGGCTCAAACAGGCCGGGGTCGAGCCGGATCAGATCCAAGACGTCCTCATCGCCGCCGGAGAAGCCGTCGCCAACGCGATCGAGCACGGTCACCGTGACCGCCCCGAGGGCACCGTCTGCCTTCGGGCCACCGCGGTCGTCGACCGGCTGCATGTGACCGTGACCGATAGCGGCAGCTGGAAGCCGCCGCGAGAAACTCCCGGAGTCAGTCGCGGCCGAGGCATCACACTGATGCAGGGGCTCATGGAGAACATGACCATTCACTCCGACGACGCCGGTACCACAGTTCAGATGTACGCAAGGATCTCTTGATGGCCACACAGCTCACCCTCAACACGGACCGTGGCGCGGACGGGACGCCGAGGGTGACTGCTACCGGGGAGATCGATCTCAGCAACATCGAACAGTTCACTCAGGCGCTCAGTTCGGCCAGTGGCGGCACTCGCCGGCCGATCACCATCGATCTCAGTGCGGTGAGGTACGTCGACAGCGCCGGCATCAACGCGCTTTTCGACCATGCGGACGAAGTCGACCGGCTGCGGGTCATTGTGCATCCGTTGTTGGTCCGAGTGCTCACCATCAGTGGTTTCAGCAAAATCGCAACCGTCGAAACCGCCCCGCCCGCCGAAGACAGGTAGAGCAGCGTCGGATGGCGGAGCTGGAGACGCCGATGCGTCGGCACCTGCGCGCGGCGCTGCGAGCGGTGGTGCGTGCGTCGGCGCCCCGTCCGGCCTCCGCGGTGCGAGCGGCCAGCGGTTTCAACCAAAAGCTGTGGCCTGCAGTGCGTTCCGAGATCCGTTGGGCGTTCACGCCGCCCCGTACCTGGATGAGCGGTGTGGTGACGAATCTGTTCCTGGCCATCGGTTGGCTCGCGGTGCAGCCGTTGGCTTCACACGGTCACCAGACGCGTCACTACCACCATCACCACCTGGACTGGGTGGTGCTGGTCAGCGCCTACTTCTCTTCGTTCGTGCTGGCCGACGTGACCACGACGAACGTGCTGGGCGGCGACCACTACCGCGTCGCCAAGGGATTGTCCGACGGCACGCCGTTGTGGCGAATGCTGTTAATCAAGAACTTGGCGCTGCTCGCCCTGGTGGGTTTGCCGACGCTGTTGGTGGCGATGGCGCTGACGCTGCAGCTGGAATCCCCGCAGCGCCTTGGGGTCACCATCCCCAACGTCGCGGTCCCGATCTTGTCGTGGCTCGGGGTCGGAAATGTCGTCTCCGTGCTGCACCCGGTGGCCGCCGAGCCGCTGGTTCGGCGGTGGCGACAACGCCACGAGGTGCGTCGCATCGGCGCCTGGATCGCGGCCCTGGTGCTGCCCTACGCGGTCTATTACGTCGCCGACCCGATGGACGGGGTGGAGCACAAGGTGCTATGGACTCAACTGCCCGCGGCAATCGGACCGGTCTTGGGCCGCGACACCAAAAGCTTCGTGCATCTCGGTGTCGCGGCAGCGGTCTGGGCCGCCGGCTTGGTCGCGGCTGACTTGTGGGTCCGCATGCGCGGCCTGCGGATGAGGTGACTTACCGGGGCGGGCGGTCGATTTCGGCGATGCTGCCGTCCGCGCCGACCACGATGGATCCGCTGCGCCGGGTGTTGTCCGAGACGTGGATATTCAGGTACAGCGTGCCGTCTTTGCGGCTCTGGATCGCCAGGAAGGTCTGCGGCGCTTCGTAGAGCGCGAGAGTGTTCGGTGCCTCGCGCGCCACGTCCAGCACCGCCTGCACGTCGAACTTGCTGAGGTCGCCGACACCGGATCCGGAGAAGACGGCGGTGCTGGGGCCGCGGTTGGTCCAACCGCCATTGCGGTAGATCCACTCCACGATCTTGTGGGCGTTGGCGGTGTCCGGACGCTGCAGCACCGCCTTGTCCGGATAGATGTTCAGCTGGTAACCCAGGTTGTCACCGAACTGGGTTCGCATCTGCGCCAACACTTCGGTCACCCCACTGAGCGTGAGCAGCTGTGGCGGTGGCTGCGGCGACATGGTCGTCGTTGTCGGCGCACCGAGGCTGACCGTGACGCTCGGCGCGGATGGGGTGGACACCGTGGCGGCATGCGACGTCGGCTTGCGGTGCAGTCCCCACGCAACGCCGACAGTCAACAACACCAACGCCAGTGCCACCGAGAGTCGAATGCCCCAGGTGCGCACTGATACTGGTGGAGACGACGGTGGCGGCGGCTTACGAATTTGCAGATCCGACACCAGCGAATCCAGTTCGCCCAAGGTCAGGGCCCTGGTGGCAGCGCTCACCCGCTCACGGTGCTCTTCGGCCGACAGCTGGCCGTCGCCCAGCGCGGCGTCCAGCATCTGACAGATTGCATTGCGGTCGTCATCGGTCGCTCGGGTGTTGTCGCTGACCACAGCGACATCGTAAGAGGACCGACACGTTTGCGCGCCGCTTCCGCGGGTCAGCTTCGACGTCATTACGCCCGACAGCGCTCACAGCCGTTAGCCTTATCCCTGCACGCCACCGCGCACTGGTTTGCTGCGCAGGGATGGCTTCATGAGGAGTCGGGATGAGTGACACCGCGGAATCGCGGGAGGGTACGCAAGTCGGGCCGTATCGGCTGCGACGGCTGGTTGGCAGCGGCGCGATGGGCGACGTCTATGAGGCAGAGGACACCTCGCGTGAGCGCGTGGTCGCGCTGAAGCTGATGTCGCGATCGCTGTCCAGCGATCCGGTCTTCCGCGCCCGCATGCAGCGCGAAGCGCGGACGGCGGGACGGTTGCAAGAGCCGCACGTGGTTCCGATTCACGACTACGGCGAGATCGACGGCCAGCTTTACGTCGACATGCGCTTGATCGACGGCAAAGACCTCGCCGCCACGTTGAAGCGCTACGGGCCGCTGCCCCCGCCGCGGGCGGTGGCTGTGGTGCGCCAGATCGGCTCGGCGCTCGACGCCGCGCACGCCGCTGGCGTCACCCACCGGGATGTCAAACCGGAGAACATTCTGATCAGCGCCGACGACTTCGCCTATCTGGTCGATTTCGGAATCGCCAGCGCCACCAACGACGAGAAGCTGACACAGTTGGGTAGCACCGTCGGAACGCTCTACTACATGGCTCCGGAGCGGTTCGGCGACGGTGAAGTCACCTACCGAGCCGACATCTACGCGCTGGCTTGCGTGCTCTACGAGTGCTTGACCGGATCGCCCCCGTTCCGAGGCGATCAGCTCAGCGTGATGGGCGCACATCTGCATCAACCGATTCCGCGACCCAGCACTGCGCGGCCCGGCATCCCGGTTGCCTTCGACGAAGTGATCGCGCGCGGTATGGCAAAAAACCCGGCGGACCGCTACGCGACCTGCGGTGATCTGTCCGCGGCCGCCTACGCGGCCCTGACCACGCCCGACCAGGGCCGAGCCATTGACATCCTGCAACGCAGTCAATCGGATGTGCCCGCCGGGTTCGCCAATCCCTCTGGCTTCTACCCACCAACGCCCACCCCGAGCCACGGCGTGCCACAGGGCGCGGCATGGCCGGCGCCCTCGGGTGCCTGGTCGCCGGCCGCGCCCAGCGCTGTGATGCCCCAGCCGCAGACCGGATGGGGCGGCGCCCCGCCATGGGGTCAAGCCCCACCGCAGGCCAACGGTGGAGTGCTACGCAAGCCGTGGCTTTGGGTCGGTGTGGCCGTCGTCGCGACGCTGGCCATCGCGGGCGCGCTCATCGTCGCGTTCGTCCACCCGCCCAAGGCCGGCCCGCCGCGGGCCACGCCATCGTCACCGGCACCGCCCCCGCCAGACGCGGTGCAACTGCAAGTCCTTAGCGACGGTGTATCGATCGGCAGTTCGGTAGCGCCGACGACAATCGACGTGTTCAACGAACCGATGTGCCCGCCCTGCGGCGCCTTCATCCGGTCGTATGCCACTGATATCGACACCGCGGTGAACAGCAAGAAGTTGACAGTGCGTTATCACTTGCTCAACTTCCTCGACGACAAGTCGCACACGAAGAACTACTCGACCCGCGCGGTGGCGGCGACTTACTGCGTCGCAGCGCAAAACGACGCCAAGGCCTATACACAGTTCTACTTCGGGTTGTTCGCCAGCGACTTCCAGCCGCAAGAGGGTGCGGCCTCCGATCGGACCGACGCCGAACTCGCCCACCTGGCCCAGACCAGCGGCGCCAACGCTTCGGCGATCAACTGCATCAAGTCCGGAGCCGACCTGGGCACCGCGCAGACGAAAGCCACCAACGCCGATGCAACGCTCGCACGTTTCAATGCCACCGGTACGCCGTTCGTGTGGGACGGAAGCAGTTCGGTCAACATGCAAGACCCGAGCTGGCTGACCAAGTTGATCGGTTAGCAAAAATGACCGAACGCATCGAGGTGCAGCGCACCATCGAGGCCCCGGCGCCGGACATCTTCGCGGTGCTGTGTGACCCGCAAGGACACGTCGCCATCGACGCCTCCGGAATGCTCCAGGAAGCCGACGGCGAACCGGTCCGGGCCGTCGGGGACAGCTTCGTCGTGCACATGGACCGCGAAGCCCTCAACGATTACCCGCAGCTGGGTAAGTACGACGTCACCGTGTCCATCACGGAATTCGAGCGAGACCGGCTCATCGCGTGGACCATCCTCGGCCAACTCCGCCCCCAGATCGGTCACGTCTATGGCTACCGGCTGCAGCCTCTCGACGATTCCCCGGCGACCGTGGTCACCTCCTTCTACGACTGGTCGAACATCGACCCGAAGTGGCGAGAAGCGGAAATCTTCCCGGTGCTGTCCGAGGGCGCGCTGCGCGCCACCTTGGGCATCCTCGACCGAACCGTACGACGCGGCTATCCGCGCGGTTGACGCCGGTATTTCAAGAACAGGTAGTCGTCGTACACCAAACCGTGTTCGAGCGCCATCTCGACCGGCATGGCCAACCCGGAGGGCTGCAGGTGCTGACGCACCGGCTGATTCGCGGCCAACTTCGGAGCCAGCGTCACACAGATCTCGTCGACAGCGTCGTTCTCCACCAGCTCGTCGAGCAGCGTCGGCCCACCCTCGCACAAGATCCGACGCAGGCCCCGCTCACGTAGCAGTTCCAACGCGCCAACCACGTCCACTGACTCCTCGCCGGCCACCAGCACCTGCAACCCGCCGGGCAAGTCGTCTCGCGCCGCGGTCTGAGCACAGGTCAACAGGATCGGTGGCTGTTCGGAATCGCTCAACAATCGACCGGGCAATTCACCGCTGCGGCTGACCACCGCGATGGGTGGAGGGCGGGTGTGCCCGTCGCGGTGCCGGGCAGTTCGCTGCTCGTCGGTGAGGTGAACCGGACCGTAGTTTTCGGCACGAGCCGTACCGGCGCCCACCAACACCACGTCGGCGAACCCGCGCAGGACCCGTAGCAGCCGCTGATCAGTGGGACAGGACAAGGAACCGGCCCGGCCGGCGAACGCCGCCGCGCCATCGGCGCTGAAAATCATGTTGGCGCGCAACCCGTCCGGGGGCTGGGCGTAGTGGGCGGCCAACTCGTCGATCCCGCCGACCATGCCGACGAGAGGCCAGTCGCTCACCGGCTCACGCCTCGTGGCCCGGTTCCAGGTGGCGCACGTCGTTGAAGGAGACCAAGTCCTTCAACTCGTCCGGCTGCTCCCCGGCCACCGGCTGCAGCAGATGCCCGACGTGATCGCCGAGGGCGAAGCGCTG
>NZ_LZLE01000146.1 GCF_001673155.1 Mycobacterium sp. 1423905.2 | reverse complement strand
TCCCCGGCACCGGCTTGTTCCGCACGCTGTACGTGCTGCCCTGGATCTGTGCGCCGTTGGCGATTGCGGTGTTGTGGCGCTGGATACTGGCCCCCACCGACGGCGCGGTCAGCACACTGCTGGGACACCGCATCGAGTGGCTCACCAATCCCGATATGGCGCTGCCGGTGGTGTCGGCGGTCGTCATCTGGACCAACGTCGGTTACGTCTCGCTATCCTTCCTGGCCGGTCTGCTGGCCATCCCCGAGGACATCCACAACGCCGCCCGCACCGACGGCGCCAACACATGGCAGCGTTTCTGGCGGATCACGTTGCCGATGCTGCGCCCCACGATGTTTTTCGTCCTGGTCACCGGGATTGTCAGCGTGGCACAGGTTTTCGATACGGTCTACGCCCTGACCGGGGGCGGGCCGGAAGGCAGCACCGACTTGGTGGCGCACCGCATCTACGCCGAGGCGTTCGGCGCGGCCGCGATCGGCCGGGCATCGGTGATGGCGGTGGTGCTGTTCGTCATCCTGGTCGGCGTCACCTTAGTCCAACACTTGTACTTCCGGCGGCGGATCAGCTATGACCTCACCTAGTCGCATCACCAACGCCGTCATCTACGTCGGTCTGGCCATCGGCGCACTGATCACGTTGGCGCCGTTCGCGTTTGGGCTGTTGACTTCGTTTACGTCGGCGCACCAATTCGCCACCGGCACACCGTTGCAGCTGCCCCGCCCGCCGACGCTGGCCAACTACGGCGATCTCGCGGGGGCTGGATTCGGCCGCGCTGCCGCGGTGACCGCCTTGATGACTGCGGTGATTTTGTTGGGCCAGCTCACCTTCTCGGTGCTGGCAGCATATGCGTTCGCCCGATTGGAGTTTCGCGGCCGTGACGCTCTTTTCTGGGTCTACATCGCGACCTTGATGGTGCCCGGTACGGTCACCGTGGTGCCGCTGTATCTGATGATGGCGCAGCTAGGTCTGCGGAACACGTTCTGGGCATTGGTGATTCCATTCGTGTTCGGCTCTCCCTACGCCATCTTCTTGCTTCGCGAGCACTTCCGCATGATCCCTGATGACTTGATCAACGCCGCTCGCCTGGACGGCGCGAACACTCTGGACGTGATCGTGCATGTGATCCTGCCGTCCAGCCGGGCGGTGTTGGCGGCGCTGACAATGATCACGGTGGTCTCGCAGTGGAACAACTTCATGTGGCCCCTGGTGATCACCAGCGGTCATCGGTGGCGGGTGCTCACGGTGGCCACCGCGGATTTGCAGTCGCGGTTCAATTCCCAATGGACGCTGGTGATGGCCGCGACGACGCTGGCGATCGTGCCGCTGGTCGCCCTCTTTATGGTTTTCCAACGCCATATTGTGTCCTCGATCGTCGTTTCGGGGATCAAGTGACCGACATAGGCGTCGCAGTGAACCGCCTCCGCTTCTCTACCCTCGTCGCCACCGCGCTGGTGGTCATCGCGGCGCTATTGCTGACCACGGCGGTGTTGATGGGCCGGACGGGCGAGCCCAGCAACGGCAAGGTCGTGGTAACGGTGCGCTTGTGGGCCGAACCGATCGCGGCGGCCTACCGGCAGTCGTTCCAGGCGTTCACCCGCACCCATCCCAACATCGAAGTGCACACCAATCTGGTTGCCTACTCCAACTATTTCGACACCCTGCGCACCGACGTGGCCGGTGGCAGCGCCGATGACATCTTCTGGTTGTCCAACGCCTACTTGGACGCCTATGCCGACAGCGGCCGGTTGCTGAAAATTGACATCGGCCGCTTCGCGGATTGGGACGCGGCGGTGGTGGAGCAGTTCACCCGCAAGGGCGTGCTGTGGGGCGTACCGCAGTTGACCGACGCCGGCATCGCGGTGTTCTACAACGCCGACCTGCTGGCCGCCGCGGGAGTGGATCCGGGCGAACTGGACGCCGCCCGGTGGAGCCTGGGTGGGGACGACACGCTGCGGCCGCTGCTGGCCCGCCTCACCGTCGACGCCGACGGACATGCCGCAGACACACCGGGATTCGATGGCATGCGAGTGCGCCAGTGGGGTTACAACGCCGCCAACGATCCGCAAGGCATCTACCTGAACTACATCGGCTCGGCGGGCGGTGTGTTTCAGCGCGGCGACGAGTTCGCCTTCGACAACCCGGGAGCCCTTGACGCCTTCCGCTACTTGGTCGACCTCATCAACGTCGTCCACGTCGCGCCACCGGCGTCGGACACCAACGACAACGGCGACTTCTCGCGTAACCAGTTCCTGGCCGGCCGGATGGCGCTGTTTCAGTCGGGCACTTACAGTTTGGCGGCCGTGGCCCGCGACGCCGCGTTCCGGTGGAAGGTCGCGATGCTGCCCAGCGGACCCCGAGGCCGGGTGAGCGTGACGAACGGCATTGCCGCGGCGGGTAACTCGGCCACCCGGCATCCCGAGGCGGTGCGTCAGGTGCTGGCGTGGATGGGCAGCACCGAGGGCAACGCCTACCTCGGCCGGGAAGGCGCGGCCATTCCCGCGGTCCTCGCCGCGCAGCCGGTCTACTTCGATTACTGGCGAGCCAAGGGCATCGATGTCACACCGTTTTTCACGGTGCTGAACGGCCCGCGCATTCCGGCCCCTGGCGGTCCCGGATTCGCGGCCGGCAACCAAGCGCTCAAACCCTACTTCGACGAGATGTTCCTCGGTCGCGGCGATATCCCGACCATATTGCGCCGGGCGCAGGCCGCCGCCAACGCCGCCGCACAGCGGTAAGACGGTAGTCACCCGTGACGCTCGGCAATCGCCGAGTTCTACGGTGGATTGGTGGTATCCCTTTCGGACTCGTTATGGCGGCGAAACCAGGACATCGCTCGAGCGGCGCTGCAACACCCGTTCGTGCAGGGCATAGCCTCCGGAGAGTTGGTCCGAGCCAAGTTCGCCCACTACGTGGGGCAGGACGCCGCCTACCTTGACGCCTACTGTCGCGCCTACGCCTTGGCCCTGGCGAAGAGCCCGGACCGAGATGGGTTGATGGTGTTCAAAGAGCTGCTCGATGCCGCCAGTGATGAGCTGCGTCTGCACCAGGGCTACGCGGCACGCTGGGGTGTCGATCTTTACCCAGCACCAGACCCCGCTACCTCGGCGTACACCAATTTCCTGTTGGCGGTCGCTGCGCTCGAGCCGGTTGGCCACATCGCGGCGGCGATGACGCCATGCATGCGGCTTTACGCTCACCTCGGTCAGCAGTTGGCGACTAACACAAAGCCCGAGAGTCTATATCGCGAGTGGGTGATGACGTACTCGAGTCCGGAGTTCGAGGCCCTGGTACGACGCCTAGAAGAGCTACTCGACCGGTACGGGGGCGATCAGGACCGCCTAATCAGCCTGTATCGCCAGGCGATGGAATTCGAATTGCGATTCTTCGACGCTGCCAACCGTCCGAGCGAGCCAGCGTGACAATCGCAAGCGGCTCAGCCGGGCAGCACCATCACCGGAACCGGGCTGTGCCGGATGATCTTGCCGCTGCGGGCCCCGAGGAACACACGGCGGATGTCGCCTCGTGGCGACGTGCCCAAGGCCAACATCTCACCGTCTTGCCAGTCGGTGTTGTGCAATGCCTCTGGCCAGCTATGGCCGGTAACCACCTGCAGCGCAACGTCTTCGCCGACGACTCCGTCGGACCGCAGCCCGTCGAGGATGTCTTGCGCCTGCGTCGCCCACGCCGCCAAGATCGCGTCTTCGGCGTCCAGTCCGACCTCGGGCGGATACATCGTCTTGCCGCGCACCGCGAAAGTGATGACCCGGACCGGCACCTCGAACCGTTCGGCGTAATCCAAACACCGTCGCAGCACTTCGACTGATTCCGCCGTCGCCGAGTACGCGCACGTCAGTCGGGTCAACGTCCCAGTGTGGGAACGGTATTCGGGCGGACTGATCGCCACCGGTACCGGTGAGGAGTGCAGCAACCAGTCCGCGGTGGTGCCTACCACCACTTGGGCTCGGCCGCCGCTGGGCAAGGAGCCGAGCACCACCATTTCCGCACCGAACTCCTCGGCCAATTCGATCAACCCGCTTGACACCGACCGGTGCGCCCGGTCGCGGTAATTGACGCGAATCCCGTCGCTCAGCGCGAACAGATAACGCTGCGCCTCCGCGGCGGAGTTTTCCGCCAGATGATCCGCCCACTGTTGGTATTCGGCGTCGACGCGCGCGAACGACGGTGTGAGCCAAGGCCTGGGTACCACCGTGGCCACGGTGAGCGACGTCTTGAGGGTGCGAGCGATGCGGACCGCCAGGTGCAGCCCCGACAGTCCGACCTTGCCGGCCCGATACCCGACCAGGACGGTCACGGCATCTCCTGATTGAGCGCACTGTGATGGCGGCCCCACGCCAGGTAATAGATCAACGCCGCGGTCACCCAACCGCTGAACGCGATCCAGGTGTACCAGTGCAGGCTGGCCAGGATGTAGCCACACGCGAGCACCGAAAGAACGGGTGTCACCGGGTATCCCGGCACCCGAAACGCTCGCGGCAGATCCGGCTCGCGCACCCGAAGGATAATCACTCCGACCGACACCACGATGAAGGCCGTCAGGGTGCCGATGGACACCATGTCGGCCAGCTTGTCGAGGGGCACGAACGCGGCCAGCGCCGACGCGGCGATAGCGACGATCACGGTGTTGTTCACCGGGGTCATGGTGTGCGGATTGACCTTGGCGAACCGAGCCGGCAGCAGACCATCCCGGCCCATGGCGAACAGGATGCGGGTCTGGCCGTACATCGTGACGAGGGTGACGGTGAAGATCGAGATGACCGCCCCCGCAGCCAAAATCGTACTGGCCCAACGGGAGCGGGTGACATTGTCCAAGATGACAGCGAGGCCGGCGTTTTCCTGCGCACCGAAATCCTGCCAGGGCTGAGTGCCCAACGCGGCAAGCGCGACGAGGACGTAGACGCTGGTGACGATCACCAACGCGGTGATCAACGCCCGCGGCATGGTCTTCTGCGGATCCTTGACCTCATCTCCCGCGGTCGACACCGCGTCGAGGCCGATGTAGGAGAAGAAGATGGTGCCGGCGGCCGACCCGATTCCTGCGACTCCCAGCGGTGCGAAATCCTTGAGGTGGTCGGCGTCGTACGCGGTGAACGCGATGATCACGAACATGCCCAGCACCCCGAGCTTGATCAGCACCATGATCGCGTTGACCGTCGCGGACTCACTGGCGCCGCGGATCAGCAGCAGCGCGCACAGAAAAATCAGCACGACCGCAGGCAGGTTCACATAACCGGGATGGGAGTCCCACGGCGCCGCCGACAACGCCGCCGGTAGCTGCACCCCGAACAGGTTGTGCAGCAGCTTGTTGACGTATCCGCTCCAACCCACCGCGACCGCGGCCGTGGCCACCCCGTACTCCAACAGCAGGCACGCCGCCACCACGATCGCGACGGCTTCGCCCAGCGTGGTGTAGGCGTAGGAGTACGACGATCCCGAAACCGGGACCGCTGAGGCCAATTCGGCGTAGCAGATCGCTGCCAGGCCGGCCGCGATTCCGGCGATGACGAACGAAACGATCACCCCGGGCCCGGCTTCCGGAACCGCCTCGGCCAGCACGAAGAAGATACCGGTGCCGATCGTCGACCCCACCCCGAACATGGTGAGCTGGAAGGTGCCGAAGCTGCGTTTGAGGTTGGCCGAGGCCCCGGCTGCGACGGGGGCGTGGCCCACCGGGCGCCGCCGCAGCATCTGGTCTTTGAGGCTGATCGAAGTGGCCGGCAAGGGCGCCTCCCGTCGCTAGGTCAGCCGATGGCCGCACCGGCTAGGTGGTGTGCCAGATCGTCTCACCGACGACTGCGGCCGCGCTGAGGAGGACCGTGAGGCCCAGCACCAACCAGTCGGAGAACCTCGGCCGCGCGGGATGCGCCGACAACTGTCCGGTACCACCGCGCGCGGTGATCGCGTCACCCATTTCGTCCGCGCGCCGCAGCGTCACTGTCATGGCAGCCGCGAGCAGGTCGATGAGCTCACGCGCGTGCCGCTGCCGTCGCGCCTTTCGGCTGCGCGGAATGTGCTTGGGTCGCAAGCGACGTGCGGCATAGAGCACCTGGAATTCGTCGATGAGCATCGGAAAAGCGCGCAGCGCCAAGGCGAGTGCCACCGCCCACTCATCCACAGGAATCCGCAGGATGCGCAGCGGGCGGCCCAATGCCGCGACGGCAGGGCCTACTTCGGCCACGTTGGTGGTCCAGGAGACCATCGCGCCGAGCGCGAGCAGCACGATGGACAACGTGGTGATCCGCAGGAAGTACAACGCCCCGCCCAGCCCCACTTCGGCTGCGCCGATCCGAACCGTCGGGGAGCCACCGGCCAACGCCGCGGTGATGAAGCCGATCGCCAGGACGATCCACAGCCACCGCGGCATCGATGGCAGCGCACCGCGCGGAATGCGTGCGATCCGCGCCGCCGCCAGCACGAGCGCCGCCACCAGACCGAGCGCGATCCACCCCGGATAGAAGGTGAGCAGGACCGAAATCCCGAACACCACCAGCAGTTTGGTACCCGCCCACAGATCGTGGATCGCGGACTTCCCCGGCACCGGGATCAACAGCACGACCGGTCGGCCGGGCCGACGGGCTCCGCGCCCGACCGGGGTTTTGGTCGCCACTTACTTACCTCCCGCCGCGGTCGTCGGCACCGACTCCACCCTGCCGTTGCTCAGGTGCATCGTGCGGGGGCACAGGTCTTCCATGCCGACGTATTCGTGCGAGATGACCACTACGGTCAGGTCTTGTTTTCGGCGTAGGTCCTCCAGCAGCCGCAACAGCCCGCGCTGGCTGGCCGTGTCCAGTCCGGCCAGCGGCTCGTCGAGGATCAGGGCACGGGGCGAGCAAGCGAGCAGTCCGGCGAGCACGACGCGGCGCATCTGGCCGCCGCTGAGTTGGTCGATGCGCCGTTTGCCCAGGGTGGGATCGAGCCCGACGACGCTGAGCGCGGCGGCCACGCGGTCCTCGTCGCGGTGCGAAAAGCCCGCTGCCGATGCCACTTCCAGGTCGACGCGGCTGCGCATCAACTGCAGCCGGGCGGCCTGAAACGACAGCGCCACGGCACCGACCTGGTCGTGGGTGGGACGGCCGTCGAGCAGGCAGGCGCCAGTGGTGGGAACGGTCAGCCCCGCCATGATCCACGCCAGCGTCGATTTGCCGGACCCGTTGCCGCCGTGAATCAGCACACCGTCGCCCTGTTCGACGACGAAGTTGATATCGCGCAAGGCCGTTTTCGCCCAGGGTGTTCCGAGGTTGTATTCATGACCGACCCCGACCAACTCGAGCGCCGGCGCGTGCGCCTCCTCACCCGGTACGGTGATCCGCGCGGGCGGCTCGGCGGCCTCCACGACGCCGGTGTTGTCCGGGGAATCGCTGAGATTGATGATCCGGTCGGCCGTATCGGCCTCGTTGTTGTAATGGGTGATGTGCACCAGCGCGGTGCGGTGCCGTTTCGTCAGACCGGACAGCACACTGAGCAGCGCCTCGCGGCCCTGATGGTCGACCATGGTGGTGACCTCGTCGGCGATGAGCAAGGCCGGCTCCCGCGCCAAAGCCGCAGCCAGCGCCAAGCGCTGCAACTCACCGCCAGACAGGCCTCCGGTGTCGCGTTCGGCGAATCCGTCCAGACCCACCTCGGTCAGCAGCCGATCGACATCGGCCTTGGTACCCGGTGGCAAACCCCACACCACGTCATCGCCGACGCGGGTGCCCAATACCTGAGACTCGGGATGCTGCAACACAACTGCGGTGCCGCCCAGCTTGCCCAGGCCCACCGCGCCGGGCCGCTCGAGGGTTCCCGACGTCGGCTCTCGACCGGCCAGCAGCAGCATCAACGTCGTCTTACCGGAACCGTTGGCGCCGGTGATGGCTACATGTTCGCCCGGGTGAACCTCCAGGCTGGTCTCCGGCAACGCGTCTTGGCCCGCGCCGGCATAGCGGAACCGAACCTTTTCGAGCCGAACCGGCACCGGGGCGATGTGGGCGCCGTCGTCGCCGTCGACCGGGGCATCGAGCTTGTGCACATCGGGGATGCCGCGCATGCGCTCCAACAGCCGCGACAACGCCCACCAGCCGATCAACGACACGATCGAGATCCCGATCGTGAAATACGCGAGCAACCACCACGGCCAGTAGTGCAAGGCAGCAATGAAGTACCGCTTCATATCCGCGCCGGCACCGGGCATATCAATCCGGGCCAAGAATGACGCGAGGCCCTCCACGTTCGCGGTCATGACGTCGAAGATGAGATGCCGCAACCGGGCCAACACCGCCAGCACACCGACCATCAGGGCGCCAAACACCAACCCCGCGATCAGCGAGGAGACGATCACGGTGGGGGTGCCGCGACCTTTGCGCTTGACGAAGCCGGTCAGGCCACCGATGTAGGCGCTGTGGACCACGCCCATGAAACCGCCCAGCCCGGCGATCAGGAAGGCGATCACCCCGGCGGCCACCGCCGCGGCCAGCAGCACCCGCAGCCGGTAGCGGTAGGCCAGCAGCCCGGTCGGAACGGTGCCCAGCAGCGCCAGGCCCGCAGCAAACGGCACGACGACCGAGATGATGGCGATCACGGCACACAACGCCGCCATCACGGCAGCCTGCGCCAACTCACCCGGCCGCAGCCGACCCCGGGGCAGGGGTGGATGGGGGCCGGGCGAGGTCACTTCTCCGATTGTGCCAGGCCCAGCACCTTTCTCAGCGCAGCACTCCAGTCGATGTGAATTT
>NZ_LZLE01000145.1 GCF_001673155.1 Mycobacterium sp. 1423905.2 | reverse complement strand
CACATCCGACGCGCCTCATCCTCAACGGTCTGCGCATGAGTCTCAAAACGACCCGCCATCGCCCGCATCGCATGCGGGTCGGTCATAAACCTTGAAGTCACTTGCCTTTTCCTTTCTTACCGAAAAACTCAACCCCGATACGTGCTGCGCCACTGTGGCGTACCACGGCCAACCCGAAGATCCCGGCCAATCACCCCCCGCTTTATCCGACCCCGGTCCGCGGCACCACGCTCGGCCGGTTCTGGACCACGTGCGCGCCCCCTCCGCCGCGGCCCATCATCCCGCCAGGCATACCGCCCCCGGCGCCGCCCATGCCCATCGGCATCGGCATCATCGGCATCCCACCGGCGCCAGCCGGGGCCATGGCGGCCGCCTCCGGGGCGGCACCGAAACCCGACATAGCGGACGTCAGCATGGCCTTCGGTGTCGAGCCCTGCCAGGTCGGCGGCACCGACATCGCGCCCACGAGGTGGGCCTTACCCAGGTCTGCTGCCATCCCTGCACCCATGCCGGCACCGCCCAAGCCGCGCAAGCCGGCAGCCGCGGGAGCGGTGTCACCGACCAGCTTCGGCACATCGGCGGCCGCTGCCATGCCCGCGCCAGCCAGGCCGGCGGTGCCCGCGTTGGCGGTCTGCGCCAACGACGTCAGCGGCGAAATCAACATGCTCGCCGGCATCGCCCCGAGTTGAGCCACCGACATCAGCGACTGCACCGGTACGCCGGAAACAACCGACTGCACCCCCGACACCAGCGCCGGAGCGGCTGAGGTCACTCCTTGGATCAGGGGGCTCACTGCGCCCGACGCCGAGGTCGCCACGCTCGCCAGGCCCGCGCCGACCCCTGAGGCCAGTCCGGCCAAATCCAGTGGCGGCGTGCTGAACGGAACCAGGGAGGCGGCCACCGCTGTGGCTCCGCCGTGGTACCCGAACATCGCCGCGACGTCCTGCGCCCACATCTCGACGTAATCGAATTCCGTGGCCGCGATCGCTGGGGTGTTCTGCCCGAGGAAGTTCGTAGCGATCAGCGCCATCAGAAGCGCGCGGTTGGCCGCCACGGCCGCCGGATGGACGGTGCCCGCTAACGCCGTCTCGAACGCCGTCGCGGCCAGACGAGCCTGGCTGGCCGCGAGTTCCGCCTGACCCGCTGCCGCCGTCAACCACCCGACATACGGCGTGGCAGCAGCCGCCATCGATATCGAAGCTGGGCCTGTCCACGCCCCCCCGGTCAAGCCGGTAACCACTGAGTCAAATGACGACGCGGACGCCTGCAAGTCAGCGGCCAAGCCTTCCCAAGCCTGCGCTGCCATCATCAACGGCCCGGCACCTGCCCCGGAGAAAATTCGTAGCGAGTTGATCTCCGGCGGCAACCATGAAAACTCTGGAATCATCACACCCCTACTTGATCGAGCTCGGACGACCACTCGTCCTCCGCGGATCGTAAGCCAGATCACACTCGAGAGTGTTGGCTTTGGGGAAAAATCAGTCTCCGATTTTGATACCCACCCACAAGCCGCCCGAGCCGATACGACGGCGGGTCTGCCGAATTTGGACGCCCGTACCCATACCGCAGCTCGGGCTGCTAGCCATGGCGCCGGTCGCGGGTGGTCAGACGCGTTCCCGGCGCTGGGGAAACAACCAATAAAACGGAGGTTTCATTCGAAGACGACTAGCGCGAAACGAAACACGCCGGCGATTCCAGCGAACGCCATTCGTGGGCGCACGCGAATTTTCCGTGGTGTGTCCTTTTGGTGAAATACCAGACTCGGCTTTAGCAGCCTTTGAGGCGAACCGCGAGATAGTCGGCGACCTTGTCGATCGCGACCCTCTCCTGGGTCATCGCGTCCCGCTCACGCACGGTGACCGCGTTGTCCTCGAGTGAGTCGAAGTCGACCGTCACGCAATAGGGGGTACCGATCTCGTCTTGGCGCCGGTAGCGACGACCGATGGCGCCGGCGTCGTCGAAGTCGATGTTCCAGTTCTTGCGCAGTTCGGCCGCCAGGTCGCGGGCCTTGGGGCTCAGGTCCGCGTGGCGCGACAGCGGCAGCACCGCCGCCTTGACCGGCGCCAGCCGCGGGTCCAGGCGCAAGACGGTGCGCTTGTCCATGCCGCCCTTGGCATTGGGGGCCTCATCTTCGGTGTACGCATCGATCAAGAAGGCCATGAACGAACGGGTGAGGCCGGCTGCCGGTTCGATGACGTAGGGGGTATACCGGGTGTCGTTGACTTGGTCGTAGAACGACAGGTCCGTGCCGGAATGCTTTGCGTGCGTTGACAAGTCGAAGTCTGTCCGGTTGGCGACACCTTCCAGCTCACCCCACGGGTTGCCGGCGAACCCGAACTTGTACTCGATGTCAACGGTGCGGTCGGAGTAGTGCGACAGTTTGTCTTTGGGATGCTCGTAGAGGCGCAGATTCTCCGGATTGATGCCAAGGTCGACGTACCACTGCTCGCGTGTGTCGATCCAATATTGGTGCCATTCCGGCGCCGTCGAGGGTTCGACGAAGAACTCCATCTCCATCTGCTCGAACTCACGGGTGCGGAAGATGAAGTTGCCGGGGGTGATCTCGTTGCGGAAGCTCTTGCCGATCTGCCCGATGCCGAACGGCGGCTTCTTGCGCGCGGTGGTGACCACGTTGGCGAAGTTGACGAAGATGCCCTGCGCGGTTTCCGGGCGCAGGTAGTGCAGCCCTTCCTCGGTTTCGATCGGGCCGAGGTAGGTCTTGAGCATCATGTTGAATTCGCGAGGCTCGGTCCACTGGCCCGGCTCACCGGTGTCGGGGTCGCGGATGTCGGCCAGGCCGTTGGGCGGCGGGTGTCCGTGCTTTGCCTCGTAGGCCTCGATGAGGTGGTCGGCGCGGTATCGCTTGTGGGTGATCAGCGACTCGACCAGGGGGTCGTGGAACACCTCCACGTGGCCGGAAGCCACCCAGACCTCGCGCGGCAGGATGATCGACGAATCCAGTCCCACCACGTCGTCGCGGCCGGTGACGACCGACCGCCACCACTGCCGTTTGACGTTCTCCTTGAGCTCCACCCCGAGCGGTCCGTAGTCCCACGCCGACTTGGTACCGCCGTAGATCTCACCTGAAGGGAAGACGAAGCCGCGCCGTTTGGCCAGGTTGACGACGGAGTCGATGATGGACGCCACGGGGTGGTCCACTCCCTTTCACGGATTGATCGGTCTGGGGCAGCGGTCAATCCCTGCCCGGAAAACATCAGTCATGGTAGCGATCACGCCGAGGTCTTTGACATGCATCATCATGCATGTGACAGTGGAGGTCGGCCGTACGCCGCTTTCCTTACTCTGGCACTTCTCGAGGTGATGACTCCCATATGGTGACGTCTCCAGCCACGCCCGCCTCCAGTCCCACATCCGAGCCGACCATCGCACCGGATGCTGCGTTCGGCGAGGCGGCCCCTCATGACCACGGCGCAGGGTCCTTCACCGCTTTTCCGACTCCGCCGCCGCGGGAGATCCTCGACGCCGCCGGTGAACTGCTGCGGGCACTGGCCGCCCCGGTCCGGATCGCAATTGTGCTGCAGCTGCGTGAGTCGCAGCGCTGTGTTCATGAACTGGTCGACGCGCTGAACGTGCCGCAGCCGTTGGTCAGCCAGCATCTGAAGATCCTCAAGGCCGCGGGCGTGGTCGCCGGTGAGCGGTCGGGTCGCGAAGTGTTGTACCGGCTCGCCGACCACCACCTGGCGCACATCGTCGTCGACGCTGTCGCCCACGCCGGCGAAGAACGCATATGACCTCGTCCAGTTCGGCGAGCGTGCGGTCCACCCGCCAACGCGCGGCGATTTCAACGTTGCTCGAGACGCTCGACGAGTTCCGCTCGGCTCAGGAGTTGCACGACGAACTGCGCCAGCGCGGCGAGAACATCGGGCTGACCACGGTGTATCGCACGCTGCAGTCGATGGCCGCGGCGGGCATGGTGGACACGCTGCGCACCGACACCGGCGAATCGGTGTATCGCCGTTGCTCAGAACACCATCACCATCACCTGGTGTGCCGTAACTGCGGCTCCACGATCGAGGTGGCCGACCACGAGGTCGAGGTATGGGCCGCCGAAGTGGCGACCAGACATGGCTTCTCCGACGTCAGCCACACCATCGAAATCTTCGGGCTGTGCTCTGACTGCCGAAGCTAGGTGACGAGCAGATTGCGTATCCGGGTGCCGGAGTCGAGCACCAGCAGGATCAATGTGCGCAGCGCGTCGTCGGTCAGGCCGGCACCCGGAAAGTTGTAGCGCAGCATCACGTCTGCCGTCTTGGCCGCCTTGGAAGTGGTCTTGCTGGCGCTTTTCCCGCGTTGCGCCGGCTTTGC
Organism: Mycobacterium sp. 1423905.2; assembly: GCF_001673155.1. Classification (GTDB taxonomy): domain Bacteria; phylum Actinomycetota; class Actinomycetes; order Mycobacteriales; family Mycobacteriaceae; genus Mycobacterium. Next base: position 5,728 of record NZ_LZLE01000145.1, on the reverse strand, counting down.
CACCGTGGTCACCGAGCCGAAGTTCGCCTCTCGGGCATGCTTGGCCAATTGCTCACTGACCTGTTTGGTCAAGGGCAGATCCCACGCCAAGATCTGGGTGAGGGACACCAGTTCGAGGTCCTCGACAATGGTCACCACTCGCAGCGACGCGAAAGTGCCGCCGTGGCGGACGGTTAACCCGCCATCGGGTTCTTCCTCGACGCGCATCACGTCGCGCAAGATCTCGGCCAGACGCTCCTGTAGCGATGGCATTAAGCGCTCCCGAACCGTCGGTTACGCGAGGCGTATTCCTCGCAGGCTGCCCACAAGTCGCGGCGGTCGTAATCCGGCCACAGCTTGTCTTGGAATATGTACTCCGCGTAGGCGGACTGCCACAACATGAAATTGCTGGCTCGCTGCTCCCCCGACGTCCGCAGAAACAGGTCGACGTCGGGGATGTCGGGTCGTTGCATGTGCCGGGCGATGGTGGATTCGGTGATACGGTCGGGATTCAACTTGCCGGCCGCAGCCTCGCGGGCGATTTGTCTTGCCGCTTCAGCTATTTCAGTGCGACCACCGTAGTTGACGCAGTAGTTGATGGTGATGACGTCATTGTTTCTGGTCACCTCTTCGGCGACGGCCAGTTCGTTGATCACGCTGCGCCACAACCGCGGTCGCGATCCCACCCACCGGATCCGGACTCCCATTTCGTTGAGGATGTCACGACGTCGTCGTACCACATCACGGTTGAAGCCCATCAAGAAGCGAACCTCTTCGGCCGACCGTTTCCAGTTTTCCGTGGAGAAGGCGTACAGGCTGAGCCACTTGATGCCGAGTTCAACTGCGCCACAGGCGATGTCGATTACCACCGCCTCGCCCATCTTGTGGCCTTCGGTGCGTCGCAAGCCTTGTTGGGTGGCCCAGCGGCCATTGCCGTCCATCACGATGGCGACGTGATTAGGCAGCCGGTCAGCGGGGATGCGCGGGGGCGCCGCCTTGGACACGTGCTGCGGGGGCCGGCGCGGCCCACCGTCGGGCGAGGGCGGCAGCTTCGGGAAGACGACCGGCCACGTCGACTTGTCGGGAAAGGTGGGATAGTCGTCGGGCGCCGGGGGCAGTTGCGGGAAGTCGGTGGACTTCAGCTGTCGCTCGGCTCTCCTAGCCACACTCGGTATCCTGCCCGATTCGCGCGGCACGACGTTCGGCGACCGTGCGATCACCCTGATAGGACCGCTCGACGAGCGGCAGGGTTTTGAGCTGTCGTTCCAGGTGCCACTGCAAGTGCGCGGCCACCAACCCGCTGACATAACCGCGATGGGATTGCGGCGACTGCTCGGCAGTTGCCCAGTCACCGTCGTGCAACGCCGACATCAAGTCCAGTACCCCTTGCGGGGGTGTGGTGGAACCGGCGGGGCGACAGTGCGCGCACACACTGCCTCCGGCGGCGATGTGAAATGCCCGGTGCGGACCCGGGTCGGCGCAGCGGGCGCACTCGGTCAACGCCGGCGCCCAGCCGGCGGTGCCCATGGCCCGCAACAAGTAGGCGTCCAACAACAGGTCACGAGGTCGGCGCCCGTCGGCCACCGCCCGCAGCGCACCGACGGTGAGCCGGTGCAACGCCGGAGCGGGGGCCCGCTCCTCACCGGCGAGCCGTTCGGCCGTCTCCAACATCGCGCAGGCGCAGGTGTACCTGCCGTAATCGCTGACGATGTCGGTGGCGAACGCGTCGATCGAGACGACTTGGGTGACGATGTCCAGATTGCGGCCCGGGTGCAGCTGCGCGTCGATGTGAGCAAACGGCTCCAGCCGCGCTCCGAATTTGCTGCGGGTGCGCCGCACTCCCTTGGCCACCGCGCGGACCAATCCGTGGTCGCGGGTCAGCAAGGTAACGATCCGGTCGGCTTCGCCGAGCTTGTGCTGGCGCAGCACAACAGCTCGGTCTCGATATAGCCGCATCACAATAGTTTTGCACCCCGCCGCGACATCGCGCGCATCCGCGCCGATAGTCTCGTACCCCGTGATTGGCGCTTTTGAGTCCGAATCGGGGCCCGTTTGCGGCTCTGGCGGCAAGCGCCTGCCCACCTTGACCGACCTGCTCTACCAGCTCGCGACGCGCAAAGTCACCGCCGCCGAGCTGGTCCGACGATCCCTGCATGCGATCGATGTCAGCCAGTCCACCTTGAACGCTTTCCGGGTGGTCCTCACCGAAACGGCGCTGGCCGATGCGGCCAAGGCGGACCGCCGGCGCGCCGCCGGTGACACCTCCCCTCTGCTGGGCATTCCGATCGCGGTCAAGGATGACGTCGACGTCGCCGGTGTGCCGACCGCATTCGGCACCGAGGGGTACGTGCGGCCCGCCACTCAGGATTCGGAGGTGGTTCGCCGCCTCAAAGCGGCCGGTGCGGTGATCGTCGGCAAGACCAATACGTGCGAACTGGGCCAGTGGCCGTTCACCAGCGGCCCCGCCTTCGGTCATACCAGGAACCCCTGGTCGCGGCGGCATACCCCGGGCGGATCGTCCGGCGGCAGCGCCGCGGCGGTGGCCGCCGGCCTGGTGACGGCGGCCATCGGCTCCGACGGCGCGGGCAGTGTGCGCATCCCGGCGGCCTGGACTCATCTGGTCGGCATCAAACCGCAACGCGGCCGCATCTCCACCTGGCCGCTGCCCGAGACGTTCAACGGCATCACCGTCAACGGGGTCCTGGCGCGCACGGTCGCCGATGCGGCGCTGGTGCTGGACGCCGCGTCGGGCAACGTCGAAGGTGACTTACATAAGCCGCCGCCCCTGGTCGCGTCCGACTACGTGGGCATCGCGCCGGGCCCGCTGAAGATCGCGTTGTCGACTCGGGCCCCCTACACCGCGTTTCGGACAAAGCTGCACCCGGAGATCCTGGCCGCCACGCGGCGGGTCGGCGAGCAGCTGGAATTGCTCGGCCACACGGTTGTGCAGGGCAATCCGGACTACGGCGTGCGGTTGTCCTGGGATTTTCTCGCCCGGTCCACCGCAGGCCTGTGGGAGTGGGGCGAACGGCTCGGTGACGAGGTCATCCTCGACCCCCGGACCATGGCGAACATGCGCACCGGCCACCTGCTCGGACAGGCCATCCTGCGGAGCGCCCGCCGTCACGAGGCCGCCGACCAACGCCGGGTGGGCTCCATCTTCAATATCGTCGATGTGGTGCTGGCCCCGACCACCGCTCAGCCGCCACCGCTGGCCCGCGCCTTCGACCGGATGGGTGGGCTGGCCACCGACCGGACCATGATCGCCGCTTGCCCGTACGCCTGGCCGTGGAACGTGCTGGGCTGGCCGTCGATCAACGTGCCGGCGGGATTCACCTCAGAAGGTTTGCCGATCGGCGTGCAACTGATGGGCCCGGCAAACAGTGAAGGCATGTTGATCTCACTGGCGGCCGAACTGGAGGCGCTCAGCGGGTGGGCGGCCAAGCAGCCGGAGGTGTGGTGGAACACCGGCGCCAACGCTGCGCCGCTGTAGCCCGCCCATCTGCATGACGGTTGCCAGGTGATCTAGCCGACGCGCAGCGCCGGTAGCGTTTGCCGACCATGCCATTGGGTAGTGGACCGCGGTGAAACGATCGGCTCACGACACCGACGACCTCGATGCGGTGGCGCGTACGCAATTCGGCTGGGAGCAGCTGACCGACGATCAACACGCGGCTATGCGGGCGGTGATCGATGGCCGCGATGTGCTTGCCGTGATGCCGACGGGGTCCGGCAAGTCGGCGATCTATCAGGTCCCGACACGGCTGATCGATGGTGTGACGCTGGTCGTGTCTCCGCTGATCGCGCTGCAACACGACCAGATCGCGGCCATCGAGGACTGCGGAGCTGGGAAGGCGGTAGCCGTCAACTCGGGCCTGCGCGCGGCTCAGCTGCGGCGCAATTGGGAAGCCATCGACCGCGGTGACGCCGACTTCGTCTTCATTTCTCCCGAACAGCTGGCCAACGACGAAGTGGTGCAACGGCTCAGCCACACCCAGCTGTCGCTGCTGGTGGTGGATGAGGCGCACTGCGTCTCGGCTTGGGGGCACGACTTCCGGCCCGACTACCGGCGGCTTGCCGACGTGTTCCGTCGGCTGGGTGAGTCGATACCGGTGGTGGCGCTTACCGCGACCGCTTCGGTGGTGGTGCGCCGCGACATCGTGGATCGCCTCGGGTTGCACGACCCGTCCATCGTGGTCGGCGGTTTCGACCGGCCCAACCTGTCCCTGACCGTCGAGCGGCACCTCGACGACGACGACAAGCGCAGCGCGGTGCTCGATACGGTGCCCACGCTGCAAGGGCCCGGCCTGCTGTATGTGGCTACCCGCAAAGACGCCGAGTTCTACGCCAAGGGCCTGCGCGACAAGGGCATTTCGGCGGCGGCCTACCACGCGGGCATGGGTAAGGCGGATCGCGACGAGGTGCACGAAGGATTTCGTGACGACGACTACGAAGTGGTGGTGGCGACGTCCGCCTTCGGAATGGGCATCGACAAGCCCAACGTACGGTTCGTGGTGCACACGTCGATCCCCGACTCACTCGACAGCTACTACCAGCAGATCGGGCGGGCCGGCCGCGACGGTGAGGACGCGCAAGCGCTGTTGTTCTATCGGCCCGAAGACCTCGGCCTCGCCAAGTTTTTCACCACCGGCAGTCCGGACGAAGAACTTCTGCAGGCGGTGTATGACGCCCTTGATCCGAAGCGGCCAACCAAGCCGAAAGACTTGCGAACCAAGCTCGATATCCGGGGCCGCAGGTTGACCAATGGCATCAACCTGCTCGACGAGTCGGGTGCGATTCGATCCACCCGCAAAGGACTGCTGAGTAGCAAGATGTCGACCGCGCAGGCCGTCGCCGAAGCCGTGCACATGGTCGAATTGCGGGAGCGGGTCGACCAGAGCCGGGTGGAGATGATGCGCGGTTACGCCGAAACCGATTCGTGCCGCAGGATTTTTTTGCTCTCCTACTTCGGTGAGTACCTGGCACAGCCGTGCGGAAACTGCGACCGCTGCAAAGAGGCGGCGGAACTGGGCGACCTCACCGTCCCCGCGCCGGCCATCGCCGTCGACACCACCGTGCAGCACAAGCAATGGGGACCGGGCGTCGTCATCGGCGGCGACCGCGAGCGGATCACCGTGCTGTTCGATGAATTCGGTTACCGCACACTGTCTCTGGCAGCGGTCCGCGACCACGGGTTGCTCGAGGTGACCGGTAGTAGCGAGCCCGAGTCGGCGTGATCGCCGTTTCGTCTATCCGCCGGTCAGGACGACGACCCGCCGAGCGGGTCTTAGACCCAACGATCCCATGACGGCTGGGCCGTCGAAGCTGTGTTGTCCAGCCCGCGCAGTGTTTCGACGAGTTCGCTGCCGCGCCGTAGGGATGCCATGCCGGCCTGCCTACCCGCTGCGCCGACGGGGAACCTTCGACGCTAACCGGGTTGTCGGCTAGAACCCAAGTCGACCAAGCTGTTTGGGGTCGCGCTGCCAGTTCTTGGCAACCTTCACCCGCAAGTCCAAGTAGATCTTGGTGCCCAGCAATTTCTCGATCTGGGTGCGCGCCGCACTTCCGACTTCACGTAGCCGCGCGAGGGACGCGACGACCTGGTCGACGTGCACGCCGTGCTGTACGTCGAGCGGGACAGCCAGAAGGGAATCGTCATCGGGAAAGGGGGAGCGCGGCTACGTGAAGTCGGAAGTGCGGCGCGCACCCAGATCGAGAAATTGCTGGGCACCAAGATCTACTTGGACTT
>NZ_LZLE01000144.1 GCF_001673155.1 Mycobacterium sp. 1423905.2 | reverse complement strand
GCCGTCATGCGGGCCGACCTCAGCGTTGCCCTCGGGGACCAGATTGCACACCTTGCAGAAGTGGCCGCCGCGGCGTCCCCCGAAGCGGCGATCGCGGTCATCGTCGACGCCGACGCCGCACACTGTCCGGGCTGCAACGAAGACCATCGGCAGCTCTGTGACGACCTGAGCGAGGCGCTGGCCGGGCACGACATTGTGCTGTGGGCGGCGCATGTGGTGGACCGGATCGCGGTGGGCGGGCGGTGGCACTGTGTCGACGGGTGCGGCGCCGGGGGAGTGATCGACGATCCGGGCGCATCACCGCTGGCCGCGGCCGCGGTGCTGGACGGTCGGCGGCTCTACCCGCGTCGCGCCGACCTGCAGGCCGTCATCGCGATCGACGATCCCCAACGCACCGCTCGACTGGCCGTTGCGCTGCAACGATATTCGGCGAACCGGAGGCATGCTCAGCGGGCGGACCCGGCGGGCTGTAGCCGACAGGATGTGCAAAAGGCGATCGCGGCCGCCGGCCGGGTGGCCGGCGGGCAGGCGCTGTCCGATGCTGAGGTGACCGAACTGGGTTGTGCGCTGAACGACGTGCACGTGCGCGACACACTGTACGGGCTCGCGGTAGGGGAAGACGCCGCGGCGGCCGAAGCGTTGTGGGCGGCCCTGACGCGACTGCTGCCCGAGCCGTGGCGAGTGGAGGCCTTGGTGTTGCTGGCCTTCAGCGCTTATGCCCGCGGCGACGGACCGCTGGCGGGGGTGTCACTGGATGCCGCCTTGCGCTGCGACCCGAGCCATCGGATGGCGGGGATGCTGGATACGGCGCTGCAGTCGGGGCTGCGGCCCGAGCGGATCCGGGAGCTGGCCGTCACCGGCTACCGGTTGGCCGATCAGCTGGGCGTGCGGCTTCCGCCGCGACGGATGTTCGGCCAGCGGGCTGGTTAGGCGTCAGACCTTTTCGACTTTGACCGCGTGGGCCATCTCGTGCGGGAGGGTGACGTTCTCGTGGCCGGGGATGACGATGGTCACTCCGCCGCCCGGGTTGGTCTCGACGGTGACTCGGGCGTTGGGCACCACGCCGGCGTCTTTGAGCCGCGTGATCAAGTCGATGTCGCCCTGCACGTGTTCAGTCAGCTGCCGGACCACAACCGCCACCGGTGATCCCGGCGGCAACTCGGTCAACCGGACCAGGGGAGCGTCCTCGCCGCCGGACTGCGAACCGAAGCCGAGATCGAGCAGCCCGGGAATCGGGTTGCCGAACGGGGAGGTGGTCGGGTTGTTGAGCACCTGAACCAGTCGGCGCTCCACGTCCTCGCTCATCACGTGCTCCCAGCGACATGCCTCGGCGTGCACCTCTTCCCAGGGCAAGCCGATGACGTCCACGAGAAGCCGTTCGGCGAGGCGGTGCTTGCGCATGACGGCGATAGCGAGTGCGCGACCTTTGTCGGTCAACTCCAGGTGCCGGTCACCCGCCACCCGTAACAGCCCGTCGCGTTCCATGCGCGAGACGGTCTGGCTCACGGTGGGGCCGCTCTGTTCGAGCCGTTCGGCGATCCGGGCGCGCAGCGGCGTAACGCCCTCTTCCTCGAGGTCGTAGATCGTCCGCAGATACATCTCGGTGGTATCGACCAAGTCGTTCATTCACACATCCTCCGTTGCCGCCGAGTCTACTTCGCCAGCCGCGCGAGTGGTTCGTCAAAACGCCTCACGGCAGCAGTATGCCCGCCGCTGATCGCGGCGGGCACACCGTCTCCTGCCAAGCTTGTCGAGCAAGCCGATTGTCGACGCGCGGCGGACGCGTCGGCGCTTCGCCTAGCTGGCGTAAGACCGCAGCCGATCGGCCCGCTCACCGTGGCGCAGCTTGCACATCACGTCGCGCTCGATCTGCCGCACGCGCTCGCGGGACAGCCCGAACAGCTTGCCGATCTGGTCCAGCGTGCGCGGCTGGCCGTCGTCGAGGCCGAAGCGCAACCGAATGACCTGGTGCTCACGTTCGTCCAGAGTTGCCAGCACACTGCGGATGTCGGTGTGCAGCAGTTCGGCGATGACCGCGTTCTCCGCGGACATGGCTTCGGCGTCCTCGATGAAGTCACCCAGCGGGGCCTCCTCCTCGGAGCCGACCGGCATGTCCAGGCTTACCGGGTCACGGCTGTGCTCGAGCAAGTCGTTGATCTTCTCGATCGGAATGCCCGACTCGGCGGCCAGTTCCTCATCGGTCGCCTCGCGGCCCAAGTTCTGGTGCATCTCGCGCTTGATCCGCGCCAGCTTGTTGACCTGCTCAACCAGATGAACCGGCAGCCGGATGGTGCGGCTCTGGTCGGCCATGCCACGGGTGATCGCCTGACGGATCCACCAGGTGGCGTACGTCGAGAACTTGAAACCCTTTGTGTAGTCGAACTTCTCCATCGCGCGGATCAGGCCCAAGTTGCCCTCTTGGATGAGGTCGAGCAACGGCATCCCGCGTCCGGTGTAGCGCTTGGCCAGCGAAACCACCAGCCGCAGGTTGGCTTCCAGCAGGTGACGGCGCGCCGCCTCGCCATCGCGCACGACGGCGGCCAGCTCACGTTTCCGGTTCTCGCCGAGGCGCTTCCGGGTTTCCAGCAGATGCTCGGCGTACAGGCCAGCTTCGATGCGCTTGGCCAGTTCCACTTCATCTGCAGCATTGAGCAACGCCGTCTTGCCGATGCCGTTCAGATATACGCGCACCAAATCCGCAGCGGGGCTTTGAGCGTCCAGATCGCTGTCAACCCGGCTTGTGGTGGCATTTGCCATTGCGCCCTCCCGATCGGCTTATCTTGTCAATGAGTTCAACGACGTGCCCGGGCCTAGAGTTCCCACGCATTTCCCATCTCACACGCCGTGACGTGCGGGAATGTGCCGCCGACCTGAGAATGTCCTGAGAAGTGGAGCGTGCGGCGGATTAGCCGGAACCGCGGCTAGCTATCGGCGTCGAAGACTCGCCATTCGGGTTGCGGGGCGGGCTGGCGCCGCGCTTCGAGTGCCGGGCGTTCCGCCGTCGGGAACAGCGGAGTGCGCCGCGGCATGTCGTCGAAGCGTCGAGGCTCGTCCTTGCCGCGGGGCGGGCGGTCGTTGGCGATCAACACCGCCATCCACGGCAGCGGCACCGACGCGGCCACGATGGCCAACGAAATCAGACCGTTGTGCCACGCGCCGTACGCGAGCGCCGCCGCGATGAGCGCGGGAATACGGAAGGCCATCAACGTCAGATACTTGCGCACCCGTGCCCGATGCTGAACCTCATAGGACGGGGCGGCCGCGGTGATCAACACCGGTCGACCGTCGTCGTCGAAACCCAACTCTGGGCCGCGCGTCATGCTTCCACTCTTCCACAACAATCGGATTCCGGCTTGGGCCGTGTTTGGGGCACCCCCACGATGCACAATGTGGGGTATGGAGACCCAGACGATCGAGCGCACCGATGCCGACGAACGCGTCGATGACGGGACCGGCAGCGACACTCCGAAGTACTTTCATTACGTCAAGAAAGACAAGATCGCCGAGAGCGCGGTCATGGGCACCCACGTGGTGGCCTTATGCGGCGAGGTGTTTCCGGTCACCAAGGCCGCCAAGCCCGGGTCACCGGTGTGTCCGGACTGCAAGCAGATCTACGACCAGCTCAGGAAGGGCTGATCAGGCCGGCGGTTCGACCACTGCGGCGCTAGGCGGCGGCCCCACCGGTTCCTTGGTTCCGCCAAGCCCCTGCACGCGGGCTTTCGCCCAGTTGCGCAGCCGGTGGGCATGCGTCGCCGGCGCCGGCCAAGTCTCTTGAATGGCGGCGTTGAGCTCGGCTCCGATCATGACCGAGAAGCCGCCGAAGAACGCGAACAACAAGAACGCGATCGGAGTGGACAGCGCGCCATAGGTGTAGCCGGTGCTGGTGATCCACCGCAGGTAGAACCGCAGACCCAAGGTGGCGATCAGGAAAACCACCGTGGCCAGTATGGTGCCGGGAACCAGCCGATGAGTGGGCAGCGGCACCGGCAACGACACGCGATATAGCACGGTCACGCCGACCATCAAGCCGAACACAATGGCCGGGTAATAGCCGTAATGCAGGATGTTGGCCAAGCTGTACGGGATGTGTTCGCTCACCTTGCGCGGCCCCACCACGGCCACCGGCGCCGTCGCCACGACGAACATCAGCATCACCACGTAGAGGAACAGCGCGAAGAATCGCTGCCGCACCGGGTGACGCAGCGGCGTCTGGTCGTGAGCTTCCACTATCGCGTCCACATAGGCCGAAATCGCCGACGACCCGGCCCACAACGAGATCAAGAACCCGAGGGACACTACTTCGCCGCGGGCGTTGATGGTCACCTCACGGATGGTGGGCTCGATGATCTCGTTCACCACGCTGGGCGAGAAGAGATTGTGAACCGTCGAGACGATGCTCTTCTCGATTGCCGTCAGGGTGTCCGGGCCGAAGAGTGGGGCCACGTAGGCCAAGGCGCCCAGCAACCCCAATAGCAACGGCGGTGTAGACAGCGCCGACCAAAACCCCGCTTGTGCTGACTCGGAAAAGATTGAGTCGTCCCAACTTTTGGAGAGCGTACGAAGAGTCAATCGCCAGATATGGTGGCGAGACGTCTTCGGCGTCTGCCCGGGAAGTTGGTCACTCATACGAGTCCAGCATTACCCGAAGACTACTCGCGCGGTCGACATTGACTCTGGCGAGTCCGGAGAGTTACTGGCTGCTGACCTCCAGCACGGCGGCCAGTTCGATCAGCTTGGCTTCGTGCTCATTGGCGTGGTGTTGGCAGAACAGGAGTTCGGCTCCAGAAGGCAGCTTGGCGCGCACCCGTGCGGCGGCACCGCAGCGGTCGCAGCGATCCGCACGAGTTAGCTCGGGACTGGTGGTCAGAGTTGCATTCATGGCTTCTCCGTTCTCGTTTCTTCACTCTTTCAGACGTTGGGGGTTTTCGCCTTGTTCCCCGGTTGCCGTGGGGTGTGTCGTTTCTCACCAATACCCACCGGGGGGATAAGGCAAGCTTGCTGAGATGTCCGTCACTCCGGCTGTCTTGGTTCGCCTGTGCGCGGCGCAGGATTGGTCGCACGCTCAGGCGCTGGATCGGATCGATCCCGACGATGGGGAGGAGTTCGTACACCTGTCGACGCTGGACCAAGTACACCTGCCGGCTAACCGGCTGTACCGAGGTCGTCGGGACCTGGTTCTCCTGCACGTCGATGCGTCGCTGCTTGACGCTCCGCTGCGTTGGGAACCTGGTGTGCCAACGGATCCCGAGTCAATGTTGTTCCCGCACTTGTACGGTTCGCTGCCGCTGCGGGCGGTGATGAAGACCACCGCCTACCTACCGGCCGAGGATGGAAGCTTCGCGCCGGCCGAAGGTCAAGAACCGACGTAGGCGTCCACTTCGATCTCCACCAGGAGGTGCGGCGCGATCAGGGCGGCGACTTCCACCATGGTGGCCACCGGTCGAATGGCGCCGAAGACCTGCTCGTGCACCTCGCCGACCTCGCGCCAACTGGCGATATCGGTCACATAAATCCGGGTGCGCACCACGTCGGCCAGTGTCGCGTCGACTTCGGTCAGTGCAGACTCGATGCGGCGCAACGCATCTCGTGTCTGGGTGGCGACGTCGCCGCCGCTGCCGGTGGTCCCGGCCACCGCCACGTGCGGCCCGACGCGCACTGCGCGCGAATAGCCGACGGCCGCTTCGAACTCCGATCCCGACGAGACCCGCGTGCGTCTTGCTGACATGGGTTGACCGTACGGTCCCCATACAGATCGACGCGATCGGTTTCCCGGCGGCCGATTCGGGAGATCCTCCTGCGATGGACGACAACACCTCGAAGCCTGAAGACGCCACCAAACCGACCGACGAGCAACGCGAGATGCAAGAAGAACTGGATCACCAAAACCAGGACGACCCGAACGCTCCCGGTCTGCACCAGTCGCGCCACGACCTCGCCGACGAGTCACGCAGGTAACGCGGTCGGCGTCAGGCCCTAGTCCAGGTAGTCGCGCAGCACCTGCGAACGGCTGGGGTGGCGCAGCTTGGACATGGTCTTGGACTCGATCTGGCGGATGCGCTCACGCGTCACGCCGTAGACCTGACCGATTTCGTCGAGGGTGCGCGGCTGACCGTCGGTGAGCCCGAAGCGCAGCCGTACTACGCCGGCTTCCCGCTCGGAGAGCGTGTCCAGCACCGACTGCAGCTGGTCTTGCAGCAGCGTGAACGACACCGCGTCGACGGCCACCACCGCTTCGCTGTCCTCGATGAAGTCACCGAGTTGGCTGTCGCCTTCGTCGCCGATGGTCTGGTCCAGAGAGATCGGCTCCCGGGCGTACTGCTGGATCTCCAGCACTTTCTCGGGCGTGATGTCCATTTCCTTGGCGAGCTCTTCGGGCGTGGGCTCGCGGCCCAGGTCCTGCAGCAGCTCGCGCTGAATGCGGCCCAGCTTGTTGATCACCTCGACCATGTGCACCGGGATACGGATGGTGCGGGCCTGGTCGGCCATCGCGCGGGTGATCGCCTGGCGGATCCACCACGTCGCGTACGTGGAGAACTTGTAGCCCTTGGTGTAGTCGAACTTCTCCACCGCGCGGATCAGACCCAGGTTGCCTTCCTGGATCAAGTCGAGGAAGGCCATGCCACGGCCGGTGTAGCGCTTGGCCAGCGAGACGACCAGACGCAGGTTGGCTTCCAGCAGATGGTTTTTGGCGCGGTCGCCGTCGCGACAGATCCACATCATGTCGCGGCGCTGCGCGGCCGGCAGCTTCTCGCCGCGTTCGTTGAGCTCCGACATCAGCTGGGTCGCGTACAGTCCAGCCTCGATGCGCTTGGCCAGCTCCACCTCTTCTTCGGCGTTGAGCAGGGCCACCTTGCCGATCTGCTTGAGGTAGGCGCGAACCGAGTCGGCCGACGCGGTGAGCTCGGCGTCCTTGCGGGCTTGCCGCAAGGCCTCGGATTCGTCCTCGTCCCAGACGAAGTCGCCGGAGGCTTTGTCCTTCTCGCTGGGCTCGGCGATGTCCTCGTCGTCCTCGACGGGTGCGGCGGCGGCGACGGTGGTCGTCACGGCAACGGCTTCTTCGCCGTCCTCCGCGTCGGCCACTTCCAGGTCGGCGTCGTCGGCGTCGTCGGCGTCCTCGGCTTCGGTCTCGACCTCTTCTTCTAGATCGTCGAGGCTGAGGTCGGCGGCGTCGATGTCAAGATCTTCACCGGGCTCGACGTCCAGATCGGCTTCGTTCTCGAAGTCCTCGCCGGCCTCGACGCTGACGTCGACGTCGGCGCCGTCGTCGGCGGCGTCCTTGGCTTTCGCGGGGCCGCGGCCCGAGGGTGCCTTTGCGGCTTTGGCTGTGGTGCGCGTCTTCTTAGCGATGTCGCTGTCCTGTGGTCCTGTCTTGGCGGCCCGAGCCGCTGACTTGGTTGCCCGCTTCGCCGGGGCGGAGCCGTTGGCCGCTTTGGCGGCCGTTCGTTTGGCGCCGGCCTTGGTCGGTGAGGCGGACGATGACGGGGACTTGGTGGCGGTGCGTTTGACCGGCTCTTCGGTCGCCGGGCTTGCCTTGGTCACTGCCACATACACCCCTTTAGTCGTACTCACTTCCGGTGGGTCTGGGCGTGCTTGACCGAAAGTGTCTGCTATGTCGAATGTCGGCGTTGATATCGGCGTGTGTACTCGCTCGCTATCGGTTGGGCGGTCGCCGACGTCCATTGTAACTTCACTGCGCGCTTGAACTGGTCGAGCGGGGAAATTCAGTGCGTTACGTCCTCGGCTGATGCCATCGCCGCGCCGACGATTCCGGCGGCGTTCTGCAGGGTCGCGGCCACTACCGGAGTGCGGTTTTCCAGCAGCGGAATCCACTTGTCCGCCTTACGGCTGATGCCACCGCCGGCGATGAACAGATCCGGCCAGATTGCGTTCTCGATGGCGACCAGCACCTCGGTGACCTCTTTGACCCACCTCTTGTACGTCCAGTCGTTGCGTTCTTTGACCGACGATGCGGCGCGGTGCTCGGCCTCCTTCCCGCCCACCTCAAGATGCCCGAATTCGGTGTTGGGAATCAGCTTTCCGTTATGGATGACCGCTGATCCGATGCCGGTTCCGAAGGTCAGCAGGACTACCAGGCCCGACTGGTTGGCGCCCGCGCCGTAGCGCTCCTCGGCCAGTCCGGCGGCGTCGGCGTCGTTGAGGATGGTGACGTCCTGACCGTTCAGCTCGGCGCTGATGATGTCGCGGGCGTTGGTGCCGATCCATGATTTGTCGACGTTGGCCGCGGTCTGCACGACGCCGTGGGTGACCACGCCGGGGTAGGTGACCCCTAGTGGGCCGGTCCAGTCGAATGCTCTGACGACCTCGGCGATGGTTTTGGCCACCGCCGTAGGAGTGGCGGGCTGTGGGGTCGCCAGTTTGAACCGGTCGCCGACCAGCTGCCCGGTGTCGAGGTCGACGATGCCGCCCTTGATGCCGCTGCCGCCGACGTCGACGCCGAATGCGCGACGTGCCGGCGTCGCGTCGGGTGCCGGGCCAGACGAGCGGTCACTCCCGGGGTCCGTGCTGGTCATCGCAGCTCCTCGACGAGATTTCGGTGTGCGCCCACCTTAGCCAGTCGGGAACCCGCGCCGCGACGACGCGCGGAGGCGGTGTGATGCGATAGGGCGGTGAGCTCATCCCCACCACCCGACCGGGAGCCGGCGCAGTTGCGTGCGGTGGCCGAGACGCTGGCTGCAGAGGCGGCCGCGTTCGTGCGGCGGCGCCGCCCCGAGGTGTTCGGAGCCCAACCGGCCGGCTCGGACAGCGGCGCCGTGCAGACCAAGACGACGCCGACCGATCCGGTGACGGTAGTCGACACCGACACCGAGCGGTTGTTGCGTGACCGGTTGGCTCAACTGCGGCCGGGTGACCCCATCCTCGGGGAAGAAGGCGGCGGCCCGGCCGACGACGCAGCCCCGGGTGGCGACGCGGTCACCTGGGTGCTCGATCCCATCGACGGCACGGTGAACTTCGTCTACGGCATCCCGGCCTACGCGGTGTCGATCGGCGCGCAGATCGGCGGGTTGTCGGTGGCCGGCGCGGTCGCCGACGTCGAGGGCGGCCGGGTCTACTCGGCGGCCCGCGGCCTGGGTGCGCACGTCACCGGCGAACACGGCAGCCAGCCGCTGCGCTGCAGCACCGCCACCGATCTGGCAACGGCGTTGGTGGGCACCGGTTTTGCCTACTCGCCGCAACGGCGGACCGTGCAAGCCGCGCTGCTGGCCCGGATGCTGCCGGTGGTGCGGGATGTGCGCCGCATCGGGTCGGCTGCGCTGGACCTGTGCATGGTGGCTGCCGGCCGGCTCGATGCCTACTACGAACACGGGTTGCAGGTCTGGGATAGCGCGGCAGGCGCGTTGATCGCGGCCGAGGCCGGCGCCCGGGTGGTGCTGCCGTCGCCCGACGTGCCAGGTGCGGGGATCGTGGTGGCCGCCGCCCCGGGTGTTGCCGACGAGTTGTTGGCGGCCCTCGAGCGATTCGACGGTTTAGAGCCGATTGCTGATTGAGGGGTCAGCAGCTGTTGGCGTGGATCTTGGACAGCAGGGTGGGATCCGACGGCTCGGTGGCGCCCGGACGCAGGGTGGCCAGCACGGCGTCGATGTCGTCGTTGTGCGCCAGCGAGGTGAAGTCGGTGCCCAGCGCCAGGTCGACGGAGTCGTCGGCGCGCCCGTCGTGGAAGAGCTCGGTGCACGGCGCCACCAGCCATACCGCTGCGGCGGTGGCCTGTCCGGCGGTGCCGAAACGGATCTGGCCCTGACAGGTCAGGCGAGTGCCGGCGTACACGGGGTCGTTGGCGGCGGTCGGCTGGGCGAAACCGAGATCCTGCAGCGCGCCGGCGATGTCGGAGGCTTGACCGCCGCGACCGCTGGCGTTGAGCACGCGCACCTTGGTGTCGGTGAGTTTGGCCGGTGCCACGTCGGACATCTCGCTGCGCGAGACGGGGTCGCCCAGCTTGGTCGGTGTTGCTTCGGCGGCTTGCGGTGGCGGGTTACAGGCCGCAGCCTCGCGCACATCCACCGGCCGGGTCAGCGCCACGGTCCACACCACGCCGGTCACCACGATCAGGAACACCACGACGACGATGGCCGGTCGGGGGTTGCGGCGCCGGAACGGCCGGCCGTGCTTGTCGAAGGCGGTACCTTCGGTGATGAGTGCGACCACAGATGCACTGTAGTCGCACGCGAAGTGGCCTTTTAGGGCCGGTTTGCGGCCGAAGACAACGGTTAATGCTTCACTGTGATGTAAAACACAGTTCATCCCCTCGCGATACGGGCACGAATCGTTTGGTGGATGCGTTCGACGCTGGTACAACACCTTGCTTGGGATACGAGGCATGTGAGGGGACGGAACAATGCCTACCGACTATGACGCTCCACGGCGGACCGAGACCGACGATGTCTCCGAAGACTCGCTGGAAGAGCTCAAAGCGCGACGGAACGAGGCCGCGTCGTCCGTGGTCGACGTCGACGAGTCCGAGACCGCGGAGAACTTCGAGCTGCCCGGCGCCGACTTGTCTGGCGAGGAGTTGTCGGTACGCGTCATTCCGAAGCAGGCCGACGAATTCACTTGCTCCAGCTGCTTTTTGGTGCAGCATCGCAGTCGTTTGGCCAGTGAGAAGAACGGCGAAATGATCTGTACCGACTGCGCAGCCTGATCGGTCAGCTGCGTAATGCCGACAGCACCCGCTCGGGGTGACGGCAACTCACCAGCCAGTACGGCGTCGGGTCGTCGGGATCGTCGAGGACCAGCAACACCATGGGCCCGATCCAGGGGCGGTGCAGGACAAACGCCGCCGGATCGAGTTGGCGGCCCAGCGCGGCCGACTTGGCGGTGCGCGGTACCTCGGCGGAGCGGCTGATGACACTGACCGGCAGATGCGCTTCGGCGGCCCACAGTTCGACGTCGGCGTCGCCGGAGCCGGCGGTGACGCGGATTTCTTGGCGGCCCAGCCACAGCAGCGTGGCCGCCGCGACGGTGCCCAGCAGTACGTACGGCAGCCAGTCGGGAAGGGAGCGCACACCGAGGTTGATCTCGAACGAGATCAACGCGGCGAGCGCAAAGCCGAGCGGCCACCACCACCAGGGCACCCACAGGCGTTCGCGATATCGCACGCTGTGCGGTGCGACGCGCGTACCGGACACTCGGTCAAGGGTAGTCTGTGCCCCCGTGTCGACCAGTCTGGCCGTTGTCCGTCTCGATCCCGAACTCCCGCTGCCCAGCCGCGCTCACGAGGGCGACGCCGGGGTCGATTTGTTCAGTGCCGAAGACGTCGAGCTGGCACCCGGACACCGCGCGCTGGTTGGGACCGGCGTTGCGGTCGCCATCCCGTTGGGCATGGTCGGCCTGGTGCACCCGCGCTCGGGACTGGCGTCGCGGGTCGGCCTCTCGATCGTCAACAGTCCGGGCACCATCGACGCCGGTTACCGGGGTGAGATCAAAGTGGCGCTGATCAACCTGGACCCGAGCTTGCCGATCATCGTGCACCGCGGTGACCGGATCGCTCAGTTGTTGGTCCAGCGCGTGGAATTGGTTGATTTGGTCGAAGTTTCGTCGTTCGACGAGGCAGGGTTGGCCGGAACTTCCCGTGGCGAGGGTGGTCACGGGTCCTCCGGCGGACACGCGAGTTTGTGACCGTCGGGGCAGGGTCGAAGCGATGAAGAGGAGCGGCGCTCGTGGTGGGTTTCGGTAAACGCAAAGACGATGACATCAGCACTGCGGTCGAGAACACGGCGGCTGACGTCGAGGCACCCGTGACGCCGGACGCCAACGAGGAAGTCATCGGTCCGTTCGACATCGAGGACTTCGACGACCCGGCCGACGCCGAGATCGCCCGTCTGGACTTGGGTTCGGTGCTGATTCCGATGCCGTCGGCGGGCCAGGTTCAGGTCGAGTTGACCGAGACCGGAGTGCCCAGTGCCGTGTGGGTGGTGACGCCCAACGGTCGCTTCACCATCGCGGCTTACGCGGCGCCCAAGACGGCCGGCTTATGGCGCGAGGTGGCCGGCGAGCTGGCCGACTCCCTGCGCAAAGACGGAGCGAAGGTCTCGATCAAGGACGGCCAGTGGGGTCGCGAGGTGGTCGGCACCGCCACCGGCGCGGTGCGCTTCATCGGCGTCGACGGGTACCGCTGGATGATTCGTTGTGTGGTCAACGGGCCCCACGAAACCATCGACGCGCTGACCGATGAAGCTCGGGAAGCGTTGGCGGACACTGTGGTTCGCCGCGGCGACACTCCGCTGCCGGTGCGCACGCCGCTGCCGGTGCAGCTGCCCGAACCGATGGTGGAGCAGCTGCGCCAGGCCGCGGCCGCTCAGCAGGCCGAGCCTGAACAGGAACCCGACGAGCCGGCCGCGCGGCGTAGCGCCCAAGGTTCGGCCATGCAGCAGTTGCGTAGCAGTACCACCGGCGGCTAGATCTCATCCAGCGCGGCCAGGCACGCCGCCCCCAGCGCGGCCGGGTCCGCGCCGATCTCGTCGAGAGTGACCTCACGCATCGCGGCCCGCGGCGCCGCTGTGGCCCAGTCGCGCCCAGCAGCGCACAGTTGGCGGGTCTGAGCGTGCCGTTGGCGGTGGCCGCCGCCACGGACGACCCGATTCACCCGGTGCAGGTGGGGCGCGACTGGGCCACAGCGGCGCCGCGGGCCGCGATGCGTGAGGTCACTCTCGACGAGATCGGCGCGGACCCGGC
>NZ_LZLE01000143.1 GCF_001673155.1 Mycobacterium sp. 1423905.2 | reverse complement strand
CCGCCCGGCGCGTGAGGTAATCGCGCGTAAAGCCGTAGGGCGTGAAGGTTTTAGCCAGTGCGCGCCGCGTCGAGGGCAGCGCGATCGGGTAGTGCGGCGCCGGCGCGCTGCACGGTGAGCGCCGCTGCCAGCGTCGCGGTGTCCAGCGCCGTCTGCAACGTCTCGAGACCCATCGCGCGCAGTTGGGCGCGACGGTCCCCGCCCAGCACATGCTGTGCCCACAACGCGTCGAGTAAGCCGGCCATGAACGCATCTCCGGCGCCGACGGTGTCCACCACCTTCACCGGCCTGGCCGGTACCCGGATCTCGCCGGCCGCGCAGAACGCGATCGAGCCGCGATCGCCCAGCGTCAGCACGACCAGCGCGGGTCCGGAGGCCAACCACGTCCGGGCGGTGTGTTCGGCGTCCTGGTGCGGGTTGAGCCAACGCAGATCCTCCTCACTGACCTTGACGATGTCGCTGCGTTCGACGAGGTGGTCGATGCGGTCGCGGGCCAAGTCGCGGTCCGCGGTCAGGGAGGGACGCACATTGGGATCGACGGTGATGGTGGCCGACACGCGGTAGGCGTCGAGCAGGGCCGCCACGGCCAGACACCCCGGCTCGAGTACCGCAGCGATCGATCCGGTGTGCACGAAAAGCGGCGGCCGCACGGGCGGGGTGCCCGACAGCTGCCAGTCCAGGTCGAAGGCGTAGCTGGCGGAACCGTCGGCGTCGATGGTCGCCACCGCGGTCGCGGTGTGGGCGGTCGCTTCGGCCCCGCCAACCAGTCGTGCGCCGGCCGCCTCGACGTAGTCACGGATGCGCCGGCCATAAGCGTCCTCGCCGATGCGGGTGAGAAAGTCGACGTCGCGCCCGAGCCGGGCTAACCCGACGGCGACGTTCAGCGGGCTGCCGCCGACGTATTCGGTGGTGGTCTGTGCGTGCACGATGTCGATCAGGGCTTCACCAACCACCAGCCCACGCGCCATCCGAACAGGTTACGTTGACAATATGGCCTCGGCGACGGAGCAGCGGGTGAAGCTCACCAACGCCGACAAGGTGCTGTATCCGGCCACCGGAACCACCAAGCGGGACATCTTCGATTACTACACGCGGATCGCCGAGGTGATGGTTCCGCACATCGCGGGGCGCGCGGCAACCCGCAAGCGGTGGCCCAACGGTGTCGACGAACTGTCGTTCTTCGAGAAGCAGTTGGCTTCGTCGGCGCCGGATTGGCTGCCGCGGGCCAGCGTCACCCACAAGTCCGGTACGACGACGTATCCGATCATCGACAGTGAGGCGGGACTGGCCTGGATCGCTCAGCAGGCGGCCCTGGAGGTGCATGTGCCGCAGTGGCGGTTCGTCGCCGAATGGACGCGTAAGGGCGCCGAAGGGCTCAAGCCCGGCCCGGCAACGCGTTTGGTATTCGACCTCGATCCTGGCGAGGGCGTGACAATGACGCAGCTGTGCGAGGTGGCGCATGCCGTCCGGGAACTCATCACCGACATCGGGTTGACCACCTTTCCGCTGACCAGCGGCAGCAAGGGGTTACACCTCTACACGCCGTTGGACGAGCCGGTGAGCAGCACCGGCGCCACGGTGTTGGCCAAACGCGTTGCGCAGCAACTGGAGAAGGCCATGCCGAAGCTGGTTACCTCCACCATGACCAAGAGCCTGCGGGCGGGCAAGATCTTTCTGGACTGGAGCCAGAACAACGGTGCGAAGACCACCATCGCGCCCTACTCGCTGCGTGGGCGCGAGCATCCGACGGTGGCGGCGCCACGCACTTGGGAAGAACTGGAAGACCCCGACCTGCGTCACTTGCGTTACGACGAGGTGCTGGAACGCGTCGCACGCGACGGTGACCTGCTGGCCCCGTTGGACGTCGACGCGCCGGTGCCGGACCGGCTGACCAAATACCGCAGCATGCGTGATGCGGCTAAGACTCCCGAACCAGTGCCTGGCACCAGACCCGCTGTCGGACAGAACAATACGTTCGTCATTCAGGAGCACCACGCCCGCCGGCTGCATTACGACTTCCGGCTGGAGCGTGACGGGGTGCTGGTTTCCTGGGCGGTGCCGAAAAACCTGCCGGAGACCACTTCGGTCAATCACCTGGCCGTACACACCGAGGACCACCCACTGGAGTACGGCTCGTTCGAAGGCAACATCCCCAAGGGAGAGTATGGCGCCGGCAAAGTGATCATCTGGGATGCCGGCACTTATGAGGCTGAGAAGTTCCTCGACGACGAAGTGATCGTGACACTGCACGGCAACCGCATCTCGGGGCGCTACGCGCTGATCCAGACCAACGGCAATCAATGGCTGGCGCACCGGATGAAGGACCAGAAGGTGCTCGAATTCGACTCGCTGGCACCGATGTTCGCATCGCACGGTTCAGTCGCCGGGCTCAAGGCGGGGCAATGGGCGTTCGAGGGCAAATGGGACGGCTACCGCCTGCTCGTCGAGGCCGATCACGGCGCGGTCCGGCTGCGCTCGCGCAGCGGGCGCGACGTCACCGGCGAATATCCCCAGTTGCGTTCGGTGGCAGCCGATCTGAGTGACCATCATGTGGTGCTCGACGGTGAGATCGTCGCGCTCGACGAAGCCGGTGTGCCCAACTTCCACCAGATGCAGAACCGGGTGCGTGCCACGCGCATCGAGTTCTGGGCGTTCGACGTGCTGTATCTGGACGGCCGCTCGCTGTTGCGGGCCAAGTATCAGGATCGGCGACGGTTGCTCGAGACGCTGGCCAGCGGCATCGATCTCATCGTGCCGGACTTGCTGCCCGGTGACGGCGCTCAGGCGTTGGAGTATTCGGGTCAACAAGGTTGGGAAGGCGTCGTCGCCAAGAAGCGCGATTCCAGCTATCAGCCGGGTCGGCGGTCGGCGTCGTGGATCAAGGACAAGCACTGGAACACCCAGGAAGTGGTGATCTGCGGCTGGCGAGCCGGTGAAGGCGGGCGCAGCAGCGGGATCGGGTCACTGGTGCTCGGGATACCCGGGCCGGACGGAATGACATTCGCGGGCCGCGTCGGCACCGGCTTCACCGAACGTGACCTGGCCGAGCTGAAGAAGACGCTTACTCCTTTGCAGACCAAGGAGTCACCGTTTCGCACCCGGCTTCCCACCCGCGACGCCAAGGGCGTCACCTTCGTCAAGCCCGGATTGGTGGGCGAGGTGCGCTACAGCGAGTGGACCCCCGACGACCGGTTGCGCCAGCCGAGTTGGCGGGGACTGCGGCCGGACAAGGATCCCAGTGAGGTGGTGCGCGAATGAAGTGGGTGACGTATCGAAGCCCTGACGGCTTGCGCGCCGGAGTGCTCGCCGGCGATGAGATCTATGGGCTGCCAGCCGATGTGACGTTGCTCGGGCTGATCGCCCGCGGCCCCAAAGGATTGCGGTCGGCGGGGGAGGCGGCGTTGCGTTCGCCCGCCGAGGTGGTCGATCTCGGCGGGGTGTCACTGGCCGCGCCGATCCCTCGACCGCCCTCCATCCGTGACGCGCTGTCCTTTCTGGACCACATGCGCAACTGCCAACAGGCCATGGGCGGCGGTCGGTTGCTCGCCGATGCCTGGTACCGCATCCCGGCGTTCTACTTCGCCTGCCCGTCGACCGTGTTGGGACCCTACGACGATGCGCCGATGGCTCCCGGGAGTGTTTGGCAGGATTTCGAATTGGAGATCGCGGCGGTGATCGGAATCGGTGGGAAGGACTTGTCGGTCGCGCAGGCCGAAGAAGCGATCATCGGCTACACCATCTTCAACGACTGGTCGGCGCGGGATCTGCAGGCGCTGGAGGGTCAGCTACGAATCGGGCAGGCCAAGGGCAAAGACAGCGGTGTCACCCTCGGGCCCTACCTGGTCACCGCCGACGAGCTGAAACCGTATCGCCGCGACGGCAAGCTGAGCCTGCCGGTGACCGCCTTGGTGAACGACACGGTGATCGGCGAGGGCTCGACCGGGACGATGGATTGGTCGTTTGGCGAAGTCATCTCCTATGCATCCCGAGGAGTGTCGCTGCAACCGGGTGACGTGATCGGCTCGGGCACCGTGCCTACCTGCACGCTGGTGGAGCACTTGACGAAGCCGGATTCTTTCCCGGGGTGGCTGGCCGACGGCGACGTCGTCACGCTCCGCGTCGCCGGGCTGGGTGAGACGCGCCAGACCGTCCGAGCCAGTCCGCCGCCAATTCCGCTGCCGCCGAGGCCGAATCCGGATGCCCCGCCCGCGCAGCGGCCACTCAATCCGGCGCCGGCCCGAGTCCCTTACACGCGAGGGCTGCACGACGTCGCCGATCGGGTGTGGGCCTGGACCCTGCCGGATGGTGGCTACGGGTGGAGCAATGCCGGTCTGGTCGCCGGGGACGGGGCGTCGCTGTTGGTGGACACGCTGTTCGACTTGGCACTGACCCGCGAGATGCTCAACGCGATGCGGCCGATCACCGCTTCGGCTCCCATCACCGACGCGCTGATCACCCACTCCAACGGCGATCACACGCACGGCAATCAACTGCTGGACGCATCGGTCCGGATCATCGCCGCCGAGGGCACCGCGCACGAGATCGAGCACGGACACGGTGTCGAGGCGCTGACCCGGCTGCAGACCGCCGACCTCG
>NZ_LZLE01000142.1 GCF_001673155.1 Mycobacterium sp. 1423905.2 | reverse complement strand
GGTGACGTCGCCGTTGGGCGCGATGGTGGCGCCGCGGTAGGTGCCGTGGTGGCTTTCCACCTGCCCGATACCGGCCAGCGTGGTCCAGGCGATATGGCACTTGGGGTTCTCCACCTCAGCGACCCGGGCGGCGTAGGCGTAGGCCTCCAGTGCGATCACCGGGATCTCCAGCGCAGCCGAGCGTTGCTCGGCCCATTGCCGCAGCTGGTCGGCGGGACGGCCGGTGGCGTAGGTGTCGATCGGCGGGACCGCATCACCGGGCGGCGGCGGTACGCCCTCGGGAATGAACAGGCTGAGCTGCCAGGTGCAGCTGGACGCCAACAGCATCGCGGTCGCCCCTATCACGGCGAACGCGCGCAACCAGCGTCTCGGCGTCACAACTCTCCCCTGTTTGGACCCCTGTTTGCGGGTGCGGAGTACCCACGCAACCAGGCCATCGTCCCATGCGATGACGCCCTACCCTGGCGCAGCGCCGTTCAGCACACAAATTTCTCGGCAACCATGTTGGAATTCCGATTAGCCAACAGGCTAATTGGCTATCGACAATTCGGTTTCAGTTGCAGGCAAACACCTATCTCGCAAACTCGGCGAAATTATCGCGACGTGAAGGGGCTATGAGTCTCGGCGAATGTCGGTTATCGGGACATCGTCGGAGTCGGCAACCGCGGGTTGCGCTTCCATCTCCGGCTCGTCACCCGGCCAGTGCGCGCGCCACTCTTCTGCGGTGATGGTGCCCAGCGGGGCCACGTCGAGTTCGTCGGCGACGCTGGCACCGCGGCGCGCGGCGGCAATCGCCTTCTCCACACCCCGCACCGTCTCAACGAAATCCAGAACGGCTGCGCGTAACGAATTTTCGGCGTCGACCTCGGTAGACAGGTTGACGGTGGTGATCTCACCGGGAATCAGCTCGGCGGGTAGTCCGGCTTTTTCGACCCGCTGAATCACCTTCTGCGCCAACGCCAACGCCGGCTGGCCGGTGTGCACATCGTCCAGCACCGAATTGCGGGGCTTTTCGGCCGCTTTGCGCTCTTCCCACTGCGCCAGTTGCTCTTCCAACGAAACCGGCTCTCCGGCAAGGACTCCCGGCACGCGGTTACCCAACTTGCGGATCAGCGTGTCGGCGACGTCGTCGATGGTGAACGGACGTTGTGCCGCATCCTCGGCGATGCGGGCGTGAAAAAGGACCTGCAGCAGCACATCACCGAGTTCCTCGCGCAGCTGCTCGACGTCGCCGCTGTGCACCGCGTCGAGCAGTTCGTACGTCTCTTCCAGCAAATACCTGCGCAGCGAGTCGTGGGTTTGCTCACTTTCCCATGGCCCGGCGGTGCGCAATTTGTCCATCATCGCCACCGCGTCGACGAGCCGTTCTCCGCGGGGACGCTCCGGGGCTGAGATGAGCCGAGCTCCGGCGGCCAGTCGCGCAGTGACCGCGGGGTGCTTGGGGTCGGAGGACAACAGCACCGGCGCGTCGTCACCGCTGTGCACCGGGTGGGCTGCGGGCAGCGACCAGGGCACGGCGACCGGCATCTCCTCGGTGTACTGCACCTCACCGGTGAGCAATTCGATGGCCTCGACCGGGACCAGGGAAGGACGCCGGGGGTCGACCAGGACGACAAACATCAGCGCCGCTCCTCCTCATCGCTTCGCTCTGCATCGTCGCCGGCGCGAATCATCAGCGCCGCTCCTCCTCATCGCTTCGCTCTGCATCGTCGCCGGCGCGAATCATCAGCGCCGCTCCTGGCTGGCCGCGGCCGGGTCCGGGCTCGTCATACCAATATCTTGCTGCGGCTTGCCCGCGAGTGCGGTCACCAAGTCGGCCACCATCTGCACCAACTCGACGTCGCGGATGCGCGAGGCGCCGATCCCGCCGGTGCGCGGAATGGGCACCTGCACGGTGGCCGTCGTGGCGCGATAACTGGCACCGGGATACATCCGCTTGAGCCGCACCTGAGCCGAATCGGGCAGCGTCAACGGCGACAACCGCACCGTCGCCGCCGATGAGGCCGTCACCTCGGTGATGCCCGACTCCCGGCACAACAGCCGCATCCGAGCGACCGCCACCAGCCGCAGGGCAGGTTCGGGCAGCGGCCCGTAGCGGTCGATCAGCTCTTCGACGACGGAGCCGACCGCCGCGTCATCCGGAGCCGCCGCCAACCGCCGGTAGGCCTCCAGCCGCAGCCGGTCGCTGGCGATGTAGTCGGGCGGCAGGTGCGCGTCGACCGGCAGATCGATGCGCACATCCTTGGGTTCTTCGGCCGTCGTGACCGTCTGGCCGTCCGCGGCGGCGCGGTAAGCCTCGACGGCCTCGCCGACCAGCCGCACGTACAGGTCGAACCCGACCCCGGCGACGTGCCCGGACTGCTCGACGCCCAGCACGTTGCCCGCACCCCTGATCTCCAGGTCCTTCAGCGCGACCGCCATGCCCGCGCCCAGCTCGTTGTTCTGGGCGATCGTCGCCAGCCGGTCGTAGGCCGTCTCGGTCAGCGGAGCGTGCTGCGGATACAGGAAGTAGGCGTATCCGCGTTCGCGGCTGCGGCCGACGCGGCCGCGCAGCTGATGCAGCTGGGACAGGCCGAAGGTGTCGGCGCGCTCCACGATCAGCGTGTTGGCGTTGGAGATGTCCAGGCCGGTTTCCACGATGGTGGTGCAGACCAGGATGTCGAATTCGCGGTTCCAGAACCCCTGGACGGTGCGTTCCAACCGCTCTTCGGGCATCTGCCCGTGCGCGACGACCACGCGGGCCTCGGGCACCAGCTCGCGGACATGCGCGGCGGCCCGGTCGATGGAGCTGACTCGGTTGTGCACGTAGAAGGCCTGACCGTCGCGCAACAGCTCGCGCCGCAGTGCCGCCGCGATCTGCTTGTCCTCGTGCGGGCCGACGTAGGTCAGCACCGGGTAGCGCTCTTCTGGCGGGGTCAGGATGGTCGACATCTCGCGGATGCCGGCCAGGCTCATCTCTAGGGTGCGCGGGATCGGGGTGGCGCTCATGGTCAACACGTCGACGTGGGTGCGCAGCGACTTGATGTGCTCTTTGTGCTCGACGCCGAAGCGCTGTTCCTCGTCGACGACGACCAGGCCCAGGTCCTTCCAGCGCACCCCGGTCTGCAACAGCCGGTGGGTGCCGATCACGATGTCCACCGACCCATCGGCCATGCCCTCGATCACCTTGCGGGATTCGGCGGTGTCGGTGAACCGGGACAGCCCCTTGACGGTGACCGGGAAGCCGGCCATCCGGTCGGTGAACGTCTGCAGATGCTGGTCGGCCAGCAGCGTGGTGGGCACCAGTACCGCGACTTGTTTGCCGTCTTGCACGGCTTTGAACGCCGCCCGCACCGCAATCTCGGTCTTGCCGTAGCCGACGTCGCCGCAGATCACCCGGTCCATCGGGATCGGCTTTTCCATGTCGGCTTTGACCTCGGTGATGGCGGTGAGCTGGTCGACGGTTTCGGTGAAGCCGAACGCGTCTTCCATCTCGGCCTGCCACGGGGTGTCGGGGCTGAAGGCGTGGCCAGGGCTGGCCTGGCGTTTGGCGTAGAGCGCGACCAGTTCGCCGGCGATCTCGCGCACCGCCCGGCGCGCCTTGGTTTTGGTGTTGGCCCAGTCGCTGCCGCCCAGCTTGCTCAGCGCCGGCGCCTGCCCGCCGACATAGCGGGACAGTTGGTCCAGCGAGTCCATCGGAACGTAAAGCTTGTCCGAGCCCCCGCCCCGCTTGCTCGATGCGTATTCCAGCACCAGGTATTCGCGACGGGCGCCGCCGACGGTGCGTTCCACCATCTCCACGAACCGCCCAATGCCGTGCTGGTCGTGCACCACCAGATCGCCGGCGGTCAGCGCCAGCGGGTCGACGGTGTTGCGGCGCTTGGCCGCCAACCGCTTGCCTTCCACGGCGGTGGCCCGGCTGCCGGTGAGGTCGGTTTCGGTGATGACGACCAGGTTCGCGCCCGGTATGACGACACCGTCGTGCAGCGGACCTTTGAGCACGCCGACGACTCCCGGTTTGAGCGCCAGGTTGGGCGGTTCCAGCATGGCGGCGGGCGTTTCACATTCGGCCAGCCGCTCCACCACCCGGTGCGCGGTGCCGGCGCCCGGAGCGACGACGGCGGCGTACCCGCCAGTCGCGACATGAGCGCGCAGCATGGCGAAGATGCCATCGATGTCGTGCTGATGGCCGCGCGCGGACGGGGCGGCCCGGACCTCCAGCTCGATCGCCGACTCGTCGGACAGCTGGCTCAGCGTCCACCAGGGGTGGCCCGCGGCCGCGGCCGCGTCGCGGACCTCGTCGAGTTCGGCGAAACCGGAGCCGCCGAGTTGAGTGACGTCGATTGGGGCGTCGGAGCCCAGGGCGGCCACCGACCACGACGCTTCGAGGAATTCGCGTCCGGTCTTGATCAAGTCGGCCGCGCGGGTGCGCACCTTCTCCGGATCACACAGCAGCACCGGAATGCCGTCGGCCAGCTGATCGGTCAGCAGCGCATTCTCGTCGGGTCGCAGGACGGGCAGCAGCGCCTCCATGCCGTCGACCGGGATGCCTTCGGCCAGTTTGGCCAACATGTCGCTGACCGTGCCGGTGACCGCGTTGTCGGTGACAGGATGCTGGGCCGCGAGCTGCGCTGCCCGCGCCCGCACGTCGTCGGTGAGCAGTAGTTCGCGGCAAGCGACGGCCACCAGCGTGTCGACCTCGAGCTCGGGAATGGACCGCTGGTCGGCGACCGCGAACATCCGCA
This sequence comes from Mycobacterium sp. 1423905.2, assembly GCF_001673155.1. Lineage (GTDB taxonomy): Bacteria > Actinomycetota > Actinomycetes > Mycobacteriales > Mycobacteriaceae > Mycobacterium. Next base: position 1,543 of record NZ_LZLE01000142.1, on the reverse strand, counting down.
TCTCGCTGACCTCGTCACCCCAGAACTCGACTCGCACCGGGTGCTCGGCGGTGGGCGGGAAAATGTCGAGGATGCCGCCGCGCACGGCGAATTCGCCGCGCCGGCCCACCATGTCCACCCGCGTGTAGGCCAATTCGACCAGCCGGGTCACGACTTCCTCGAATGCCACCTCTACCCCGACGCTCAGGGTCAGCGGTTCCTCGTCGCCCAGCCGGGGCGCCATGGGCTGCAGCAGTGAGCGCACCGCGGTGACCACCACCCGCAGCGGCGGGCCCAGCCGGGCGTCATCCGGGTGGGCCAGCCTGCGCAGCACCATCAGACGGGTGCCGACGGTGTCGACGCCGGGCGAAAGCCGCTCGTGCGGCAGCGTCTCCCAAGACGGGAAGGCCGCCACGGCGTCACCGAAGACGCCGCGCAGCTCAGCGGTCAGGTCGTCGGCTTCGCGGCCGGTGGCCGTGACCACCAGCAGCGGACCCTGTCGCGCCAGCGCGCTGGCGACGAACAGGCGCGCGCTGGCCGGTCCGACCAGCGTCAGGGTGTCGGGTCGATCGGAGGCACGCTCGATGAGCTGCTGGAAAGTCGGCGCAGTCAGCGCTAAATCGACGAGCCCCGCGATCGGGGTATCTGGGCACGCAGTCCCCGGTGCGGTCATGATGTGCCCATTCTAGGTCGGCGAATCTCGTCAAGAATGGGCCCGGCGGCGTCAAGGGACCGTAAAGGCAGGCAGCGCAGGGCCGATGCCGGGCGCAGCGTGGAAGCATGACACTGCTGGACATGCTGCCCTCGATCGGTCGGGCAGCTCCGCGACGGTTCGATCCGACGATCTGGCCAATCACGACCCGCACCGACGAAATGGGCCAGTTGTGCGTCGGCGGCGTACCGCTCACCGATATCGCCGACGAGTTCCACACGCCGACCTATGTCCTGGACGAGACGGACTTTCGCCGTCGGGCCCGTCGGTTGCGCAAGGCGTTGCGTGATGCGGAGGTGGTCTACGCCGGGAAGTCACTGTTGACCACCGCGGTGGCCCGCTGGGCACGGGAAGAGGGCCTGGGCGTCGACGTGTGCTCACCCGGTGAGCTGGCCACCGTCCTGGCCGGTGGCGTGGACCCGAGCCGGATCATCCTGCACGGCAACGCCAAGACACCCGACGAGCTGCGCGACGCGGTGAGCGTCGGTGTCGGGCGGATCGTCGTCGACTCCTGCATGGAGATCGCCTACCTGGCGGGCCTGGCGCGGCGGCGCCAACGGGTGCTGGTGCGGGTCACCCCCGACATCGATATCCACGGGCACCGCGCGATCACTACCGGTATCAGCGACCAGAAGTTCGGGTTGACGTTGGCCCACGACCAGGCCGCCGACGCGGTTGAGCGGGTGCTCGCGCACCCGATCCTGGACCTGATCGGCCTGCACTGCCATATCGGGTCGCAGGTCAGCGATCCGGGCCTGTACGGCGAGGCGATTCACCGGATGATCGCCGCGATGGCCGACATCCGCGCCCGTCACGGCGTCATCCTGACCGAGCTGAACATCGGCGGCGGCC
>NZ_LZLE01000141.1 GCF_001673155.1 Mycobacterium sp. 1423905.2 | reverse complement strand
AAGTCCAAGTAGATCTTGGTGCCCAGCAATTTCTCGATCTGGGTGCGCGCCGCACTTCCGACTTCACGTAGCCGCGCTCCCCCTTTCCCGATGACGATTCCCTTCTGGCTGTCCCGCTCGACGTACAGCACGGCGTGCACGTCGACCAGGTCGTCGCGTCCCTCGCGCGGCTCGACCTCCTCGATCACCACCGCCAGCGAATGCGGCAGTTCGTCGCGCACTCCCTCCAGGGCCGCCTCGCGAATGAGCTCTGCCATCAAGACCTCTTCGGGCTCGTCGGTCAGCTCACCGTCTGGGTAGTACGCCGGACCGAGCGGCAACACGGCGGCCAGCACGTCGACCAACACGTCCACCTGCTCACCGGAAATGGCCGAGACCGGGACGATCTCGGCAGCTGGCCCGACGAGCTCGTTCACGGCCACCAGTTGAGCGGCCACTTTGTCCCTGGGCACCTTGTCGATCTTGGTGACGATGGCCACCAGCGTCGTCTTCGGAGCGACCGCCTGAATCTGCTCGACGATCCACCGATCGCCCGGGCCGATCGCTTCGTCGGCGGGAATGCAGAGCCCGATGACGTCGACCTCGGCGTAGGTGTCCCGCACCAAGTCGTTCAACCGTTTGCCGAGCAAAGTTCGCGGCCGGTGCAGTCCCGGGGTGTCGACGAGGATGATCTGGAAATTCGGCCGATGAACGATGCCCCGAATGGTGTGCCGGGTGGTCTGCGGACGCATCGACGTGATGGCGATCTTCGTGCCGACCATCGCGTTGGTCAACGTCGACTTACCGGTATTGGGCCGGCCGACCAAACACACGAAGCCGGAACGGAATTCAGCTGGTGCCATCAGAGGTCGGCGTCCTCGGCGTCGAACTGGTCAGCCATGCTGATCGACTTCCTGGCCGTCCAACTCTGAGCCGTCGGATTCCACCGGGCTGAGTAACACCGTGCCGATGCGCATCCGGCCGCGATGATCCCGCCCGCCCTCGGCGTGCAGCCGCAGACCGTGTGACACCACCTCGGCGCCGGGCAGCGGAACTCGGCCCAATTCCAGTGCCAACAAGCCACCTACGGTGTCGACGTCGAGGTCATCGTCGAATTCCACGCCGTACAACTCGCCGACGTCCTCGATGGGCAGTCGCGCCGAGACGCGGTAGCGCTGATCGCCGAGCTCTTCCACGGGAGCCGTTTCGGCTTCGTCGTACTCGTCGGCAATTTCACCGACGATTTCCTCGAGGACGTCTTCGATGCTGACCAGGCCGGCGATGGCGCCGTACTCGTCGACCAGCAGGGCCATGTGGTTGCGGTCGCGCTGCATTTCGCGCAGCAACGCGTCCAGCGGCTTGGAATCCGGCACGAACACCGCTGGACGCATTATCTGCGCGACCGTTGTTCCGCGCCCGCCGCCGGGGGTATACATCGTTTGACGGACAAGGTCTTTCAGATACACCACGCCGATGATGTCGTCGATGTTCTCGCCGATCACCGGGATCCGCGAATGTCCGCTGCGCACCGCAAGATTCACCGCTTGAGCGGCGGACTTGTCACCTTCGATCCAGATCATCTCGGTGCGCGGCACCATCACCTCCCGGGCCGGGGTATCCCCGAGTTCGAAGACCGACTCGATCATCCGCCGCTCGTCCGCGGCGACCACCCCGCGCTGTTGGGCCAGGTCGACCACTTCGCGCAGCTCGATCTCGGATGCGAACGGGCCGTTGCGCAGGCCGCGGCCGGGGGTCAGCGCGTTACCCAAGACGACCAACAATCGGCTGATCGGCATCAGCAGCCACGAGATGGCTTGTAGTGGCAGCGCGGCCGTCAGCGCGATGGAATACGCGTGCTGGCGACCCAGTGTGCGCGGGCCGACACCGATCACGACGAAGCTGGTGACCACCATGGTGGCCGCTGCGACCATCAGACCGCGATTGGCGCTGAGGTTGTGCATGAAAAACGCCACCATCAGCGCCGTCGCGGTGACCTCACAGACGATGCGGAGCAGCACCACCAGGTTGATGTAACGCGGCCGGTCGGTCATCACCTTGAGCAGCGCCACCGCGCCGGGCCGTTCTTCGCGCACCAGTTCGTGCACCCGGGCCAGGGACACGGTGCTGATGGAAGCGTCGATGGCCGCGAAAAGGCCGCCCAGGCCGATCAAGACAATCGCTCCGAGCAGTTGGTCGACGCTGTTCACGGTTGGTCGAAATACCTTGACTTGTCCAGCAACCGGCGATCCCGCTCGTTCTGACGGTCGTACTGGTAGGCCTCGACTTGATCGGCGACCCACTCCTCGAGCAGCCGGTCCTGCAGGGCGAACATCTCGCGTTCTTCGTCCGGCTCGCCGTGGTCGTATCCGAGGAGGTGCAGCACGCCGTGCACGGTCAGCAGCGCCAGTTCGTGACCGAGACTGTGGCCGGCCGCGGCGGCCTGTTGGGCGGCGAACTCCGGACACAGCACGATGTCACCGAGCATCGCCGGTCCCGGTTCGGGGGCGTCGGGACGACCGCCGGGCTCGAGTTCGTCCATGGGAAAGCTCATCACGTCGGTGGGGCCGGGCAGATCCATCCACCGCATGTGCAAGTCGGCCATCGCGGCGGTGTCCAGCAGCACCATCGACAGCTCGGCCCCGGGATTGACGTCCATCTTGTCGATGACGAAGCGGGCGACGCTGACCAATTCGGCTTCGGAGACGTCGATGCCCGATTCGTTGGAGACTTCGATGCTCATCGGTTCGTCTGGTCGTTGTGCACTGACTTCACCGCATCATCATCGACGACCGCGGCTGGCCGACGCGCGGCGAGCCGCCCGATTCATGCCGGCGCCCGGCTCCTCGTACCGCGCGTAGGCGTCGACGATCTCCGAGACCAGTCGGTGGCGCACGACGTCTGCGCTGGTCAGCTCGGCGATGTGGATGTCGTCGATGTCGTCGAGGATGTCGACCGCCGCGCGCAAACCGGACCGGGCACCACCGGGCAGGTCGACCTGGGTGATGTCACCGGTCACCACGATCTTCGAGCCGAACCCGAGCCGGGTCAGGAACATCTTCATCTGTTCGGGCGTGGTGTTCTGCGCCTCGTCGAGAACGATGAACGAGTCATTAAGCGTGTTGTGGGTGAGCAGGCAGTCCTCGGTGACGTACAACGAATCGGCGGCCGCGACCTGGATGCACACGGCTTCTTCGGTACCCGCGGATTCGATCCGATCGATGAACCGTTTCGGCTGCCCGCCGCAAGCCGCGTCGTATCTTTCGGCCTTTCGGGCCAACCGGAACGGAACGATTCCTGCCGGTAATCGGATATCGACGATGTGAGCGTCTGAGCGGTGGTGCACGGCTCGACCTCGCGCCAGTCCCGGCTGGCGTCCGGCCGATGGCCTCGTGCGGAGATAGGCCACACCACCGAGGGACTGTACGAGGAAGACAACGTCGTCTCGCAACCGGTCGGACACGGTGGTGAATTGGATACGGCAGGTGCGTCCAGTGTGAGTAACGGGTCGGCCGTCGGAATCGAGAAGACCTTGCAGCACCGCCACGCGCACCTCGGGCGCATTGAGCAGATATTCATCGGGGATGAACTTGGTGTCGGAACGGGTACCTGCCAGACCGAGCAGCCGCAGAACGCGAGTGACGGGATTGGCTGTCGTGATGACTTCCCCCGGAGCGGTGATGCGGTTGAGGATGTAGTCCACTGTGGACGTAGGCCGCACCCGAATCCCCGGGATGAGGCGCTGCAACGACTTGGCGAGTTCGGGATCGGTTGTCGCAAAAAACGGAGTCGTCGAACCCGTTAGGCACCCGTCGCCCAGCAGCAGCCCCAGAGCGTAGGGATCAAGAGGCACTGGCCGCGCACCGAACTCCACCGGCGCGGTCAACAACGGCAGTTCATACCGGTGATGATGCGCGGCACGAAGATTGCCGATCATTTCTTTCGTTTGCAGGACGCGCGCCGGTTTTCCGCGCCTCCGGTCAGCCCGGGTGTACACCGACCACAGGTGATCCCCGGAGGCAAGCGTCGACGATCCATCCTGAGTGAAAACCCGATAGATCTCCTTGAACCCCTGTGGGTAGACGCCCAGGACTTCGGTTGGACGTCCATCGGATCCGATGACGTTGTCGCCGACGTGCAATTCACCGATAGGACGGAAACCGTTGGGCGTCAGAACCTTTGTGGACACCGGTTGCGCCCTACCGCGCATGTATGCCAGCGGCGCGACCTCAATTACCCCGGCGGACATGAGCTTTGGGATCAGTTCGGAGTCCATCATGTCGTACAACGCGTCGTACAACGGCCGTAGGTAGGGGTCGATTTTCTCGCTCAGCGTGCCGGGCAGGAAACCAAGGCGTTCACCGGCTTCCACTGCGGGACGGGTGAGGATGATGCGGCTGACCTGCTTGGTCTGCAGCGCGTTGACCGCCTTGGCCATGGCGAGATAAGTCTTGCCGGTCCCGGCCGGACCGATGCCGAACACGATGGTGTGGGTGTCAATCGCGTCCACGTAGTGCTTCTGATTCAGCGTCTTGGGCCGGATCGTCTTGCCGCGCCGGGACAAGATGTCGAGGGTGAGCACTTCGGCGGGTGACTCGTTGCCGGTGCCGACCAACATCGCGACGCTACGGCGCACCACTTCCGGTGTCATCGGCTGACCACTGGCGACGATGGCGACCAACTCCGAAATCGCCCGCTCGGCGAGCGCGACGTCGGCCGGCTCGCCGGAGAAGGTGACGGTGTTGCCGCGCACATGCAGATCAGCATTCAGCGCACGCTCCAGCGCACGGAGATTTTCGTCGGCCGAACCGAGTAGACCCACGACGAGATCGGGCGGAACGTCGATGCTGCTGCGAACCTGGGCGGCGGAGGATGCGTCAGCATCGCGGGTTTCGCGGGGCGTCACGTGGCTTCTAATGCCTGCTTTCTGGCCATTCAAACGGGCAGTATCGAATTTTTAGTCTACCGCTGGTCACCGACCGCGTCCCAAAGATTCACCGTCCGGCAGGTAGCACCGCGGCTGCTGGGAGCCGGTATTTTCGCAGGGAAAGTGCGAGTAAGGGCCGGCGAATTACAGGCTCGATCCAGCGTCCCACCGCCCGGTCAGCACGCCCAGTGCGCCCAACGCGACCGCGGCCGCCGTCGAAGTGCGCAGCACCGTAGGTCCCAGCCGGACGGGCACGGCACCCGCCTCGGTCAACGCGGTGATCTCCTCAGGTGCGATGCCGCCCTCCGGGCCGACGATCAGCACCAGCGATTCCGCCTCGGCGACCGCCAGTTCGGCGAGTCGATCGGTCGCCGACTCGTGCAAGGCCAGCACCGTCGCGCCAGCGCCTACCCGCTCGCGCACCTGCCCGGTCAACGCCGCGGTCGACAGCACGCCGTCCACCGACGGGATGTGCGCGCGCCGGGATTGACGGGCCGCCGAGCGCGCGACCGCACGCCAGCGACGCAACCCCTTGTCCATCCGCGGGCCCGACCAGTTGGCGACGCAGCGCGCGGCCTGCCAGGCGAGAAACGCGTCGGCCCCCGCCTCGGTGGCCAACTCGATGGCCAGTTCGGAACGTTCCGACTTGGGCAGCGCTTGCACCACCGTGACCGCCGGCCGCCCCGGCGCGACGTGCCACCGCTCCAACACTCGCGCGCTCAGACCATCACGTCCGGCGCGCTCTACCGTGCAGCGGGCCAGGCCTCCCGCGCCGTCACCCAACACCAGCTCTTCGCCGGGACGGATGCGCCGCACCGTGGCGGCATGGAAGCCCTCATCACCGGATACGACGGCCAACGCGCCGGGCTCGGGTAGAGCATCGACGTAGAACAGCGTCGCCACCATGTGCGCGCCCGCAACCGCCTAGCGCCCGGTGAAGGTCTCGCGCAGCCGGCTGAACAGTCCCCCGCTCGCGCCGCCGTGGGTAGAGCGCACCTCAGCGACGTCGCGGCCACGCCGGTTCTTCAGCTCGCGCAGCAGTTCGGTGTCGTGATGATCCAACCGGGTCGGCACCACCACGTCGACGTGCACATGCAGGTCGCCTCGGGCCGTGGAGCGCAGCTGCGGCATGCCGCGGCCGCGCAATGTGATCACCGAACCGGGCTGCGTGCCGGGCGGAATGTTGATCTCGCTCATTCCGTCGAGGATTGCGTCGATGGTGACCGTGACGCCCAGCGCCGCATCGACCATCGGCACCGAGACGGTGCAATGCAGATCGTCGCCCTCCCGGACGAAGATGTCGTGCTGCTGTTCGTGGACCTCTACGTACAGGTCACCGGCCGGACCGCCGCCCGGTCCCACCTCGCCCTGAGCGGCGAGCCGGACCCGCATCCCGTCGCCGACACCGGCGGGGATCTTGACGCTGATGTCGCGGCGGGCCCGCACCCGGCCGTCGCCCATGCACTGGTGGCACGGGTCGGGGATCACCGAACCGACCCCGCGGCAGGTGGGACACGGGCGCGAAGTCACCATCTGGCCGAGCAGCGAACGCTGCACCGTCTGAACCTCGCCACGTCCACCACAGGTGTCGCACGGCATGGGCGCCGAATCGCCGTTGGTGCCCTTGCCCTGGCACCGGTCGCACAGCACGGCGGTGTCGACAGTGACCTGCTTGGTGACCCCCGTCGCGCACTCTTCGAGGTCCAATCGCATGCGCAACAGTGAGTCCGAACCGGGCCGCACCCGACCCACTGGACCGCGCGACGCCGTGGCGCCGCCGAAGCCGCCGCCGAAGAAGGCCTCGAAGACGTCTCCCAGGCCCCCGAACCCGCCGAAGCCGCCGGCCGAGGCGCCCGCGGTTTCCAGCGGATCCCCGCCCAGGTCGACGATGCGCCGCTTCTCCGGGTCGCTGAGCACCTCGTAGGCGACGCTGATCTCCTTGAACTTGGCCTGCGCCGCCTCGTCGGGATTGACGTCGGGATGCAGTTCACGCGCTAGCTTGCGATAAGCGCGTTTGATCTCCGTTTCACTGGCGCCTCTACTGACGCCGAGCAGCCCGTAGTAATCGCGTGCCACGAGTTACCTTTCTAAGCCTGTCCGGACCGCGTCGCGCGGCCCGCTGAGTTCCGTGCCGGGCGCGCGGTCATCGAGCACCCAGCACTTCGCCGATATACATGGCAACCGCGGCAACACTCGCCATAGTTCCCGGATAGTCCATCCGCGTGGGCCCGACAACGCCCATACCGCCGTAGACCGTGTCATTGCTGCCGTAGGCGGTGGTCACCATGGAGGTGCCGGCCATCTGTTCGGCTTCGGTTTCGTGCCCGATGCGTACCGTCACTTTGCCAGCCTCTTGCTGAGCCGCCAGCAGCCGCAGCACTACCACCTGTTCCTCGAGCGCTTCCAGGATGGAACGCAGCGAGCCGCCGAAGTCGGCGGCGTTGCGGGTGAGGTTGGCCGTCCCGCCCAGCAGCAGGCGTTCCTCGGTGTGCTCGACCAGCGATTCCAGCAGGACCGTCGCGGCACGGCCCACGGCGTCGCCCAACCCGCCGGCGCCATGCAGTTGCCCAGCCAGATCAGCCACCGCGACCGAGGCCGCCGACAGCTTCTTTCCGTCGAGCGCCTGGCCGAGCATCTCCCGCAATTGGGAAAGCTGGTGGTCGTCGATGACGTCACCTAGTTCGACGATGCGCTGGTCGACGCGTCCCGAGTCGGTGATGACCACCATCAGCAGCCGGGCGGGCGTCAGCGCGATGACCTCGAGATGACGCACGGTCGAGGAGGACAACGTGGGGTACTGGACGACGGCGACCTGGCGGGTCAACTGGGCCAGCAGGCGAACCGCCCGGCGCAGCACGTCGTCGAGGTCGACGCCGGACTCCAGGAAGCTTTGAATCGCTCGTCGCTCGGCCGAAGACAAGGGTTTGACGTCATGCAGGCGGTCGACGAATTCGCGGTAACCCTTCTCGGTGGGCACTCGTCCGGAGCTGGTGTGGGGCTGAGTGATGTACCCCTCGGCCTCGAGCACGGCCATGTCGTTGCGGATGGTGGCCGAGGAGACCCCCAGGTTGTGCCGTTCCACCAACGACTTGGAGCCGATGGGCTCTTTGGTGGCGACGAAGTCGGCGACGATGGCGCGCAGCACCTCAAATCGACGCTCGTCGGCAGTTCCCATCGACTATCACCTCCCGCACCACCTGGACCGATTCATTTTACGGTCTCATGAGAGACCGACAGTTCAGCTGCGCTCGGGGCGGCGCAGCCCAGTGCCGCCGGCGCACCAGTCGAGGAGTTTTCCAGCTAGCCTGTCCTGCATGGTTTCGTCGAGCTCGAATGACGCGTCAGAAGAGATTCGGCAATGATCTTCAAGGGTGTTCGGGAAGGCAAGCCATACCCGGAACATGGGCTCACCTACCGCGACTGGTCCCAGATTCCGCCGCAGCAAATCCGGCTTGACGAATTGGTCACAACCACCACAGTGTTGGCCCTCGATCGTCTGCTCTCGGAGGATTCCACCTTTTACGGCGATCTATTTCCGCACGCAGTGAAGTGGCGCGGCATCACCTACCTCGAGGACGGATTGCACCGCGCGGTGCGCGCCGCGCTGCGGAACCGGACGGTGTTGCATGCCCGAGTCTTCGACATGGACATATCGACGAATGGGCAGCGGTAGCCGGTCACGTTTTCCCCTTGCCGGGTGTCGAGCTAGGTAAAGCACCGCTCAGGAGGACGCCATGGCACGAATCAACGGAATCTCCGACCAGGACGCCGGCTTGGCCGCGAAGTTGGCCTTCTTCTTCACCAAGCGCCGGTTCATCCGGATGACCGGACGGGAATGCCCCACCATGCTCGAACCGTTGCGGATGTATGCGCACCTGCCGCGACTGTTGCGGGCCTACGGTCGCCTCGAACAAGCGGAGGACAAGCTCGACGTCCTGACTCCGCGGCAACGGGCACTGGCCGAACTCAAATCGGCGACGACCGCGCGCTGCGAATTCTGCATCGACCTCGGTTCACAGATCGCGCGCGGACTGGGCATCACCGACGAGGAGTTGCTGGCCATGTCCGACTACCGCAACGCGGCCTGCTTCTCCGACGTCGACAAGCTGATCCTGGAGTACGCCACCGCCATGACCCGAACGCCGGTCGAGGTCAGCGACGAGCTTTTCGACGCGTTGCGGGCCCACTTCGACACCCCGCAATTGGTCGGGCTGACCCACATCATCACGCTGGGAAACCTGCGGGCCCGGTTCAACCTCGCGCTCGGCATCGGTTCCTCGGGCTTGTCAGCCGGCGCGGTGTGCGCGCTGCCCGATGCGCACCACGCATGACCACCGACCCCACAATGATGGCACGCTTCGCGGCGTGCCGGCCTCAGTTGAAGGCGGTGGCCTACCGCATGTTGGGTTCGGTTGACGACGCCGAAGACGCGGTTCAGGAGGCGTGGCTGCGCCTGAGCCGGGCCGAGTGCGACGGCATCGCCAACTTGGATGCGTGGCTGACCACGGTGGTGGCGCGCATCTGCCTGAACATGCTGCGCGACCGGCGTTGTCGGGAAAACGAAGAACTGGTCGCGCGGATCCCCGATCCGTTGGTGGACAGCGAAGGCGAATTCGACCCCGAACACCGGGCGATGCTGGCCGACGCGGTAGGCCTGGCTTTGTTCGTCGTGCTGGACACGCTGTCGCCCGCCGAGCGGCTGGCGTTCGTGTTGCACGACGCGTTCGCCGTGCCGTTCGAGCAGATCGCACCGATTGTCGACCGGTCTCCGGAAGCCGCGCGCAAGCTGGCCAGCCGCGCCCGCCGCCGAATCCAGCAAGCCGACCCTCAGCCCGACGGCGACCTGGTGGCGCAACGGGAGGCGGTCGACGCCTTCTTCGCGGCCGGCCGCAGCGGTGACTTCGACCGGTTGGTGGCGGTGCTGCACCCCGAGGTGGTGCTGCGCGGCGACTTCGGATCCGGCGCCGCAGTCTTCCACGCCCAGGGCGCGGCGGCCGTGGCCAGGTTGGCGCGCAGTTATGCGGGCCCGGACCGGCAAGTGTGCCCCGCCTACGTGAACGGCGCCGCGGGTGCGGTGATCCTCGTCGCCGGCCAGCCCTCGGCGGTCATGGGTTTCGTCGTGCGTGGGAATCGGATCGCCGCGATCGACGTGCTGGCCGATCAGTCACGAATCGCCAGGCTCGACCTTGCCTCCCTAGGCGAGTGACGGTCAGTGACCGGCGGCTTGCAGCAGCGCCATCGCCGAGTTGCGCGACAGCACCCAGCCGCCCTGATTGACGAAGGTGACGTTCTGGGTGACTGGGGTGGCCAGCTTGGGTCCCGACACCGCGACGTCGGCGGTGGCGGCGCCGGCCGCACCGGGCTGGATGTTCGACACGGTGAACGCCAACGGCAGGTCACCGTTCTTGGCGGCCTTCTTGAGCTCGTGATCAGCGAGATGCGCCTCGGTTCCTCCGATGCCGCCCTCGACGAGGTTGCTCTTGTTGGTGAATGACACGTTGGGGTCAGCCAAGCTGTTCAGCAGCCCGGTCAGCTGTCCGGCGGTCGGCAGGTTGGTAGCCGGGGCCGGTACCGGCGCTGGGTCTTGCGGCAGCGGTGCACCGAAAACGACCGGCTGAACCTGGTAGGTGATGGGTCCCGTGGACGCGCCGTAGGCCACACCGGCAGCGGCGGCTCCGATAGCGGCTACCGCGGCCACGCCCGCGGCCAGTGATTTGATGGTGTTCATGAGGCGTTTCCCCCTTCGATGACACGGGCAAGTCCGTGTTGCGGTTGTGCAGCTTGTTACTGGTGTTTCGTTCGCTTGGCTGGCCACGTTACAGGCGGATCCCTATGAAGTTCGCACCCGAAGCTATGGCCACGCTGTGTGAGAGTTGTGATCCGCTCTAGCCTTCGGCGAGCACCTCTTCGTCGGTCAATGCTGCCACATCCAGGTAGTGACGCGCGATCAGCGCCAACCGTTCCGGCGTGCCGCGGGCGGCCTCGCGGTTCTCCAGACGTGCGGCGAAGCCGGCCACGGTGCGGGCTGCAAACAGGTCAGCGACCACCGCGTGATCGACTTCCAGCCAATCGCGCACGCGCGCGATGACGGTGGTGGCCAGCACCGAATCACCGCCTAACGCAAAGAAATCCTCGTGCACGCCGAGCGACTCTTTGCCCAGCACCTCCGCGACGATCTCGGTGATCGCGGCCTCTACATCGCTGCGCGGACCGCCGTCTTGCAACTCGGCAGCTTCGGGTTCCAGCAGCGCGACGACCGCTCGTCGATCGAGTTTGCCGTTGGCCGTCAACGGGATTCGCTCGAAGAACACCACGCGGGTGGGAACCATGTAGCCGGGCAACAACTTCGCGACCGCTGTTGTGATATCGCCGATCTCCCCCGGATCACCAGCGACAGCGGCAACCAGCTTGGGCGCGGCGGCGGCGTCGACGACTGCGGCGACGACGTGGCGCACTCCGGGCACGGTGCGCAGCGCGCTCTCCACCTCGCCCAGTTCTACCCGGTAGCCACGAATCTGCACTTGGTGATCAGCCCGGCCGAGGAATTCGATGGTGCCATCGGGCCAGTACCTGGCCAGATCACCGGTCTTGTACCAGCGGATGCCGTCGTGCTCGAAGAAACGCTCCGCAGTGCGGACCGGGTCGTTGCGGTAGCCCGCCGCCACGTTCGCACCGCCCACCCAGAACTCCCCGGGGACCCAGTCCAGGCAGTCCCGGCCGGACGGTGACACCACCCGACACCGCACGTTGCGCAATGGCACACCGAACGGCACCGTCGCCCAGTGCGCTGGTGGTTCGCCGACCACCTCACAGATGGTGTTGTGGATGGCCGTCTCCGTCGCGCCGCCCAGCCCGGAGAATCGGCATCCCGGTACCTGCCGGGCCAGTCGGCGGGCCAAGTCGGCACCCACCCAGTCACCACCTAAAGTGACGGCGCGCAACGAATCACCGAGCCGGTTGCCGCCGAGCTCCAGAATCATGTCCAACATGCTCGGGACGCAGTTGAGGATCGAAACCCGATGTTGGCGCAGCAAATCCACCCACGTGGTAGCGGCGGCCTTCTCCTCGGAATCGACCGCGACCAGCGAGCCGCCCGCCGAGAACATGCCGAAGATGTCGTACACCGACGCGTCGAATTCCAGGGCAGACAGCGCCAGCACTCGGTCTTTGCCGCTCACGTCGAACCAGTCGTTCACCGCGTCAATGGTGTTCATCGCCGCGCTGTGCGGAACATCGACACCCTTGGGCACTCCGGTGGAACCGGACGTGAAAATCACGTATGCGATCTGATCGGTCGACGGTATCACCGGGTCTTGCAGGGGTTCTCGATACGCCATGGCCGCGTCAATGGAAACGCAGGGAATCGACGTACCCATGTCCGCGCCGTCTACCGTCAGTGCCGCCACCACGTCGGCGGTCTGAAGAATCTTGGCGCGGCGCGCATCTGGCTGGTCGAAGCCGATCGGGACGTAGGTCCCGCCAGCGGCGAGCACCCCGAGCACCGCCGGAATTTGAGTGCGACCCTTGGGAAGCTGGACGGCGACCGCGTCTCCGGAACCGACCCCGTAGGCACGCAGCGCCCCGGCTACTGCCAGCGCATGCTCGGCGAGCTCCCGGTAGGTCCAGGCGCCGGCATCGTCATCGACACCCCATACCACTGCGGGTGCCTCCGGGGTGGCCGCGGCATGGTCGAAAAACCCTTGGTGCAGGCATCGTTCGCTGACCGGGCCGTCGGTGGCGTTGATCGCGGCGCGTACCGTCGCTTGATCGCTCGGCAAGCACACCGTCGCGTCGGCATCCCAGCCCGCGTCACCGTCGGCGAGGCGGGCCACCGCATCGGTGAACCGGGCGAACATGGCATCGATCAAGCCATGCGGGAACGCCGATTCACGCACGTCCCAGTTGAGCAGCAGTCCGCCCCGCAACTCGGTGACCTGAGCGTCCAGCAACACTTGAGGTCCTTGCGAGATGATCCACACGGGCTCACCGAAGGTTTCGACGACCGTCTCGGCGAAGAGCTCACCTAGGTCCAAGGCGCTGGTGAACACGACCGGCGCCAAAACCGGTTCGCCTCGATGCCTGCCGAGATCACGCAACACCTCGAGGCCCGAATGGGCCGAATGCGAACCGCTTTCGTACATGCTGCGCTGCACAGCGCGCGATCGCTCGGTGACCGACATGCGCTCGGTGACATCGACCTCCAGCATGATCGAGGAGGTGAAGTCGCCGATGAGCCGATCGATGTCCGGGTGCACCGAGTCGCGTTGAAAGAGCGGCACGTTCAGCAAGAACTTGGTATCGGCGGACCACCCTCCGATGGTGTCGGCGAAGACGGCCGCCAACGCCATCGCCGGTGTGACACCACGGGCGTGCGCGCCGGCTATGAGCTTGTCCTTGGCGTGCGGGGGCAGCCAGTGGTCGTAGCGGACGGTGCGGTGGGGGGCGCGCCGTTCGCCGACCGCGACGGTGGGCAATTCGGGTGCTCCGGGTAGCTGAGGTAGCCGCTGGTGCCACCACTGCCGGTCTCGCTCCCGCGCCGCGCCGTCGCTGCGCCGTTCGGTGCGGTAACGCCGGTAGGTGTATCCGGGCGGCGCGATTGTGCCACCTCGGTACAAGTCAGCCAGATCCGAGACCAGTACCCGGTAGCTCATGGCATCGCCGGCCAGCATGTCGACGTCCAGGTGCAGCCGGCTGCGGTTGTCGTCGCACAGCGTCAAGGTGACGTCGATGACCTGCGCGTCTTCGATGGCCAAGCGTTGGTGGGTTTTCCGGTACCGCAATTCGTTGAGAGCGGTTTTCGCGCGGTCCGCAGTTTCGCCCCGCAGGTCCACCACCGAGTACACCGGTTTACCCGGGGTCGGCATGGTTTGTTGCGTTCCATCCGGCAGGAATCGGGTTCGCAACATCGGGTGTGCCGCCACCAGGTCTGCCACTGCGCGCTCTAGGCGAACGGGATCGATTGCGGCGCAGTCGAACTCCACGTACAGGTGGGCGGCGACGCCGCCGAGCTGCTGTTCGTCGGACCGTCCTATCCAGTACGCGTGTTGCATGGTGGCCAACGGGAATGGCTCCTCGTCGGCCACCGGCTCGGCCGGTGCCTGGGCCGGCGACTGCGGCGCCGACTGACCAGTGTCGGCGCCGAGCAATCCGTACCACGAGTCGACCGTCGGAGCGGCGGCGAGTTGGGCGAAAGTAATGTCGGCTCCGCGCTTGCGCCATCCCCCGGCCAGCGCCATGATGCGAATCGAATTGAGTCCCAACTGGATCAGGTCGTCGTGGTCGGCGACGTCGTCGGCGGGGCAACCGAGTTGGGCCGCGATGGTGGCCCGGATCTCGTCCCTGCTTATCCACTCCTCGCCGAGCGGCTCCATTGCGGTCCTTTCTAGGCCAGGTGTCCGTCGAGTCCGGCGGCGACGGCGGCGATGGCGCGCTGCCACAACCGGGTCAGGCGGTCGATGTCGGTCGGGGTGAACAGCGCTTCGCTCCAGCGCCAGTTGCTGATCAGCTGGGTGCCTTGCGGCGTGCTGGCGACGAAGGCGCTGATGTTCAGGGCGAACCGCAGTGGGAGGTCCGGTTCGGGCGCGTTCGGCAGTGCTTCCAGATACGGGCCGCCGAGTAACGACCACGGTTGGTCGGTAGCCGCGCCCAGGTCCAGCCGGCCCAGATAACTGAACTGGATCTGTGGTTCGTTGGCCGCCTGCAATTCGGGGAGGCGCTCGACGTAATGCAACAGTCCGTAGTCCAGGCCCTCGTTCGGGACTTCGCGCAGCTGCGTGACCACGGAATCGACCAAGGCGTGGGCCGCGCTGGGGTTGCGTTCGGCCTGCTCCACATCGACCGCGGCGGTACCCACCCCGAACCGCGCCGGATAGGCACTGGTGAACCAGCCCACTGTGTTGGTGGTATCGGTGTCCAGGACCGCATCGGCGCGCCCATGGCCTTCCAGCGCGACGAGCGTGCCCGCCGCCGGGTCCTCGCCCCGCACACCTCGCCAACTCGCCATCGCGATCGTCGTTGCGGCCAGCAGTGATTCGCGAACGCCTTCCTCCTTGGTGAGGCTGGCCAGCAGGGAGGTTGTCACGTCGACCGGCGAAACCACCTGAGTGACGTGCAACGTGGACCAGGTGTCTCGGCTCGGGTCGGGGTGACGGGCGCCCAGCGCCGAGTCCGGCGGACAGACCTGAGACATCCAGTAATCGCGTTGTGCGTGGACCTCTGGTGTGGCCGCCCGCTGCCACATCAGTTCACACCAGCTTCGGTAAGAGGTGAACTCCGGCAACATCTTCGGCGTCACACCGGCCTGCACGCAACGCCAGGCTTCGGTGATATCCCCCAGCATGATGTGCCATGACACGACGTCCACGGTCAAGTGATGCGCGGTGAGCAGCAGCACATCACCCGGCTCGGCGCCGGGGCCGGCGCCGGTGAACCAGACCGCGCGCATCATCGCACCGGCATAAGGGTCCATCTCATCCATGACCGTTCGCGCCGAAGACCCGATTGCAGCGATCAGCTCGTCGTTGTCCGGCGTGGCCAGGTCCACCCGGGTCAACAGGTCTGCCGCGTTCACGACGCCGGGCTCGCGGGTGACTAAGCGCGGTCCGGCAGTGGTATCGATTAGCACGGATCGCAACGTGTCGTGGCCGTCGAGAAGCAGCTGAATCATCGACTCGATGGAGGCACGGTCGATCCCGGATGGCAGCCGTAACAGCACGGTGTGGGTGAACCGCCGGAAGTCGCCGTGCTCGTAGAGCCAGGACACCATGGGCAGCGGCAGCACCTCGCCGTATTCGGCGCGTTCGATAGCCGTATGCGTTCCGACGGCCGAGTCGATCAGCAGTGCCAGCTCTCGAATGCTGGGTGCGGCGAACACCATTCGGGGACTCACGGTGAGTCCGCGCCGACGGGCCTTGTGCACCAGCGAGATCGCGACGATGCTGTCCAATCCGAAAGCGAAGAAGTCGTCGTCGAGGTGTGGCACCGCTCCGTTGAACTGTTCGGCGAAGAGGTCACACAGCACGCGTTCGGTGTCGGTTGACGCCGACACCGGTTGGCCACCGGTGACGGCTGACAGCGCCTCTTCGGCCAGGCGCTCCAAAGCGTGGCCATCGAGTTTGCCGTTGGCGTTGATCGGCAGCGAGGGCAGGGTCACGATCCGCGCGGGAACCATGTATGACGGCAGCCGATCACCGAGCGCGCCGCGCAGTCGAGCCGGGTCACCGTGATCGGCCCGCCACACAACGAATCCGACGAGGGTCGTGGTGTCGTCCCGTCGCAACACGACGACGGCGGCGTCGTGAACGTCAGCCTGGGCACGCAGCGCAGCCTCGATCTCCCCTATCTCGACCCGGTAGCCGCGGATCTTGACCTGGGTGTCACCCCTCCCCAGGTACGCGTAACCGCCATGCGAGAGCCGGCGCACCAGGTCCCCGGTGCGGTACATGCGGCGGCCAGGTCGGAACGGGTCGGCGACGAAACGGGCAGCGGTCATGCCCGGTTGCCCGACATAGCCGCGGGCCAGCTGTCCGCCGGACAGGTACAGCTCCCCGACCACACCGGTGGGCACCATCCGCAGCGCTGAATCCAGAACGTAGCCAAAGGTTCCGGCGTTGACGGTGCCGATCGTCGGAGCGGGATAGCTCTGGACCGGCGCCACCATCGCCTCAACCGTCATCTCGGTGGGTCCGTAGCAGTTGTAGACCGCGGTCGAGGACAACGCCCGTAGCCGCTCCCACAGCACGCTGTTGATGGCTTCACCGCCGAGAGCCAGCACCGCCAGGTCGTGGTCGAGCAGACCGGCCGCTTTGAGCTGCACAAGCATCGAGGGGGTGGTGTCGATCATGTCGATCCCGAACGCGGCCATTCCCTTGACCAGACGGTCGGCATCGCGCATCTCTTCGGCGTCGAAAAGATGAACGGTGTGACCGTCGAGCAGGCCGACCATGGGCTGCCAGGACGCGTCGAAGCTGAACGACCACGCGTGCGCGATGCGCAACGGGCGGTTCAGCCGCGCCACGGCCGGCCGGTACACGCGGTCGCGGTGGTCGGCGAAATAACTCAACACCGCGGCGTTGGAGTCGATGACGCCCTTAGGTTCACCGGTCGACCCGGAAGTGAAGATGACGTATGCGGCCTGCTCGGCATGCCGGTGCACGGTCGGAGCCACCGTGGATCGACGCGCGATGCGTTGGGCTACCGCCTCATCGTCGACGACCAGAGCGCGACCACTCATGCCGACCAGGTGTGCGCATGCCGTTTCGGTGATCGCGAGCGCCGGGGCAGCTTGCCGCAGAATCGATCCGACGCGCGCCTCGGGCAGCGTGACGTCTACGGGCAGGTAGGCGCCGCCGGCGGCAAGCACAGCCAGGATGGCGACGACGGACTGCGTCGAGCGCGGCAGCACGAGCGCAACGACCGATTCCGGGCCCACTCCGTGCGCGCTGAGCTCATCCGCTAAACGACTCGCCGCGTCACGCAATTCGGCATAGCTGTAGCGCTCGCCGTTGCTGGCGGTCAGCGCGGCGGCGTCCGGGCTGGCTCTAACCTGCCGCTCGAAACGCTGCCAGATCGTCTCAGTTGGCGCCGGGTCGGCGAGAGTGGCGAGCTGGGCAACCTCGGCTCGCTCTGCCGCGGTGAGAACGTCCAGAGCATCGGCAGTTTCGTCGCCGATGTCGGGCAGTTGCCGCAGTACGCCAACCAGCCGTTGGCAGATCTGCGCCGCGGGCAGATGCGGAAGTGTTTCGCGGATGGCCTCCACCACCACGACGAGTGCGTCGTCGCTCATATGGGAGACCACCGTCAGTGGGTAATGCGTCAGGCTTTCCATCTCGACCGGACAGAACTGGGCGCCGTCGGCGGTGGTGACGGTGCGGATCGCGTCTTCGATAGGGGCGTTCTCGAACACGAACAGGGTGTCGAACATCGCGCCGCGACCGTGCGCGCGCTGCAACTCCGAAAGGCTCAGGTAGCCGATGTCGCGCATCGCCGACGACTCTTTTTGCAGCCGCACGCATTGCTCGACCACCGAGGTGGTGTCGCTGACCTGGTGCACGACCGGCACGGTGTTGATGAACAACCCGACCATGCTCTCCACCCCGGTCAGATGCTCAGGACGGCCGGAGACGACGGTGCCGAAGACGACGTCACGCCGGTCGGTGAGTCGGCTCAACACCACCGCCCACGCGAAAAGCACCGCGGTGTTGAGCGTCAATCCGTTGCGACCGGCCCAGTTTCGCAGACGCGTAGTCTCGGCCGCAGGCAGCAATAGATCGGCTTTTTCGGGCACCGCGTTCGGCGCGGTGCCGTCGCCGACCATCAGCGGTCCGGACACACTGTTCAGATACTCGGTCCACGTGCTGATCGCCGTCGCGGTGTCCTGTTGGGCTAGCCATGCGATGTAGTCCCGGTAGGGGCGCGGCTCCGGCAGTCCCTCGGTTGATCCGCCGGCTTGGTAGACCGCGAGCATTTCGGTGAAGAAGATGGCGAGCGCCCAGCCATCCATCAGGATGTGGTGTGCGGTGAAGATCAACCGGCGTCGGGTTTCGCCGGGCACGTTGAGCAGCACCACCCGCAGCGCCGGGCCTCGGCTCAGATCGAAGGGGCGGCGCCGCTCGGAGCGGGCGATCGCGTCGAATTCGGCTGGCGCCGCTGTTCGTTCGGTCCAGGGCAGTTCGGCGCGGTCGGGCACGATCTGCACCGGCTTGGGGACGTCGCGGTCCCAGAAGGAGGCGCGGAGGTTCGGGTGCCGGTCCAGCATCGCCCCGGCGCTGCGACGCAGCAGGTCGACATCGACGGGTCCGTCGAGGTCGACCCTCAACTGCATGGTGTAAAGGTCGATGCTGTCTTCGGCCAGCCGGTATAGCGCGAACAATCCCTGCTGTAACGGGCTCAGCGCGAGGACGTCTTCGATCTTCGGCGCCGCCGTGGTCACGCGCGCCTCACGACTGTTGCTCCCAGGACGCGGTCAGCGCGGCGAGCGCATCGGCGTCCAAGCCCGATGCGCTCATCGGCTCGGCTTGCGGTGTGGGCTCCGAATCGCCCTGTTGCAATGCAGCTTCCGTGGCGGCGTCGACCGCCGCGGCCAACTCGGCGATGGTCAGGTGTTCGAACACCATGGCCGGGGTGAGCGCCAGTCCCTGTGCGGCCGCCCGCGCCGACCATTGCACCGAGATGATGCTGTCTCCGCCGAGGGCGAAGAAGTTGTCTTCTCGATCCACGTCGGTGATGTCGAGTAACTCCTCCAGCAAGGCGATGAGCGCCTGCTCGGTTTCCTCCGAACCCCCGACCACCGGAGCGGCGTGTCCCGCGCCCGCCGGAGTGGCCGGCGCGCGCAACGTCTCCATGACCTCAAAAGGCAACAATTGCACTGCGGACAACCGACTTTCGGGGGTGGTCGCGAACGCATCGAGCGCCGCGTCGAAGGCCTGTCCGATCAGTTCGACCGTCTCCGGTTCATACAGATCTGCGTTGGCGACGATTCGCACGTCCAGTTCGGCGTCCGGGGTGACATTCAACCCGACGTTGAGGTCGAGCAGGGAAATCTCGAAGTCCATCGGCAGCGGCACCACTGTCGTTTCACCGGATCCGGTGACATCGCGCGGCATCAGCGCCCAGTCCTCGCCCCGGAAGTGGATCGACGTTTGGAACAGCGGGTGATTTCGCGACGGCGACCGCGGTGGGTTGAGCGCCTCGACGACGCGTTCAATCGGAAGCTCCTGATGCGCCAGCGCATTTAGGACCACGTCGCGGCTGGTGGCGACCGCGGCACGCAGGCTGGGATCACCGGACAGATCGTTGCGCAGCACGACCACGTTGGCGCACGGCCCGGTCACGTTTGTGGTGGTCAGGTCGACTCGGGCTGCCACGGGGCTGCCGATCGGGATGTCGGTGCCGCCGCCGAGCTTGTGCAACAGAACAGCAAGTGCCGCTTGGTAAACCATGAATTCGGTTGCGCCGGTTTGCTCGGCCAGTTGGGTCAGCGCTGCCCGACGCTGCGCCGACACCGTGAAGTTGACCACTTGGCCGCGCCGGCCCAGAACTGGCGGACGGATATGGTCGGCCACGAGCGGAATCTCATACGGCATCTTGGACAAGGTGGCGCGCCAATGCGCCAGTTCGGCTTCTCCCCACTCGTTGCTCGCGTCGAATGCCTGCTGCTGCCACACCGCGAAATCGGCGAACTGCAAAGGCAGCACCGGCCACTGGGGCGGCTTTCCGGCCAAGCGGGCACCGTAGGCGGCGAGAATATCGTCGAACAGCACACCCAGCGAAGCATGGTCGGTCACGATGTGGTGCACCAGTAACAACAACACGTGCGAGTCGGGGCCCAGCGCCACGAGGGTGGGCCGAATCAGCGAATCGGTTTCCAGCATAAAAACATATCGGCGCAACTCGGCCACAGTCTCGTCGAGCCGTTCGGCCGGGACTTGCAGAACGGGCAGCTCCACCTCACGCGCCGGATGCACGAGCTGGTACGGAACACTGTCGTGTTCGGCGATGTTGGTCCGGAGCGCTTCGTGCCGGGCGACTACGTCGTTGAGCGCGAGGGCCAGCGCCTCGATGTCGAGCGGACCGCTGAAACGCAGTCCGAGCGCCATATTGAAAACGTCGTTGGCGCCGCGCATCCGGTACTGGAACCACATGGCGAATTGCGAGTAAGACAGCGGAGGCCGTGCGGGACGCACTCCGCCGACCAGTTCCGGGCGAGCCGAATCTTCGGCAGCCGTTGAGCCGGTCGGCTGGTGTTCCAGCACCCGCGCAGCCAACCCGGCCGGGGTGGGGGTGTCGAACACCGCGCGAACGGTCAGCTCCACGCCGAACTCGGCGCGGATCTGGGCGATCAACCGCGCCGCCAGCAAGGAATGGCCGCCCAGGCCGAAGAAGGAATCCTCGGCGCCGACCCGTTCCCAGCCGAACAGCCGCGCGAAGATGGCGCACATCCGCCGCTCGGTCGCTGTTGCCGGATCGCGGTAGCTGCGTACGCCGATGGGAGTCGGTTCGGGCAGCGCCCGCTTGTCGAGCTTGCCGCTCACCGTCAGCGGGATATCCGGGATGACCGCGAATGCGCTGGGCACCATGTAATCCGGGAGCAACGACGCGGTGTGGGCTCGGATCTGAGCCAGGTCTATCGGCGCGGCTGCGCTGAGGTTGTCCTCACCGGTCACCGGTACCAGGTACGCCGCCAGCATGGGTCCTGCTTCGGTGTCTTCGGTGACCACCAGGCAATGCCGCACCGCGGGATGCGTCGCAATGACGGCCTCCACCTCGCCGAGCTCGATGCGGAACCCGCGCACCTTGACTTGTTCGTCAGCGCGTCCGACGAACTCCAGCTCCCCAGCGATGTTGCGACGCACCAAATCTCCTGTGCGATACAGCCGCATACCCGGGTTGAAGGGGTCGGCCACAAATCGCTCGGCGGTCAACCCCGGACGTCCCAGATAGCCGCGCGCCAACTGAACGCCGCCCAAATACAACTCGCCGATCACCTCGGCAGGCACCGGTTGCAATTCCTCGTCCAACACGTAGGCGTAGACGTTGCGGTTGGGCCGCCCGATGGGAACGACGCGTGCGCCGTGCTTGCCCTCGACCTGCATGTGCGTCGAGCAGACCACCGCCTCGGTGGGCCCATAGTGATTGCGCAGTTGCGCATCGAAGTAGGTGCCGAACTGGTCGGCCACCTCGCCACGCAGTGCCTCCCCGCCTACCGGCACGTGCCGCAACTGGCGCCACTCTTTGACCTGAGGCAACAGCAGCAGAGTGCTCAGCATGGAGGGCACCATGTGCAGCACCGTGACGCCGTGCCGGCTGATCAGATCGGCGACGTAGGAGATGTCGCTGAACGCATCGGGTTTCGGGACAACCAGCCGGGCGCCGAGGCACAGGGTGACGAAGATGTCCAGCAGCGAGGCATCGAAGCTCACCGACGACGACTGCAGCAACCGGTCCTCGGCCGTCATACTCCACTCGGCGATGAAGCTGTCGACGTGATCGGCGATGGCGCGGTGTGACACCGCCACGCCCTTCGGTCGACCGGTGGAACCCGACGTGTAGATCACGTAGGCAAGGTTCTCGCTACGCAGCGGACGCAGCCGCTCGGCTTCGGTCAGGGCATCGTCGGGCAGCTGCGCGGCGTGGCGCTCTGCGGTGTCGAAATCAGAGCGGCTCATGACCGTGCGGGGGCGGGCGTCGCTGACCAGATACTCGATGCGCTCGTCGGGGTAGGCCGGGTCGATCGGCAGGTAGGCCGCACCGGCTTTGAGGACGGCGAGCATCGCGACAAGAAACTCGATCGAGGTCGTCATGCGCAGTCCGATGATGTCTTCGGTGCCGAAGCCTTGCGCAGTGAACCAGCGCGCCAGCCGATTTGCCCGACGGTGCAGCGCGTCGTAACTCAATTCGGCTTCGTCGGACACCAGTGCCACGGCATCTGGTGTGGCGGCCGCGGTGGCCTCCAGCATGGCCACCAGCGTGGTGGTCACAGGTACGGCGAGTTCGCCATGTGACTGCGCCAGCACGTCGTCGCGTTCCCCCGCACCGAGGATGTCCAGACTGGCCAGGCGGTGGTCGGGTGCTGTGAGCGCATTGTCCAGCAACTGCACGTAGTGAGTGAGCATCTGGTCGACCAGCGCGGTGTTCAAAACATCGGTCTGATACTCGAATTCGGCCAAGACACCTTCGGGTTCCAGAAGCGCTGCCAGCGCAAGCGGCAGGTGGGCGGTTACCGCGCCCAATTCCAGTTGCTGCACCGCGACGCCATCCAGCGCCAATCCCATGACGCTCCTGCGCATGCTGAAACCGAGACGAACAAGCTGGTCCATCCCGTCGTGCCCCATCCGCTCGGGATTGACTTCGCGCACCACGCGATCGATTCCGACGGATTGGTGGGCGAAGCCGTCGAGACAGGTGTCGCGAACCGAACCGACGAACGAGGCAAACGTGTCAGGTGACCGGGCAATGAGCCGCAACAGCAACGTGTTGCCGAAATAGCCGATGGCGCCGTCGGCGGCCGCGCGACGGTCGGTGACGGGCACAGACACCAGGAAGTCGGACGCGCCGGTATAGCGGCGCACCAGCACACCGAATGCGGCCAGCAACACCATGAACGGCGTAGCAGCGTGCTCGCGGGCGAATTCTTCGATGCGGCCGTACAGTTCGGCCGGCAGCGCTCGAGTGCGACGTTCGGCCTGCCGGGACGGATGTGCGGCAGCCACACCGGGCAGCTGCAACGGCTCGGGCGAGGGTCGCAACCTGTCCGCCCAATAGCCGACGTCGCCCATGGTCGGTTCGGTAGCGGTCTCGAGTACTTCGACCGCTACGAATTGGGGTACGTCCGGGCTGAGTTGGCGACCGTTGTATGCCGCACTCAGGTCGTTAAAGAAGACGGCCCAGGAGTCGTCGTCCCAGCAGATGTGATGCGCGACGAGCAACAGCACGAATTCGTCTGAAGCGGAACGAATCAGCGTGATGCGCAGCGGCAGATCGTTGACCAAGTTGAATGGCCGGCCGAATTCGGCGCGAGCCAACGCCTCGATTCGGCGGTCGCGCTCGTCGGCGGCCAGCGCCGCCACATCGACTTGCTGCCACGCGGGCTCGACGTCGTCGGCGAAGATCTGGTAGGGCTCGCCTTCGCTGTCCACCCCATAATTGGTCCGCAAAATGGCGTGCCGCGAGACCACATGATGCACCGCCGCCCGCAGCCGCGCCTCGTCGACGGCGCCGGTCAGTCGGTAGGCGACGCAGATGTTCAGGGTCGAGTCCGTGGGGTCCATCGTCTGCAAGAACCACATTCGCCGCTGACCGGTCGACAACGGATAACGCTCGCCAGCCCGCACAGTCGGCTTATCCGCGGAATGGCTAGCCGCCAGACCGCTTTCGGCGATCCGGCGCCGCAACAGCTCCCGACGACGTTCCTGCAACGTCTTGGCATCGTCTGCCATCACTCACTCCACTCCTACATACGTCGGAATCAGCTCTGGCTGGTCAGGTAGCCGCCGCGCACGAAGAATTCAGCCCCATCACACTCCGCCCCCGTCCCCGTGCGCACCCGCGTGATCACCAATCCACGGTTGCCGCCTCGATAGGTGTTGGGGCCGCATACCACCGCCCCACCGCCCTCTTGCACGATCACCCGGCCGGGCGTGCCGCCATAGCGGGCCTCCGACACTCGCGCAGCAAGCACCTCGACGCGTTCACCCCGGTAGAAGGCGAATGCGCGCGGATACGGGTCGGAGAGGGCGCGCACGAACCTCTCGAGATCTTCGGCCGGCCAGTTCCAGTCGATCAGGCTGTCCCGCTCCGAGCGCTTGTGGAAGTAGGTCCGGTCCGCCTTGTTCTGCGGCCGCCATACCGCGGTGCCGGACTCCAACGCGCTCAACGCATCTCGCACGGCACCCGGAATCAAGTCCATACCACGCAGCACCAGGTCGGTACCCGTGTCGGTGGGGCCGATCGGCAACGAACGTTGAATCAAAATGTCTCCGGTGTCCAACCCGTCATCCATCCGGTGCACGGTCAGCCCGAATTCGGTCTCACCGCTGATCAACGCCCACAACACCGGAGAGAACCCGGTGAACTTGGGCAGCAGGGAGTCATGCAGGTTCAGCGTTCCGTGCGGCGGCAGATCGTAAAGCTCCGGCGGCATCCAGCTGTACCAGCTGTTGACGACGATGACGTCGGGTTCGACGCGCTTGACCACGTCGATGGTCTCGGCGTCGACCCGCTCGGTGATGTGCAGCGGGATGCCCCGGCTGCGCGCGAGGTCCTCGACCGAGTCCGACCAGATCGCCTTGTACGAGTGCTCGCTTGCCGGATGCGTGACCGCAAGCACGACGTCGTGACCCAGGTCGAGCACCGACTGAAGGGTTTTGCACCCCCAGGTCTGGAAGCCGAACGTCACGACGCGCATACGTGTCCCCTCTGTCTCCTCTGCGTCCCCTGAGCCGTTGCCACACCACTCGCCGAGGCACAAAGCGAGTTCAGCGGATTATGTTAGCCTTCGCTAACTTGCTTGGCTCTTGCGGCTGCTGTCAACCCGGCGGAGCCGACCGCGCGCCAGTCGGGTGGTCGCCGAACCCGACCTCGGCAACCGAGCGGTCGGCAGGGCCTTCCACCAAGCCGGGAATTTCGGAACATCGGCCTCGAAGAACCGGACAAGCGGCTCCTGCTGAAGATGCGCCAGGGGCCGTGCGGGATGGAATCCGGCAACGTCGATTATGTTAGCCTACGCTAAGTTCTCGGCCGGGAAAGGTAGGAGTGCATGCCGCGCACACTGGGGTGGATCAGGCAATTCCACAAACCGGACTCGCCCGACCTGCCGCCGCTGCTGGTCTTCCCGCACGCCGGCTCGGGCGCCTCGGCCTACCGAGCCTTCTCGAAGGCACTGAGCCGGAATTTCAGCGTCATCGTCTTCCAGTATCCGGGGCGCCAAGACCGGGCTGCCGAGGCGCCGCTGGCCACCCTCCCCGAAATCGCCGAAGGTGCATTCGCCGAATTCGTCCACTCCGCACACAACCGCGGGGTTCCCATCGTCACCTTCGGGCACAGTATGGGCGGTTGGGTCGCCTTCGAGTTCGTTCGGCTGGCCGAGGCCCACGGCGTCGATGTGCGGCGGCTCAACGTCTCGGCGTCGGTCGCCCC
>NZ_LZLE01000140.1 GCF_001673155.1 Mycobacterium sp. 1423905.2 | reverse complement strand
CTGGTCGGGTCCGGGTCCGGATCTGCGCGACCCTCAGCCGCTGGGCAGCGTTGCGCGCGACCTAGCAAAAAAGCGCGGCTGGTCCACCCACGTCGCCGAAGGCACGGTGCTCGGCCAGTGGCCAGCGGTGGTGGGTCAGCAGATCGCCGACCATGCGACTCCCACCGCGTTGACCGACGGTGTGCTCAGTGTGACGGCTGAATCGACGGCGTGGGCCACCCAGTTGCGGATCATGCAAGCCCAACTGCTGGCCAAGATCGCCGCCGCGGTCGGCAACGGCGTCGTGACATCGCTGAAGATCACCGGGCCGGTGCGGCCGTCGTGGCGTAAAGGGCCGCGGCATATCTCCGGCCGTGGCCCGCGCGACACCTACGGATAACGTCTCCAACAGGGGCGGAGAGGGCCCGAAGCGCAACGGCTCAGAGCCGCTAGAACGAAACGGACCCGCATCTCCAACGTCAGGACGCGCCCCTGGCGAAGATATCGAGCGCACGGCGCGACCAGATGGGCAGAAACGCGGCCAGAAAATCGGTGCGGACGGCCAATCACGGTAGGATGGTGGAGTGCGACCGCTGCGGTCAGGTGACCGCTCGCACTCAAACCCCAAGGAGAGCACTCGGACGTGGCTGCCCAGAAGAAGAAGGCCCAAGAGGAATACGGCGCTGCATCCATCACCATTCTCGAAGGGCTGGAGGCCGTCCGCAAACGCCCAGGCATGTACATCGGCTCCACCGGAGAGCGTGGTTTGCACCACCTCATCTGGGAGGTGGTCGACAACTCGGTCGACGAGGCGATGGCCGGCTATGCGACGCAGGTTGACGTGCGGCTGCTCGATGACGGCGGAGTTGAAGTCGCCGACAACGGCCGCGGGATCCCGGTTGCTATGCACGCCACCGGCGTCCCCACCGTCGACGTGGTGATGACCCAGCTGCACGCCGGCGGCAAGTTCGGCGGGGAGAACAGCGGCTACAACGTCAGCGGCGGCTTGCACGGTGTCGGCGTGTCCGTGGTGAACGCCCTGTCGAGTCGGTTAGAGGTCGACATCTCCCGCGACGGCCACGAGTGGTCGCAGTTCTACGACCGGGCCGTGCCCGGAACGCTCAAGCAGGGCGAAGCCACCAAGAAGACGGGAACCACCATCAGGTTCTGGGCCGACCCGGACGTCTTCGAAACCACCGAGTACGACTTCGAGACGGTGGCGCGGCGACTGCAGGAAATGGCGTTCCTGAACAAGGGATTGACGATCAACCTCACCGACGAACGGGTGAGCAAAGAAGAGATCGTCGACGAGGTGGTCAGCGACACGGCCGAGGCGCCCAAGTCAGCCGAGGAGAAGGCGGCCGAATCCGCGGCGCCGCACAAGGTGAAGCACCGCACCTTCCACTACCCCGGCGGCCTGGTTGACTACGTCAAGCACATCAACCGGACCAAGAACCCGATCCACAGCAGCATCGTCGACTTCTCCGGCAAGGGACCGGGTCACGAAGTCGAAATCGCCATGCAGTGGAACGCAGGTTATTCGGAGTCGGTGCACACCTTCGCCAACACCATCAACACCCACGAGGGCGGTACCCACGAAGAAGGGTTCCGCAGTGCGCTGACGTCCGTGGTGAACAAGTACGCCAAGGACAAGAAACTTCTGAAAGACAAGGACCCCAACCTCACCGGTGACGACATCCGTGAGGGGCTGGCGGCCGTCATCTCGGTCAAGGTCAGTGAGCCGCAGTTCGAGGGCCAGACCAAGACCAAACTCGGCAACACCGAGGTCAAGTCGTTCGTGCAGCGGGTGTGCAACGAGCAGCTGACGCACTGGTTCGAGGCCAACCCGGCCGACGCGAAAACCGTTGTGAACAAGGCAGTGTCCTCGGCGCAGGCGCGGATCGCCGCGCGCAAGGCGCGGGAGTTGGTGCGGCGCAAGAGCGCCACCGATCTTGGTGGGCTGCCCGGCAAGCTCGCCGACTGCCGCTCGACCGACCCGCGTAAGTCGGAATTGTATGTGGTGGAAGGCGACTCGGCCGGCGGCTCGGCCAAGAGCGGCCGCGACTCGATGTTCCAGGCGATTCTGCCGCTGCGCGGCAAGATCATCAACGTCGAGAAGGCACGCATCGACCGGGTGTTGAAAAACACTGAGGTGCAAGCAATCATCACCGCGTTAGGCACCGGCATCCACGACGAATTCGACATCGCCAAGCTGCGGTATCACAAGATCGTGCTGATGGCCGACGCGGATGTGGACGGCCAGCACATCTCGACGCTGCTGCTGACGTTGTTGTTCCGGTTCATGCGGCCGCTCATCGAACACGGTCACGTGTTCCTCGCGCAGCCGCCGCTGTACAAGCTGAAGTGGCAGCGCAGCGATCCGGAGTTCGCCTATTCCGACCGGGAGCGCGACGGCCTGCTGGAGGCCGGGCTCAAGGCCGGCAAGAAGATCAATAAGGAAGACGGCATTCAGCGCTACAAGGGTCTGGGCGAGATGGACGCCAAGGAATTGTGGGAAACCACAATGGATCCGACGGTGCGGGTGCTGCGCCAAGTCACCCTGGATGACGCCGCGGCCGCCGACGAGTTGTTCTCCATCCTGATGGGCGAGGACGTCGACGCGCGCCGCAGTTTCATCACCCGCAACGCCAAAGACGTTCGCTTCCTTGACGTCTGACGACCGCAGACCTCAAACCCTAGAACGAGGACTAGATGACTGACACCACGCTGCCACCCGGCGACGAGGCCGGCGACCGGATCGAACCGGTCGACATCCAGCAGGAGATGCAGCGCAGCTACATCGACTATGCGATGAGCGTGATCGTGGGCCGCGCGCTGCCGGAGGTGCGCGACGGCCTCAAGCCGGTGCACCGGCGGGTGCTGTATGCCATGTACGACTCCGGGTTCCGGCCGGATCGCAGCCACGCCAAATCGGCGCGGTCGGTCGCCGAGACGATGGGTAACTATCACCCCCACGGCGATGCCTCGATCTACGACACCCTGGTGCGCATGGCGCAGCCGTGGTCGCTGCGCTACCCGCTGGTCGACGGGCAGGGAAACTTCGGTTCCCCGGGTAATGACCCGCCAGCCGCCATGAGGTACTGCGTTACCGGTGATGCGTTGGTGGCACTTCCTGATGGCCGCTCGATCCGTATCGCGGATGTAGTACCGGACGCTAACCCGAATAGCGACACCGTGATTGAGCTTAAGGTGCTTGACCGGCACGGTGCGCCCGTCCTGGCAGATCGCCTGTTCCATTCGGGTGAGCACCCGACTTTCCGAGTTCAGACGGTGGACGGTCATGAAGTAACCGGCACGGCAAACCATCCACTGCTATGCCTGGTGAATCTTGGTGGTGTGCCAACGCTTCTCTGGAAGCTCATCCAGGAGATTCGACCGGGCGACTATGTCGTCATGAGCACCCAGTGTGTGGCTTATGGATGCGACACGCCGATAAGGACGTGCATAACGCCCACGGTCGACGAGGTACCCGGCCTTCAAGGCTTTCTCGCCCTCCACGGCAATGATGCGGACGCGGTCGCAATTGCCACCGACCTCACCGACGGCCGCTTCTACTACGCGCGCGTCGCCTCCGTGACCGCCGCCGGCGTACAGCCGGTCTACAGTTTGCGGGTTGACACAGAGGATCATGCGTTCCTCACCAACGGATTTGTCAGCCACAACACCGAGGCGCGGCTGACGCCCCTCGCGATGGAGATGTTGCGTGAAATCGACGAGGAGACAGTCGATTTCATCCCCAACTACGACGGCCGGGTGCAAGAGCCGACCGTACTGCCCAGCCGGTTCCCCAACCTGCTGGCCAACGGCTCCGGCGGCATCGCGGTCGGCATGGCCACCAACATCCCGCCGCACAACCTGCGCGAGTTGGCCGAAGCGGTCTTCTGGTGCCTGGAAAACCACGAAGCCGACGAAGAGGCCACCCTGGCCGCGGTCATGGATCGCGTCAAAGGCCCCGACTTCCCCACCGCCGGACTGATCGTCGGCTCCCAGGGCATCGCCGATGCCTACAAGACCGGCCGCGGCTCCATCCGCATGCGCGGAGTCGTTGAGGTAGAAGAAGATTCACGCGGGCGCACCTCACTGGTCATCACCGAGCTGCCCTATCAAGTCAACCACGACAACTTCATCACCTCCATCGCCGAACAGGTCCGAGACGGCAAGCTCGCCGGAATCTCCAACGTCGAAGACCAGGGCAGTGACCGGGTCGGTGTGCGCATCGTCGTCGAGATCAAACGCGACGCCGTGGCCAAGGTGGTGCTCAACAACCTCTACAAGCACACCCAGCTGCAGACCAGCTTCGGTGCCAACATGCTGTCCATCGTCGACGGGGTGCCGCGCACCCTGCGCCTGGACCAGATGATCCGCCTGTACGTCGAACACCAACTCGACGTCATCGTGCGGCGCACCACCTACCGGCTGCGCAAGGCGAACGAACGCGCCCACATTCTGCGCGGTTTGGTCAAAGCGCTCGACGCGCTGGACGAGGTAATCGCGTTGATCCGCGCCTCGGAAACCGTCGAAATCGCCCGCAACGGCTTGATCGAGTTGCTGGACATCGACGAAATCCAGGCCCAGGCCATCCTGGACATGCAGTTGCGGCGCCTGGCCGCCCTGGAGCGCCAGCGCATCGTCGACGACCTGGCCAAGATCGAGGCCGAGATCGCCGACCTGGAAGACATCCTGGCCAAGCCGGAACGTCAACGCGCCATCGTGCGTGACGAACTGGCCGAGATCGTCGACAAGCACGGCGATGACCGTCGCACCCGGATCATCGCCGCCGACGGTGACGTCAACGACGAGGATCTGATTGCCCGCGAAGACGTCGTCATCACCATCACCGAAACCGGCTACGCCAAGCGGACCAAGACCGACCTGTACCGCAGCCAGAAGCGCGGCGGTAAAGGGGTGCAGGGCGCCGGGCTCAAGCAAGACGACATCGTCCGGCACTTCTTCGTGTGCTCGACCCACGACTGGATCCTGTTCTTCACCACCCAGGGCCGGGTTTATCGGGCGAAGGCCTACGAGCTGCCGGAGGCCTCGCGTACCGCGCGTGGTCAACACGTCGCCAACCTGCTGGCGTTCCAGCCAGAGGAGCGCATTGCCCAGGTGATCCAGATCCAAGGCTACGAAGACGCCCCGTATCTGGTGTTGGCCACCCGCAACGGTTTGGTCAAGAAGACGAAGCTGACCGACTTCGACTCCAACCGGTCCGGCGGGATCGTGGCGATCAATCTGCGCGACAACGACGAACTGGTCGGGGCGGTGCTGTGTTCGGCCGACGATGACCTGCTGCTGGTCTCGGCCAACGGCCAGTCGATCCGGTTCTCGGCCACCGACGAGGCGCTGCGGCCGATGGGCCGCGCCACCTCCGGCGTGCAGGGCATGCGATTCAACGCCGACGATTACCTGTTGTCGCTCAACGTGATTCGCGAGGACACCTACCTTCTGGTTGCGACATCGGGGGGTTACGCCAAGCGGACGGCGATCGAGGAATATCCGGTGCAGGGCCGCGGCGGCAAGGGCGTGCTGACTGTCATGTTCGACCGTCGGCGCGGCAAGCTGGTCGGCGCATTGATCGTCGACGACGACAGCGAGTTGTATGCGATCACCTCCGGCGGGGGCGTGATCCGTACCGCTGCGCGCCAGGTCCGCAAGGCCGGACGCCAAACCAAGGGCGTTCGACTGATGAACCTCGGTGACGGCGACACGTTGTTGGCCATCGCGCGCAACGCCGAAGCAAACGCCGAGGAAGTCGTCGGCGAAGCTGAAGAGCCGTCGAGCAGCTAGGCGCTGCGGCCCGCATCGTCGCAGGGCCGTTACACTCAGCGGCTGGGACATGTTAGGAGTTCTCCCGTGACCTCACCCAATGAGCCGGGCGCCCCGAGTCGGGGCGACACCCCCAATGGGGATGGTTCGGCAGAACGTACCGGTGCGCACCGGGCGACGACCGGACCCGGCCGCCTACCTGATGCCGGTGACTCGCCGCCGTGGCAGCGGGGCGGTTCGCGGCCGTCGCACTCCGGCCAATGGCCGACCTCCGACGCGCAATGGTCGAGTTCTGAGGCGGGTGCCGAACCGCGGCAGGCCACGGCCGCCGACGCTCGGCTTAACCGCTTCATCTCCGGCAGCGCCGCGCCGTCGGCGCCCGCCAAGGCGCCTGAGGTTGACCCGCCGGCCCGCAGTCCCGAGCCGCCGACGCGTAACGAGAGCCGCCCGGCCGAGGCTTACGCCAGCGAACTGCCCGACTTGTCCGGCCCCGTCCCGCGTCCCACTCCGCGCAAGCCCAGCGTGGAACGCCCGGCCGAGACAGGGACCGGTGCCACCGCGAGCCGTTCGACCGGAACCGAGACCCGCGACAGCAGGGAGTCCCGCGTTCAGGTGACCCCGCGCCGTGGCCGCGGACCCGTTCGGGCCAGCATGCAGATCCGGCGGATCGATCCGTGGAGCACGTTGAAGGTGTCGCTGCTGCTGTCGGTGGCGCTGTTCTTCGTCTGGATGATCGCGGTCGCGTTCCTGTACTTGGTGCTCGGCGGCATGGGTGTGTGGGCCAAGCTCAACAGCAACGTCGGCGACCTGCTCAACAACACCAGCGGCAGTAGCGGGGAACTGGTCTCCAGCGGCACGATCTTCGGCGGTGCGGTGCTGATCGGTCTGGTGAACATCGTGCTGATGACCGCGATGGCCACCATCGCCGCGTTCGTCTATAACTTGACGACGGATCTGATCGGCGGCATCGAAGTCACCCTGGCCGACCGGGACTAGATGGATCGGGCGTGCGATCGCAACGAGGTGGATGCGTTTTGGGGGTCGGGCGGCGAGTGCGGTAATCTCGTCGCTCGGCCGTAAGCGGTGTACGGGCCTATAGCTCAGGCGGTTAGAGCGCTTCGCTGATAACGAAGAGGTCGGAGGTTCGAGTCCTCCTAGGCCCACGACCATGTCCAGACGTCGCGTGAAATTCGTGCTGCCCGTGGCGGCGGCTGTTGCGGTGGCAGCCGTGCTGCGGTCGCGGCGTGATGTCGAAGTCTGGCACGTGGCGCCGGATATGCCTCCTGGTGACGCGCCTGGCCTCGCACCGGGGACCGAAGAGGGGCCTTAGCTCAGTTGGTAGAGCACCGCCTTTGCAAGGCGGGTGTCAGGGGTTCGATTCCCCTAGGCTCCACAA
>NZ_LZLE01000139.1 GCF_001673155.1 Mycobacterium sp. 1423905.2 | reverse complement strand
CCAGCGACAACTCGCCCAACAGGACCGTCTTTTCCAGCTTGTGCCACGGCTTCTTGCGCTGGGCCGACAAAACCGCGGCGGCCAAGGCGATGTCGTAGACCGATCCCATCTTGGGCAGCGTCGCCGGGGACAACGCCAGCGTCAGCCGTGCCATCGGCCAGGTGTTGCCGCAATTGGTGACCGCGGCCCGCACTCGGTCGCGGGACTCCTGCAACGCCGCGTCCGGCAACCCCACCAGGTGCACGCCGGGCAACCCGGAGGTGATGTCGGCTTCGATTTCCACTGTCTCACCGGCCAATCCGCGCACCGCGACCGAGAACGCACGCCCGAGCGCCATCAGCCCACACCTTGCAGGTGGGTGATCTCCGGAGTGCGCCGCTGTCCGATCTGCACACCGATGACGTCGATGCGCACCGCAGCCCAGCCCTGGTGTTGGGTTGCCAGCCACAACCCGGCCAGCCGGCGCAGCCGTCGAACCTTGCGCTCGGTCACCGCGTAGGGCAGTCCGCCGTAGCTGTCACCGGTGCGGGTCTTGACCTCGACGAACACCACCGTCCCGGTGGCCGGGTCGGCGGCGATCACGTCGAGTTCGCCGTAGCGACAACGCCAATTGCGGTCCAAGACCCGCAACCCAGCCCGGGTCAGAAAGTCCACCGCCAGCGCCTCGCCCATGGCGCCCAGCTGGATGCGGGTCATTGTCTTCGTGGTCGTCATGCCTGCGAGCTTGGGCCCTGGTCCCGACAGAGCGCGTCGCAGACCATGCCGCTCCCATTGGAAATCGGCGGGTTATCCCCAGTGTGGGGTTCCTCCACAGCGATTAGGTGACGCGGTCCGCCCGGGTATAGACGTTCATCGACTCATCGCGCAAAAACGCCACCAACGTGACGCCCGACTCCTCGGCCAACGAGACGGCCAGCGACGACGGCGCCGAAACCGCTGCCAGTACCGGGATTCCGGCCATCACGGCTTTCTGCGTCAACTCGAACGACGCCCGACCGCTGACCAGCAAGACCGTGGCGCCCAGCGGTATCCGGCTGTGTTCCAGCGCCCAGCCGATGACCTTGTCGACCGCGTTGTGCCGGCCGATGTCCTCACGCACCACGAGCATGGTGCCGTCGACCGACAATAGGGCTGCCGCGTGCAACCCGCCGGTGCTGGCGAAGACTTTCTGCGCCCCGCGCAATTGGTTCGGCATGGCCTGCAGGGTCGCAGCGCTCACGATGGACGGGTCGTCGCCGGGTGAATGACGGCTGATCAACCGGACCGCGTCCAGCGAAGCCTTGCCGCACACTCCGCAGGACGACGTCGTGTAGAAGTTGCGCGTGACGTCCAGCCCGGGCGGCTCCACGCCCGCCGCCAACGTCACGTCGAGCACGTTGTAGGTGTTCAACCCGTCGTCGCCACGTCCCCCGCAGTACCGGACGGTCCGCACGTCGTCGCGGTTGGTGATGACCCCTTCGGTCAGCAGAAAACCTTGCGCCAGTTCGATATCGGCGCCGGGAGTGCGCATGGTCACCGTCACCGGCGTCCCGTTGACCCGAATTTCCAGCGGCTCCTCGACCGCCAGTGTTTCGGGTCGGGTGATCGACTTGTCACCAGTGAGATGCCTGACCCGCCGGTGCGCCGTTACGTGGCTCACCGCATCAACGTACCGCTGCCGACCCTCAGCGGACGGCCGCGGCCAACTGCGCCAAGGTTTCCGCCGAGGAGTGGGTGGGATGCCAACCCAGCTCGCGTTCTGCTCTCGAGGTGTCCATCACCACCGACGTGCGCGCCGTGTGCAGCCACTCCAGCAGCGACGGAATGAACGGCATCTTCGAGATCGCCGCCGACGCCGCCGAGGCAGCTTTGGCGGGAACCCGGACCGGGCGCCCACCCAGCGCCTTGGCCACGTCGCTGATCGTGACCACGCCCTTGCCGGCGATGTTGTAGGCCCCCGGCGGTGCGGGAGCCGTTGCCGCCAGCGCGATCGCTGCGGCGACGTCGTCGTGGTGAACCAGCTGCAGCGGCACACCCGGGTCCGGTATCACCGGCTTGAGCACTGGGACCGCGCATACCACCCCCCGGACCGGCGCCGGAAGCTGATTCCACGGCATCGCGTCGGCCAACGCGTGGGCGTCGGGCCCGGCCACGATGCAGGGGCGCAGTACGAAGACCTCCAGTGATGAACCTTCCGTGACCTCGGCCAGCACCTTTTCGCACTCGGCCTTTTGCGCCGAGTAATAGTGTTCGTCGGAACCACGCGTTGGGACGTCCTCGGTGATCGGCACGGGGTTGTCGGAGTGGTATCCGTAGGCGGCCACCGACGAGGTGTAGACCAAGCGGCGCGGCCGCTGCGCGGCGACGGTCGCCTCGAACACATTGCGGGTGCCTTGCAGGTTGACGCGGCTGCTTTCTTCGCGCGACCCCATGATGATGAATGCCAGGTGGACCACGACGTCGGCCTGTTCGACCAGCGCGTCGACCGCGTCTCGGTCGAGGATGTCGCCCTCCTGATAGGTGGTCTTGACCCAGCCACGCACTCTGGGGTCGAACGGCCGGCGCGCCATTCCGATGATCTTTTCCACGGCGGGTTCACGTTCCAGGGCGGTGACCGCCGAGATGCCGATTTCCCCAGTCGGTCCGGTGACCGCGACAGTTAGTCCCACCCGTCCGAGCTTCCCCGCCTTGCCGCTACCCAAACCCGCGCCGACGCGTGCAATTCGAACCGGATGTGTGCGAGCCGCTGCGCATGGCTATTCCGTGGGGAAAAGACCTACCAGGGAGAGAATCCATGAAGCTGATAGAGCCGGCCGATTCCATGTTTCTCGTCGGCGAGTCTCGCGAGCATCCGATGCATGTTGGCAGCCTGCAGCTTTTCCAGCCTCCTGAAAATGTCGGTCCGGAGTTCGTGACCGAAGCCTATGAGTCGATGCTCGACTGCACCGAGGTCCAGCCGACCTTCCGTAAGCATCCGGCGTTCTTCGGTCCGCTCACCAATCTGGCGTGGTCCTTCGAGAAGGAAGTCGAACTCGACTACCACTTCCGCCGGTCCGCGCTGCCCCGTCCGGGCCGGGTCCGCGAACTGCTCGAACTGGCCTCACGCCTGCATGGCAGCCTGCTGGACCGCCACCGCCCGTTGTGGGAAGCGCACCTGGTCGAAGGGCTGAACGACGGGCGCTACGCGGTTTACACGAAGTTCCACCATTCGCTGATGGACGGGGTGTCTGCGCTGAAGCTGCTGCAACGTGCGTTCACCAGCGACCCCAACGACGACGAGGTGCGGGTGCCGTGGGCGCTCGGGCCGCGTCAACGGACCGACCACGGCCGTCAGTCGTCTCCGTTGGACTCCATCACCGGGGCCCTGGGATCGGCTGCGGCACTTGCCCCGTCGACTTTGTCGCTGGCGCGTGCCGCGCTGCTCGAGCAACAGCTCACGTTCCCCTTCCGCGCGCCCAAAACCATGTTCAACGTCCGCATCGGCGGGGCCCGGCGCATCGCCGCCCAGTCGTGGTCGCTGGAGCGCATCAATGCGGTGAAGTCCGCGGCAGGAGTCACCTTCAACGACATCGTGCTGGCGATGTCCGCCGGAGCGCTGCGGGCCTATCTGATCGAACAGAACGCTCTGCCCGACAACCCGTTGATCGCGATGGTGCCGGTCAGCCTGCGCAGCGATAACGACGGTGAGAGCGGCGGCAACAAGGTGGGAACGGTGTTGTGCAACCTCAACACCGACATCGAAGACGCCGGCCGGCGATTGCAAGGCATCCACTCCTCCATGTCCGACAGCAAGGAGGTCTTCACCAACCTGCCGCGGGTACAGCAGTTGGCGCTGTCGGCTTTCATGACCGGCGGCTTGTTCCTCGGATTGATTCCGGGATTTATCCGCACGGCCCCGCCACCGTTCAATATCGTTATCTCTAATGTCCCGGGCACCAAGGACCCGCTGTACTGGCGGGGCGCACGCATGGTCGGCAACTATCCGTTGTCGATCGCGTTGGACGGTCAGGCGATGAACATCACCGTCACCAACAACGCGGAGAACATCGACTTCGGGCTCGTCGGCGCCCGGGGCAGCGTGCCTCATATGCAGCGCATGCTCGGGCACTTAGAGACGTCACTGAAAGACTTGGAACGCGCCGTCGGAGTGTGACGTCATGTTCAGGACCGTTAATCTACGGGCATTCACGGGGGCCGTTGCGCCCGTGGTGAATACCGGGGCCACCGGGCCCCCGAGAGGCAGAAGGGAGGGAAGACGTGGTGGACCAGCCA
The DNA here is from genome assembly GCF_001673155.1 of Mycobacterium sp. 1423905.2. GTDB lineage: Bacteria > Actinomycetota > Actinomycetes > Mycobacteriales > Mycobacteriaceae > Mycobacterium. The sequence continues at coordinate 5,080 of NZ_LZLE01000139.1, read as the reverse complement.
ACAGAAACCGAAGGGTCGACACCTGGCGGAGCGACGGCCGACCCCGCCACCGTCTTCGCCGCCCTTGCCGAGATCATCTACCAGGGCACCGACGCGGCGCAGATGTATGCCGCGATCTGCGTGGCGGCCACCCTGATCGTGCCGGGCTGCGACCACGCCAGCTTGTTGGTGCGCCGCAATGATCGCTATGTGACCGTAGGCGCGAGCGACCGGCTGGCGTACCGCATCGACGATTTGGAGCGGCGCGCCGGCGATGGGCCCTGCATCGATGCCATCGAGGAGGAGAAGCCGCAGATCGACCCGGATCTGACCACGGGATCCCACTGGCCCAAGTTTGCTTCGTTGCTGACCGCGGAAACCCCGGTGCGCGGGGCCATGGGCTTTCGGCTGCTGATCGACAAACGCAAGATCGCCGCGCTCAACCTGTTCAGCGAGAAGGCGAACGTGTTCAACACCGAGTCCGCCGGTCGGGCGGCGGTGCTGGCCGCGTTCGCCAGTGTGGCGATTAACGCGGTCGCCCAGGGTGAAGACGCGGTGAGCCTGCGGCGAGGACTGCTGAGCAACCGCGAGATCGGCAAAGCGGTCGGCATGCTGATGATGCTGCACGACATGAACGAGGACCAGGCGTTCGACCTGCTGCGTCGCCATTCCCAAAGCCTCAACATCAAGCTGGCCGACGTGGCCCGACGGGTCATCGACCGCCGCGGTCAGCCGCCGTTCGACGGCACGAACGGCAGCGGCTAAACCGCTACTCCGGGAGCCGCAGTTCCGGTTTCTCGACTTCCTCGATGTTGACGTCCTTGAAGGTCACCACGCGAACCTGCTTGACGAATCGCGCCGGGCGGTACATGTCCCACACCCAGGCGTCGGCCAGCCGCAGTTCGAAGTAGACCTCCCCGTCGGCGTTGCGGGGCACCATCTCCACGCTGTTGGCCAGGTAGAAGCGCCGCTCGGTTTCTACGACGTAGCTGAACTGCCCGACGATGTCCTTGTATTCGCGGTACAGCGAGAGCTCCATCTCGGTTTCATACTTTTCGAGATCCTCTGCACTCATCTGCCACTCATCCGCTCAGACGTCCTTTTCCCAACCCAACTTGCCCGGCTTTTGGCCCGCCCGCTCGCCGGGGGGAAACTCGTGTTCCCATCTTTCCTCACCGGTATTCGCCGCCCTCGGCGGGAGGGTCGGCTTTGAACTCGGCCACCACCTTCACCTCCGAGCCAGTCGCCACCCGACGCACATTGATGAACGAGTACCGGTGCTGGGCGCAGGGGCCCAGCTCGGCCAGCGCCCGGCTGTGCGCGCGGGTGCAGTAGCCCTTGTGATCGGCGAAGCCGTACCCGGGATGCTCGGCGTCCATCGCCACCATCAATCGGTCCCGGCTGACTTTGGCCAGCACGCTGGCCGCCGCGATGCACGCGGCCGCCGCATCGCCACCGATCACCGGCAGCGACGGCACCGCCAGTCCGGGTACCCGGAAGCCGTCACTGAGCACATAACCTGGCCGCACGGACAACCCGGCCACCGCGCGCCGCATCCCCTCGATGTTGGCTACGTGCACTCCGCGGCGGTCCACCTCGGTCGACGGGATGAACACCACGTGGTACGCGAGAGCGTAGCGGCGAATCAGCGGAAACAGCCGTTCCCGCGCCTTCTCGGTGAGCTTCTTCGAATCGTCCAGCGCCGCAAGGCTTTCCAGCCGGTTGGGGCCGAGTACGCAGGCCGCGACCACCAGCGGGCCGGCGCAGGCGCCGCGACCGACCTCGTCGACCCCGGCCACCGGGCCCAGACCGCTGCGGTGCAACGCAGATTCCAGCGTGCGCAGGCCCGACGACTTACGGATCACCGTCCGGGGCGGCCAGGTGGTGGCCATCGGCTACTGCCCCTGTTGAGGGTTCAGCGAGCCCACACCACCCCACCGCGATGGCGGCCACACGATGAATCTGGCCTTGCCGATGACGTTGGACACCGGCACGGTGCCCGCGGTCGGGTCACCGGTGCACAACATCGGGCAATGGGCACGGGAATCCGCCGAGTGCGTGCGGTTGTCACCCATCACCCACAACCGCCCTTGCGGCACGGTGACCGGCCCGAACTCACTGCCCAGACACGGGTACACCGACGGATCGGCCATCATGGTGCTCGGATCCAGATACGGTTCTTTGAGCGGTTTGCCGTTGACGGTCAACCCGGTGTCCGACCGGCATTGCACGGTCTGGCCGCCCACCGCGATCACGCGTTTGACCAGGTCATTCTCGTCGGGCGGCACAAAGCCGATGAAGGACAGCGCGTTTTGCACCCACCGCACCACGGTGTTGGAGGAGCGAATCGACTTGTAGCCGAGGTTCCAGTTCGGCGGACCCTTGAACACCACGACGTCACCCGTCTTGGGCGAGCTGAAGCGATAGGTGAGTTTGTCGACCAGGATGCGGTCGCCCACGCAGGTGGCACACCCGTGCAGCGTGGGCTCCATCGACTCCGACGGGATCAGATACGGCCGCGCGACGAAGGTCAGCATGACGTAGTAAAGGACTACCGCGATGATCGCCAGGGTCGCCAGTTCGCGCAGCGACGACTTCTTGGGCTTCTTCGACTTGTCGTCGTCAACCTCTTCGGGTGCGGCGGGCACAGCAGCGACTTCCGGGTCGCCGGACGCGGGCGCCGGCTGAGCGGAGTCCGGCTGACGATCCGATGGAGAGCCGGAGGTTTCGGTCACGAGACCACCGTAGTCAGCCGGAATCGGCCGCCGAGGCGCGGCAAGTCAGCGCTTCTCTTTGATCTTGGCTTTCTTGCCGCGAAGTTCACGCAGGTAGTACAGCTTGGCGCGACGGACGTCGCCACGAGTCACCACCTCGATATGGTCGATGTTCGGCGAGTGCACCGGGAAGGTCCGCTCGACGCCGACGCCGTAACTTTCCTTGCGCACCGTGAACGTCTCGCGGATGCCGCCGCCCTGCCGGCGGATCACCACACCCTTGAACACCTGAATACGTTCCTTGGCGCCCTCGATGACCTTGACGTGGACGTTGATGGTGTCACCCGGGTGGAAGGCCGGGATGTCGTCGCGCAGCGACGTCTTGTCGACGAAGTCCAGCCTGTTCATTGGAAAGACACTTCCTCGTGGTCGCGGCGTGGTCACCGCTCACACGGGGGCGTGAGTCGATCACCAAGCCGATGGTTTCGGGCTTTGTGGGTGTATCTCGCAGCAGGCGGGAAGCGGCCCGGCCCGCTGACACGTCGGAGACAACTGGTCAATTGTGCCAGACGGTACGCATGCCATGAAAATCACAGGAAATCCGGGTGGTTCGCGACCGGCCGAAAGCCGGTGCAAATGGTACATATGACTGGGGTCGAACCGCGCGAGACCAACCCGCCGCGTGACGCCCGGGGCGATGGCGATGCGGCCGCCCACGAACACATCTGCACCGCCGACCTAGACAAGGAAGTGGTATGCGAGCACGGCCGCTGACAATGCTCACCGCCGCGGCGGCGGTGACGTTGGTCGTGGTCGCCGGCTGTGAGGCCAAGGTCCAGGCGAAGGCCTACAGCACTCCCTCCCCCGGGACGCAGCACCAGCCCGAACAACTTCCTCAGCAGCAGGTCGTCGACTTGCTGCTGCACGAAGTCGGCCCCCTGCAGGCGCCCGAAGCCCGGGTGCCGATCAGCGGCCTCAGCGGCGCCCAGGCCCGCGTCCAGCAGGCCACCGAGCAGGCCGCGGCCAGTGGCGCCACCCTGTCCGTGGCCATCCTCGACCGGGCCACCCACCAGCTGGTCTCCAACGGCAACGTGCAGATCGTCGGCACCGCGTCGGTGGCCAAACTGTTCATCGCCGACGACCTGCTGCTGCGCGAAGCAGAAGGCAAGGCCACGCTGTCGGCCGAGGACCACCAGGCGCTGGACGTGATGTTGCAGTCCTCCGACGACGGGGCCGCCGAACGCTTCTGGTCACTGGACGGCGAAGACGCCATCATCACCCAGGTCGCGAGCCGCTACGGCCTCACCTCGACGTTGCCACCCAGCGACGGGCGCTGGTGGAACACGGTGAGCACGGCGCAGGACTTGATCCGGTACTACGAGATGCTGCTCGACGGCACCGGCGGACTTCCGGCGGATCGGGCCCGCGTCATCGTCAACGACCTTGCCCAGTCGACCCCGAACGGCGTCGACGGTTACCCCCAGCGGTTCGGCATTCCCGACGGCTTGTACGCCGAACCCGTCGCCGTCAAGCAGGGCTGGATGTGCTGCATCGGCGCGGACTGGATGCACCTGTCGACCGGTGTGATCGGCGCCGACCGCCGCTACATCATGGTGATCGAGTCGCTGCAGCCTTCCGACGACGCCACCGCGCGCGAGACGATCACCCAGGCCGTCAAGACGATCTTCCCCAACGGCCGCATCTAAGCTTTCTCCGGCGAGCAGCTTCCCCCCGCCAGCACCTTCCCCCTGCGAGCAGACGCAAAATCGCACGATTTGGGCGCGTCGGATGCGAGTTTGCGTCTGCTCGCCCGAGGGGGGTCAGTCCAACAGGTCCGGCCGGCGCTCCCGGGTGCGCTGCAGCGAAACCTCCCGGCGCCAGGCCGCGATGCGGGCGTGGTCACCGGAGAGCAGCACGTCGGGTACGTCGAGGCCCCGCCAGCTCGGTGGCCGGGTGTAACTCGGACCTTCCAACAGTCGCTCCGCGCCGGGAGAGAACGAGTCCTGCTGATGGGATGCGGGGTTGCCCAGAACCCCGGGCACCAGCCGCAACACAGCTTCGATCATCACGACGGTCGCCGACTCCCCGCCGGGCAAGACGTAGTCACCGATCGAGACCTCGGCCACCCGCATCTGGCGAGCGGCGTCGTCGATGACACGCTGGTCGATGCCTTCGTAACGGCCGCACGCGAACACCAGATGCTCCTCGCTGCTCCAGCGTCGCGCGGTGTCCTGGGTGAACAATGAACCGGCCGGTGTGGGTACCACCAAAAGCGTTTCCGGAGTGCATGTTTCATCGAGTGCGGCGCCCCACACCGGGGCTTTCATCACCATGCCGGGCCCGCCGCCGTAGGGCGCGTCGTCCACCGAGTGATGCACATCGTGCGT
>NZ_LZLE01000138.1 GCF_001673155.1 Mycobacterium sp. 1423905.2 | reverse complement strand
GACGTTGTGGCCGAGGCCCGCAGCTGCGTGCCGACCGATTTCCTGTTCATGCACACCGGGTTGGCGTTGGCCAGCGGTTGGGCGCTCGCGGCCAATGGTCGGCTACGCGAGGCCGTGGCCAGTGCGCATGAGGCAGCGCTGTTGGCCCGGGAACGCGGCCAACCCACTCATGAACTGGCCTGCATACAGGCCGCGGCGCAGTGGGGTGATGCCTCGCATGCGACCCGGGCACGCGAGCTGGCCCAAGCGCTAGCGCTGCCGCTGGCCGATGCGGTTGCCGTGCACGCCGAGTCGCTGTTGGCCGGCGATGGGCCTGGGCTGCTGGCGGCGTCCGGGCAATACCGGCAAATCGGTGACGCCGCCACGGCCGCTGACGCGGCCGCTCAGGCCGCCGTTGCGTTCGACGAGAGTCAGCAGCACAAACGCGGCCTGTATGCGGCGGCATTGGCGCGGGAATTGACCGACGAGTGTGGTGGCCTGTGCACACCGGCGCTGCGGACTCCGTCGGGTCTGAAGTTGTCGGGGCGTCAGCGTGACGTCATCGAACTGGTCGGGGCCGGCTACTCCAACCGCCAGATAGCCGAGAAGCTCGTGATGTCGGTGCGCACCGTCGAGGGCCATGTCTACCGTGCCTGCCAACGGGTGGGCGCCCAGTCCCGCGAGGAGTTGGCCGCGATCATGCGATCGGGACCCGGATCGCGTTGACCCGTCGGTGCCACCGGGTCGGGGGAAAGCTAAGTGCCAACCAATTTCACGCTCGCCCACAACGCCACCACCGCTACCACCAGAGACACTGGAACGGTGAGCAGTCCGAGCCGGGTGTATTCACCCACGCTGGCTTCGATTCCGCGCTGGCGCAGTACCCGGCGCCACAGCAGGTTCGACAGCGAGCCCACGTAGGTCAGGTTGGGGCCGATGTTCACCCCGATCAGCACCGCCAGGACCGCCACCGCCCCGCTGGGGGCAACCAGCGGCAGCAACACCAGAGTCGCGGGCAAATTATTGACCACATTGGCCAACACCGCCGCCACAGCGGCAATCGCCAGCAGGGCGGGCAATGCCGTGCCGGACGGCAGCACAGTCGACATCGCCTTGTCCATACCGTTGACCATGACGGCCTGCACCACAACGCCCAGCGCCAACACGAACACCAGAAACGAGACATTGGCCGAGCGCGCAATGTCGGTCACCGAGGTGTGCCGACGGCTCAAGCTGCGCACGCCCAGCACCGAGGCACCGGCCAGCGCCACCCACGCCGGCGCCACACCCACCGACTGACCGACCGCGAATCCAGCCAGCGTCAGACCGACCACCACCAGCACGAAGACCGGTGGCCGCGGCGCAGGGACCAATCGCTCCGGATCTGGTTGCACGCGCAAATCTTTGGCGAAGAACATCCGGAACACCAAGTAGGTCGTGGCCACCGTGCCCAACCACGGCAGGGCCATCACCAACGTGAACTTGGTGAAGGAGATCTTCGTCAGATGAAATGCCAGCAAGTTGGTCAAGTTCGACACCGGTAGCAACAGCGACGCCCCGTTGGCCAGGTGAGCAGTGGCGTAGGCATACGGACGCACCTGAGTGCGTAACCGATTAACCGCGGCCAGCACCACCGGCGTCAACAACACCACCGTGGCATCCAGACTGAGCACCGCGGTGATGGTGGCGGCGATCAGGAACACCTGCCCCAGCAGGCCGGCCGACCCCAATTGCGCGCGGGCGATCGCCGCGCCTGCCGCCTCGAACAGGCCCTCGTCGTCACACAGCTTGGCCAATACCAGCACCGCGCCCAGGAAGGCGACCACCGCCGATAGCCCGGTGATTTCCTGCACCGCCTGACGAACCGAGATCGCGCCGACCACGACGAGCACCGCCGCAGCCGGCACCGCCGCCACCGCTTCGGGCCAACCCCGCGGACGAGCCACGGCGAAACCAAGAACCACAGCAAGCAGCAACAATGAAAGTGTCAGCGCCATGGCGTTATTCAGGGCCCCGAGTCCGTCACGCCCACGGGTCCTCGCGGCGCCACACCGTCGGCATGTGCACCTCGACTCCGTCAGCGCTAGCCAGCTCGTCGAGTACCCGGATCGACACGTCCAAGTCGTCACCGGCATACGGCAACGCGCGCAACGGCTTTGACAACGGGCTGAAGAAGTCATCCCAGTGGATCAGAACCACCCGTCGAGCATCGACCGCCCGAACCACCTGCTCCCAATACTCGACCAGATACGAGCGCGGCTGTAGACCCAACTGACCGACGCTCAAGTACACGACGTCGGCCCGATACCCGTCCAACGCACCCGGCACATAACCGGCACTGCCCTGGATCAGCAACCGCCGCCCCGACGGGCCATGTTCGATCAACGTCGACCACGCCTCACCACACCGAAAAGCCGATGCTCGCACCGGTGGAATCAGTGGCTGACCGATCTGGCCGGGAAACCGGTCGGGCGGGCAATGGTGCGACTTCACCAGCGTGACCTCATAGGCGCCCAACGCAATTGGTTGGCCGGATCCCGCGATGACAAGACGGTCCTCGGGCAAGCCGTGACCGCGTCCTACATTCGCCGCCGACTCGCCGCCGACCAACCGCGCCCCGGTGCGGTCGGCGACCAGGGCGGAATCGAGCACGTGGTCGATATGGGTGTGTACCGGGATGACGGCGGCCAGCCGAGATACCTTGGCCCTAGCCAGACAGCCGTCGACCCGTGGCGGCGACGGCGCCACCTTGCCCAACCCCACTTGCACGAGATTCGGGCGAGAGAAGTAGCCGTCGGTCATCACCGCCGACGAACCGTCGTCGATCAACAGCGTCGCCACACCCATCCAGGTCACCGCCAGCGGCGCATCCGGTGCAGCGACGGGCACATTGAACCGGTCTGCATAGTGGCTCAAATCGGGGCGGCCCAATCGCAGACGCATCAGCAGAACGCCCTGATGTCAATCGCGGCCTGGTGCAACCGGTCGCGCACCGCAGTGGCGATCTGCACCGCGCCGGGCGAATCACCATGCACACAAACCGATTCCACGGCAATGTCGAGCCGGCTGCCGTCCACGGCGGTCACCTTCCCCGATGTCACCATCGCTAGCACGCGGTCGGCGATCTCGGCGGGGTCATGCAGCACCGCCCCCGGCTGCCGCCGCGAAACCAGCCGGCCCTCCGCGGTGTACGCGCGATCGGCGAACGCCTCCGGCACGGTGCGTAATCCCACTCGACCGGCCTCCTCGAAGAAGGCCGAGCCCGCCAGGCCGAGCACCGGCAGCGTTGGGTCCACCACGTGCACCGCCTTGGCAAGCGCGGCTGCTTGTTCGCGGTGGTCGACGATCGTGTTGTATAGAGCGCCATGGGGTTTGACGTAGGACACCGCACAGCCCGCCGCGTGCGCGATGGCCTGCAACGCCCCGATCTGGTACACGATGTCGGCCAGCAAGTCTTCGGCGGTTACGTCGATGAAACGTCGGCCGAACCCTGCCAAATCGCGGTAGCTCACTTGGGCACCGACGCGCACTCCCCGCTCGGCGGCCGACCGGCATACTCGTAACAGCCCGGCGGGATCTCCGGCATGGAACCCGCACGCTACGTTGGCGCTGGTGACGATTCTCAGCATGGCGTCGTCATCACCGAGGCGCCACACGCCGAACCCCTCACCCAAGTCGGCGTTCAAATCGATACCGGGCATCCGTCTAGCCTATTGCGGCTTCCTGGCGATCACCTGATGGCGCCGGTGGACATGTGGTGCGGCCCTATTGCTTAGCCGCCTTGGCGGCGATCTGTAGAGCAATATCTTTTGCGGCCGAACCCATTTGGTTGTAGGCGCACGTCACGATGTCGATCGAGATGTTGTTGCGGACGGTCAAGGCACGCTGGCAGGTCCACCCGTCGCCGCCCTCCTGCACCTGCGAGGTGCTCAACGTGCCGTTGTCGGTGACGGCCGAGGCCACCGTCCAGATGGTGTCCGGTTGGTTCGGTGCGACGTCGGAGAACCGCCGGTTGGAACAGTTCTTCCAGCTCTGCACTTGGTTGGTGTAGAAGGTGTTGGCGTCCTGCGCCGTGCTGAATGCGACGATGGCCTGGATGGCGTAGTGCTGGCGTTTCTTGGAGTCGTTGACGCTGTCGTCGAGCCGTTGGCCCCGCATCGCGGTCCATCCCGTGTTCGCATACACCTTCTCCTGGGCAGGTCCGTCCACGGCCAGGCAATCGTTGTCCGTGACACTGCTGCTCCAGTCCCACATCACCTTGGCGTTGAACCACACCTTCATCGATGTGGCACTCAACTCGCTATTGATCTGGCTGGAGTCCAGCAGCAGCCCTTCCAGCGCCGATACGGTTATCGGTGCCTGACGCAACGGCCCCTTCTCGGCGGCCAGGGCGCTGCCCTCGACGACTTCAGTGCACCCGGCGGTAAGCATGCACACAGCAGCCAACACGGCGAGCACCACCCTCTGCTGGCGCACGGTTCCCTCCCCTGGCGAACGGTTGTACCAGCTTAATCTCAGCCGTATCGGCGCCGCCCGAGCAACCAGCAAATCAGGTAGATCAGGAACGAAATGGCGGCCACGAACACCGACACCGGCACGCCGGGCGCCAACGACAAGACAATGCCACCGACCGCTGCGGTCTCGGCGAACACCACGGACGTGACAATCGCGGCGGCCGGGGCGGCGACCAGCCGGGCAGCCGCGGCGGCGGGGGTGATCAGCAATGACATCACCAGCAACGCTCCGACGATCTGGACTGCCTGGGCGGCCACCACGCCGACCAGCGCAGCGAACACGATCCCAAGAACCCGCACCGGCACCCCGGCAGCGGCTGCGACATCGGGATCGACGGTCGCGAACAGCAACGGCCGGTAGCAGATCGCCAACACCGCCACGACGAGCGCGCAAACCACCGCCAGCATGGCCAGACCGGAGTAGCCGACGCCGACGATCTGACCGGTCAGCAGCGCGAAGGCGGTCCCGGTGCGGCCCGGGTAGAGGTGAATGAACAGCACGGCCAGGCCCAGCCCAAAAGCCAGCACCACGCCGATAACCGAGTCTCGCTCGCGGCTGCGTTGACCGAGCACACCGAACAACGCGGCGGCCAATGCGCTGCCGAGTAATGCCCCTAACCCGACGTGGATCCCGGTGAGCAAAGCGAAAGCCGCTCCGGTCAAGGACAATTCGCTGGATCCGTGAACCGCGAAAGACATCTGGCGCATGACGATGAACGGCCCGATCAGCCCGGCGACCAGGCCGAGCAGCGCCGCCGCGAGCAGCGCTTGCTGGACGAAGTCGTGCCGCAGCAGGTGCGCGGTCAGATCGAAGGCGAACAAATGGTGCAGCAGGTCGACAAGTCGGTCGTTCATGGTGCATGCCCGTTCGGTGCACCCACCACCACGTAACGATCTTTCACTTTCACGACTTGGATGTCCGCGCGGTACAGAGCCGACAGCGTCTCGGTGGTCATCACCTGCTCAACGGAACCGATCCGGAAGCGACCGTCGACCAGATACACCACCCGGTCCACGTACGGCAGGATGAAATTCACCTCGTGGGTCACCACGACCACCGTGGTTCCGGCGTCTCGTCGTCGCCGGTCGATGAGCTCGGCCACCAACTTCGCGTTGGCCGGATCGAGGGTCAGCAGCGGCTCGTCGCACAGCAGCAGCGAAGGATCACCAGCCAGCGCTTGGGCGACCCGAACTCGCTGCAACTCGCCGCCCGACATCAGGCCCACTCGTACAGTGGCCAACCGCTCGCCGTGCACTTGTTCGAGCGCCCGTTCGACGGCTTGGCGCCGCGCGGCACGATCAGCGGATCGCAGCGGCAACGCGCCCCACCGTCGTCCATCGATACCCAGCCGAACCAGGTCGCCTCCGCGCAGCATCACCTCCCGGTCGAATGGATGATGTTGCGGCACATACCCGATGCGCGGCACCCGGCTTCGTCCCGGTAGCACGCGGTGGCCGTCCACCACCACGCCGCCCGCGCTCAGAGGCAGCTGTCCCAACAACACCTTGAGCAGCGACGTCTTGCCGGTGCCGTTGGGCCCCAGCACCGCGATGAACTCGCCCCGCGCCACCGATAGGTCGAGGTGGTCCCATAACACGCGCTCGCCGAAGGCCAGCCGGGCGCCGCTGAGCGCGATTGCATCATGGCTCATCTCCAGCGCTCAGCGGCCGGACCGCAGGGCGGCGGTCAGCTGGTTGACGGTATTGCGTTGCCACGTCAGGTAATCGGTGCCGCGGGGAAGTGTCTCGGTCACTTCGGTCACGGGCACCCCGGCCCGGCGGGCGGCCGCCTGCAAGTCGGTGGTCACGGCGGTCGAGGTCTGCGGATTGATCAGAAGCGCCTTGACTTGCCGATGGTCGATCATGTCCAGAACGGATGCCAGGTCCGCCGGCGAAGGGTCGTTGTCGTTTTCGTTGGCCATGGTGAAGGCGGCAGGTGTGCGGTTGATCAGCCCGGCCGCTGCCAGCAGATAGTGCACAACCGGTTCCGTGGCGATCACTCCGGTGGCCGGATAACTGGTGGCAATGGCCCGCTCGGAGTTGGCGATCGCATCCGCCTCGCGGACGAAATCGGCGGCGTTGGCGCGATATTCGGCGGCGTGGGGTGCGTCGATGGTGGCCAACCGGTCGGCGATCGTGACGGCAACGGACTTGGCCACGCTCAGGTTGTAGAAGACGTGTTCGTCCGGTGTCTGGCCGTCGTCGGCGGCGCCCAGCAGCGAGTATGCGTCAATGGACTGAATGCTCGGGTGGCGGGCGAGTACTCGATCCACCCAGGAGTCGTAGCCGCCGCCGTTATAGATCACCAGATCGGCGTCGGCGATCGCCGCGGCGTCGGCCGCCGTGGCCTCGTAGGAATGCGGGTCGGCGTCGGCGCCGGTCAGGATCGACTTGACGGGCAGACGTCCGCCGGCGACCGCACGAGCGACGCTGCCCCACACTTCGGTGGAGGCCACGACCGCGACCGCGCCCGGATGAGCGGGCCCTTCGCTGTGGCAGGCTGTCAGCGGGCCGGAAGCGACCAG
>NZ_LZLE01000137.1 GCF_001673155.1 Mycobacterium sp. 1423905.2 | reverse complement strand
CGCTCGCCACGGATGCTCCCCTTCCGCGGCGCGCCGGTCGCGTCGCGGCTAAAGCCTAGCTGTTGGCCGCCCGGGTCGTCGGGGCCGAGCGTGCGGCTGGCCGCACCCTCGTGGCCCAGTGTGCGGCTGGCCGCACACTCGCGGCCCCGGGATCGGCCGGGCGGCGCGGGGTCGTCGGTTTGCGACCTGCGGGAATGGCAGACTGGCCGGTGACTACCGATACGAAAGACAGGCGTTTTGATGGAGAGTTTCGTTCTGTTCTTGCCGTTCCTGCTCATCATGGGCGGGTTCATGTACTTCGCGTCGCGCCGGCAGCGGCGCGCCATGCAAGCCACCATCGACCTGCACGAGTCGTTGCAGCCCGGCGACCGGGTGCACACCACCTCCGGCATGGAAGCCACCATCGTGTCGCTGACCGAGGACACCGTCGACTTGGAAATCGCACCCGGGGTGGTGACGACCTGGATGAAATTGGCCGTGCGGGACCGCATCCTGCCCGACGACGACTTCGACGAGGACGTGACCGATGACGGTGTCGCCGCCGAACCCGCCGAGGATGCCGAATCGGACCGGGTCATCAGGGACTCGGGCAAAGAGTCCTGATCGTCCTCGCCGACACGGCACGTAGGCTCTGTCGGCAGTAAGACCGATTCGCAAGGAGATATAAGGAACGTGGCATCGTCATCGGCGCCAGTGCATCCTGCCCGCTACCTGTCGGTGTTCCTGCTCATGTTGGTCGGCGTCTATCTGCTGGTCTTCCTCACCGGCGACAAGAAGGCCGCCCCCAAGCTGGGCATCGACCTGCAGGGCGGCACCCGGGTGACGCTGACGGCGCGCACCCCCGACGGCTCCCGCCCCAGCCGTGAAGCGCTGGCCCAGGCTCAGCAGATCATCAGCGCGCGAGTCAACGGGCTGGGCGTATCCGGATCTGAGGTCGTGGTCGACGGCGACAATCTGGTCATCACCGTGCCTGGCACCGACGGCAACGAGGCCCGCAACCTCGGGCAGACCGCCCGGCTCTACATCCGGCCGGTGCTGAACTCGATGCCCGCGCAGGGGGCACCGCCGCCCGAACCGAAGCCCGCGCCTGCGCCTGGGCCGGGCGCACAACCGGCTCC
>NZ_LZLE01000136.1 GCF_001673155.1 Mycobacterium sp. 1423905.2 | reverse complement strand
CGGTGTCGCCGTCGCGCAGGGCCAGGGCTTCGGCGTCGCCGCGGGTGATCTGCGCGGTGAACGGAGTGTCGGTGGCGGTATTGGTCAGCTCCACTCGCACCTCGAAGCCCAAGGTGACGACGCGATCGACGGTGGCCCGGACGACGCCGATGGAGTCGGCGCTGCCGTCACCCCCGGCAATCGCCATGTCCGGTTTGCGGCCCACCCGGATGTCATGCGGGCGCACCAACGCACCATTGAGCGCCGACACCGCCCCCAAAAACGACATCACAAACGCATTGGCCGGAGCGTCATAAACCTGGGTCGGCGTACCGACCTGCTCGATACGACCCTTGTTGAGCACCGCGATCCGATCGGCCACATCCAACGCCTCAGCCTGATCATGGGTCACCAACACCGTGGTCACATGCACCTCGTCATGCAACCGGCGCAACCACGCCCGCAAATCCTCACGCACCTTGGCATCCAACGCACCAAACGGCTCATCAAGCAACAACACCTGCGGATCCACGGCCAACGCCCGCGCCAACGCCATCCGCTGACGCTGACCACCCGAGAGCTGATTGGGATAGCGCGTGTGAAAACCGCTGAGCCCCACCACCTCCAACAAATGGTCAACCTTGTCTTTGATCTCCGTCTTGGGCCGCTTGCGGATCTTCAACCCATAAGCCACGTTGTCACGCACCGTCAAATGCTTGAACGCCGCATAATGCTGAAACACAAACCCAATCCCACGCCGCTGCGGCGGCACCCGGGTCACATCCCGCCCGTTGATCGTCACCGTCCCACTATCGGGCTGATCCAACCCGGCAATAGTGCGCAACAACGTCGACTTGCCCGACCCACTGGGCCCCAACAACGCCGTCAACGACCCACTGGGCACCACAAAATCCACATGATCCAACGCCACAAAATCGCCATACTGCTTATACGCATCACGCACCGTGATCGCATAGTCAC
>NZ_LZLE01000135.1 GCF_001673155.1 Mycobacterium sp. 1423905.2 | reverse complement strand
GCGCCGCTGGTGCCGGCCGCGCCGTTCCCACCGGCGCCACCGTTACCGCCATTGCCGACGTTGCCGCCGTCACCGCCGCCGCCACCGCCGCCGCCGCCTGGTTTGGCGTGGGCGACCGGCGTGGCGAAACCGATGGTGGGCTCGCCGAGCGGGTTAACAGCGAGTACGCAAAGCGCGGCCAGCATCGATACCCAAATCGCAAGCTGCTTCGTCTTCATAATCCACCCCGTGGGAAGTCTCTATCGCTAGAGAGCCCCGACCCGTACTCGCCATCTTATCGCAGTCGGGATTTGCTGGAATTTCAGCGAAGCGAACGCCGGTTGGCGCCACTACGTCGAGGTGACGGCGCTACCTTCTTGCTCGCGCTTGATCTCCAGAGCGATGTCGATGAGCTGGTCTTCCTGACCGCCGATGAGCTTGCGCTGCCCGGCCCGGTGCAGAAGTTTGTGGGCGGGGACGCCGTAGCGCTCGGATTGCCGGACGGCGTGCTTGAGGAAGCTGGAATAGACCCCGGAATAGCCCATGATGAGGGCGTTGCGGTCCAGTAGGCACTCGGCCGGCATGGCCGGGGCGACGACTTCTTCGGCGGCGTCGGCGATATCGAAGAAGTCGATCCCGGTCTTCACGCCGATCTTGTCGAACACGCCGATGAGCGCCTCGACGGGTGCGTTGCCGGCACCGGCGCCGAACCGGCGGCAGGAGCCGTCGATTTGCTTGGCCCCCGCCCGCACTGCTTCGACTGAGTTGGCGACGCCGAGGCCGAGGTTCTCGTGGCCGTGAAAGCCCACCTGGGCGTCGTCACCGAGTTCGGCGACCAACGCCGACACCCGATCGGCCACGCCCTCCAGAACCAGGGCGCCGGCGGAATCGACGACGTAGACGCATTGGCATCCGGCGTCGGCCATGATGCGCGCTTGGGCGGCCAGCTTCTCCGGCGGGA
The DNA here is from genome assembly GCF_001673155.1 of Mycobacterium sp. 1423905.2. Classification (GTDB taxonomy): domain Bacteria; phylum Actinomycetota; class Actinomycetes; order Mycobacteriales; family Mycobacteriaceae; genus Mycobacterium. The sequence continues at coordinate 28,231 of NZ_LZLE01000135.1, read as the reverse complement.
TGGTGTGGGCCATCATCAGGAAGCCGACTGTCTCCAGGCCCAGTTCGCGAGCCAGCCCGAAGTGCTGAATCGACACATCGGCCTCGGTGCAGTGGGTGGCGATGCGGCAGATCGAGCCGCCATTGTCTTGCGCTTCCTTGATGTCTTCTTTCGTGCCCACGCCGGGCAGCATCAAGAACGCGATCTTGGCTTCCTTGGCCGTCTCGGCGGCCAGCTTGATCAATTCCTGCTCCGGGGTTTTGGAAAAGCCATAGTTGAACGACGAGCCGCCGAGCCCGTCGCCGTGGGTCACCTCGATCACCGGCACGCCCGCGGTGTCGAGCGCGGCCACGATCGCACCGACTTCGTCCTTGGTGAACTGGTGCCGCTTGTGGTGCGACCCGTCGCGCAGCGAGGTGTCGGTGAGCCGGACGTCCCAGATATCGGTGCTCATCGCGCGCCTCCTACCGCCTCAGACAGCGTCTCTTTGGCGATCTCCTCGCCCACTTTCGTGGCCGCGGCGGTCATGATGTCGAGATTTCCCGCGTACGGCGGCAGGTAATCACCGGCCCCCTCGACCTCGACGAAAGTGGTGACCACGGCGCGCCCACCCGAGTGCAACGACGGCTCGTCGAACTGTGGCTCGTTGAGCAGCCGATATCCCGGGACGTAGGTCTGCACCTCGGCCACCACCTCATGGATGGACTGGGCCACCGCGTCACGGTCGGCGTCTTCAGGAATGGCGCAGAAGATGGTGTCGCGCATGATCATTGGCGGGTCGGCGGGATTGAGAATGATGATCGCTTTTCCGCGCTCGGCTCCACCAATGGTTTCGACGCCGCGCGAGGTCGTCTTGGTGAACTCGTCGATGTTGGCCCGCGTGCCAGGCCCGGCCGACACTGAGGCGACCGACGCGACGATCTCGGCGTAGGGAACCTCGACCGCCCGCGAGACGGCGTACACGATGGGAATGGTGGCCTGGCCTCCGCAGGTGATCATGTTGACGTTTGGCGCATCCAGATGTTCCCGCAAGTTGGCCGGCGGGATGACCGCCGGACCAACGGCGGCCGGCGTCAGGTCGATGGCACGGATCCCGGCCTCGGCGTACTTGGGTGCCGCGGCCTTGTGCACGTAGGCGCTGGTCGCTTCGAAGACCAAATCCGGTTTCTCCGACTGCGCCAACAGCCAGTCGACGCCTTCATGCGTGGTCTCGAGACCGAGTTTGCGAGCTCGGGCCAGGCCTTCGCTTTCCGGATCAATACCGACCATCCAGCGTGGCTCCAGCCAGTCCGATCGCAACAGCTTGTAGAGCAGATCAGTGCTGATGTTGCCCGACCCGACAATGGCCACACTCGCCTTCGATGGCATGTGCACGCCTCCTTATCCCGATGGTCGCGACCCGCTGCGCCCGGCTTCGCCGCGCTTGCGATCGCTGTTTTCTTTTGTTCGCGACCCGCTGCGCCCGGCTTCGCCGCGCTTGCGATCGCTCTTCAATTTTTTGTTCGCGACCCGCTGCGCCCGGCTTCGCCGCGCTTGCGATCGCTGTTCAATTTTTTGTTCGCGACCCGCTGCGCCCGGCTTCGCCGCGCTTGCGATCGCTGTTATTCGAACGACAACCGCACCGAACCCAAACCCGCGAAGTCGGCGACGAATTCATCACCGGCCGAGGCGTCGATCGCCCGCGTGCAGGATCCGGGAAGCACAACATCACCGGCCTTCAAGCGCACACCAAAACTCTCCACCTTGCGAGCCAGCCACGCCACTGCCGTGACCGGATTGCCCAACACTGCATCGCTGCGGCCTTCGGCGACGACCTCTCCATTGCGGGTCAACACCGCGTCGATGGTCTTGACGTCGATGTCGGCCGGCGACACCCGCGCCTTGCCCAACACAAAACCCGCCGACGACGCATTGTCGGCGATGGTGTCGCACAGGGCGATCTTCCAATCGGTGATCCGGGTGTCGATCAGCTCGATCGCGGGCACCAGCGCTTCCGTGCCGGCCAGCACGTCCTCTTCGGTGCAGCCGGCGCCGGGCAGGTCCGTCGCGAGAATGAAGCCGACTTCCACCTCGACCCGCGGATAGAGGTAGTTGGCCGCCTTGACGGGGTTGTCTTCGAATACCTGCATCTCGTCGAGTAGGTGTCCGTAGTCGGGCTCGTCGACGCCCATCATCTGCTGCATCGCCTTGGACGACAGGCCGACCTTGTGCCCAAGCACGCGGGCGCCTTCGGCGACGCGCTGACGAATATTGATCAGCTGGATCTCGTAGGCGTCGACCACGTCGATGTCGGGGTGCGCGGCGGTCAGCGGGGCGATTGGTTCACGGCTGCGCTCGGCTTGCGCCAAGTCCGCGGCCAGCTCGTCGCGGGTGGCCACACTGAGCATTCGCCGAAGTCCCCTCGTTCGTTTGACCGGGCCAGTAGCGCCCGACCCGGGCAATTCTATAACGTGTTCTACATGACAGCACAGGCGTACGACGTCGTCGTGATCGGGAGCGGCGCCGCGGGCATGGTGGCTGCCTTGGCTGCCGCGCACCGGGGTCTCTCGACAGTAGTGATCGAGAAGGCTCCCCACTTCGGTGGCTCGACCGCACGCTCGGGCGGTGGCGTCTGGATTCCCAACAACGAAGTCCTCAAGAAGGCGGGCGTCACCGATTCCCCGGAAGCGGCCCGCACCTACCTGCACGGCATCATCGGTGACGTCGTCGAGCCGGAGCGCATCGACACCTACCTCGATCGCGGACCCGAGATGTTGTCGTTCGTGCTCAAGCACACGCCGCTCAAAATGTGCTGGGTGCCCGGTTACTCGGACTACTACCCCGAAGCCCCGGGTGGGCGTCCAGGCGGACGCTCAATAGAGCCAAAACCGTTCGACGCCAAAAAGCTTGGCCCCGACTTGCCCTATCTGGAACCCGCCTACAGCAAGGTTCCCTTGAATGTTGTTGTGCTGCAGCAGGACTACGTGCGATTGAATCTGCTGAAGCGTCACCCGAAAGGTCTGCTGCGTAGCTTGCGAGTCGGCGCGCGCACTTTCTGGGCCAAGTCGACGGGCAAGAGCCTGGTGGGCATGGGCCGGGCGCTGATAGCCCCGCTGCGAATCGGACTCCGCGAGGCGGGTGTGCCTGTGCTGCTCAATACCTCACTGACCGACCTGCACGTGGAGGACGGCGTGGTGCGCGGTGTGTATGTCGAGGACAAGACCGCCGAGAACGCCGAGCCGCGCTTGATCCGGGCTACCAAGGGTGTGATCTTGGCGTCGGGAGGGTTCGAGCGCAACGAGCAGATGCGGGTCAAGTACCAGCGCGCGCCCATCAACGCCGAGTGGACGGTGGGAGCGGCGGCCAACACGGGCGACGGAATTGTCGCGGCGGAAAAGCTCGGTGCTGCTTTGGAATTGATGGAAGACGCCTGGTGGGGACCAACCATCCCACTGCCCAACGGCCCGTGGTTCGCCCTCTCGGAACGCAACGCACCCGGTTCCATCATCGTCAACTCCAGCGGTCAGCGCTTCATGAACGAAGCATTGCCCTATGTCGAGGCCACGCACCGCATGTACGGCGGCATCCATGGGCAGGGACCCGGTCCCGGCGAGAACCTTCCCGCCTGGATGATCCTCGACCAGCAATGCCGGGACCGGTATCTGTTCGCCGGTCTGCAAGGCGGGCAACGTTTCCCGCGTAAGTGGCTGGAGCAGGGAGCGGTGATCGTCGCCGACACCATTCCCGAACTGGCTGCCAAGATCGGCGTCGACGCCGACGGCCTGCAACAGACGGTAGTGCGGTTCAACGGCTTTGCGCGCAGCGGTGTGGACGAGGATTTCCACCGCGGCGAGAGCGCCTACGACAAGTACTACAGCGACCCCACCAACAAGCCCAACCCGAGCCTGGGCGAGTTGACCCATGCGCCTTACTACGCGGTGAAGATGGTGCCCGGCGACTTGGGCACCAAGGGCGGTGTCCGCACCGACGTCCATGCCCGGGCACTGCGCGACGACGGCAGCATCATCGAAGGACTTTATGCCGCAGGCAATGTCAGTTCGCCGGTGATGGGGCACACCTATCCGGGTCCGGGCGGGACGATCGGACCAGCCATGACCTTCGGCTACCTTGCTGCCCTCCACATCGCCGGAGCACGCTGACATGCCGATCGACGTCGAGGTCGCGCTGGCCGCGGAGTTGGACCCGATCGAATTCTCTTGGTCCAGCAGTGATGTGCAGCTCTATCACCTGGCGTTAGGTGCCGGGAAGGATCCGATGGATCCTCGTGAGTTGCGCTACCTCGTGGACGACACGCCACAGGTGCTGCCCACCTTCGGCAATGTGGCCGCCACCTTCCACGCCACCAAGCCGCCCACCGTGCAGTTCCCCGGCATCGACATCGAGCTGAGCAAGGTGCTCCATGCCAGCGAACGAGTGGAAGTGCCCGCGCCGCTGCCACCTTCGGGTTCGGCGCGGGCCGTGACTCGTTTCACCGACATCTGGGACAAGGGCAAGGCAGCGGTCATCTGGAGCGAAACCACGGTATCCGCGCCGGACGGCACGCTGCTGTGGACGCAGCGGCGCTCGATCTTCGCCCGCGGCGAGGGCGGGTTCGGCGGTGAGCGTGGTCCGTCTGGGTCGGACGCGGCGCCGGACCGGGCACCAGACCTCGAGGTCGCGATGCCGATTCTGCCTCAGCAAGCGCTGCTCTACCGGTTGTGCGGAGACCGCAACCCGTTGCACTCGGACCCCGCATTCGCCGCTGCCGCCGGCTTTTCCCAGCCAATCCTGCATGGGCTGTGCACTTACGGCATGACCTGCAAGGCGATCACCGACTCATTGCTGGACGGCGACGCGACGGCGGTCGGCGCCTACGGTGCACGCTTTGCCGGGGTGGCATACCCCGGCGAGACGCTGCAGGTGAACATCTGGAAAGAAGACGGCCGCTTCCTGGCCGGCGTCGTCGCGCCCGCACGCGACAACGCCGTCGTCCTCAGCGGCGTCGAGTTGATCCCGGCATAGCCGGCCCTCTCCCCGCGCCGAGTGTGCGGCTAGCCGCACACTGGCCACCCGGTGTGCGGCTAGCCGCACATTCGCCGAGCCAGCGCCTCCCTTACCCTGCCGACGATCTCGGCCGGCCGATCACCAGCGAGCACCCGGATCACAATCCAGCCGAGCCGCTCGAGCTTTTCTCGTCGCCGACTATCCCATTGGTACTGCCGCTGATCGGTTCGATGTTGTTCGCCGTCATACTCGACCGCGACTTTCACGTGGGGCCACCCCATGTCGAGGTAAGCGAATTCTTGGCCGAACTCGTCGCGGACCGGAATCTGCGTTTGCGGTCGGGGCAATCCGGCTTGCACCAGAATTATCCGCAGCCAAGATTCTTTCGGTGATTGCGCACCGGCGTCGAACAGGTCGACCGCCCGGCGCGCCCGCACAATACCGCGCCGCCCGGGGTATCTCAGTGAGAGGAGTTCCACATCAGCGGCTTTGAGGTCGGTGGCGCGAGCCAGCGCGTCGATGGCCGCCACGGCCGACGTCGTCGGGAGCCAGCAGCCCAGATCCAGTGCGGTCCGGACCCGCGAAGTGACCGGCATACCGGCCAGCACGTCGACCTCGTCGTCCTCGAAGCGGTCGCGGTGCGTCTGAACTCCCGCCGGCCGACGCCGGTTGTCGTGCAACAGGTCTACGACCTGAGCGTCGTCTACCCATCGGCTCCCGTGCAGCGCCGCGGCCGAGAATCCTGCGACCACACCTCGACGACCGCTCCATAACCAGCCAGCTTTCGCACGGGTCTCCGCCGTCACAGCAACTTGACGCGCCACGTAGACGTCCGGGAACAACCGGCGGTACCGCGTAGCCAGATCAGCCTTGGTCAGCTCGCCTGCAGCGACGACTTCACTACCGATGAAAGGCTCGTACACGACGGCAGCGTCGCACTTAGTGCCACCTGCGTCACTTCACTGGGCCTCGACTGTGAGGCTGGCCGCACACTCGACACCGAATGCGCGGCTAGCCGCACACTCGGCGGGGAAAGAGGGCCGCGCTAGCCCAGGATCAAGGCCGAGGTCGGCACACCCGTACCGGCAGTCACCAGCACATGCTCGACATCGGGCACGGGGTTGACCGACGTACCACGCAGCTGACGAACCCCCTCGGCGATTCCATTCATGCCATGGATGTACGCCTCACCGAGTTGGCCACCGTGGGTGTTGATGGGTAACCGACCGCCCACTTCGATAGCACCGTCGGCAACGAAATCCTTCGCCTCACCACGACCGCAGAACCCCAACTCCTCCAACTGAATCAAGGTAAAAGGGGTGAAGTGGTCGTAAAGCACCGCGGTCTGAATGTCGGCCGGCGACAGCCCCGACTGCTCCCACAATTGCTTGCCCACCAGACCCATTTCGGGTAGGCCGTCCAACTCGGGCCGGTAGTAGCTGACCATCGTGTACTGATCGGGGCTCGACCCTTGCGACGCCGCTTCGATGACGGCCGGACGGTGCTTGAGGTCGCGCGCCCGTTCCACCGACGTCACGACGATCGCCACCGCGCCATCGGTCTCCTGACAGCAGTCCAACAGCCGCAACGGCTCGGCAATCCACCGCGAATTCTGATGATCCTCAATGGTTATGGGCTTTTCGTAGAAGTACGCCTTCGGATTCTTCGCCGCGTGCTTGCGGTCGGCCACCGACACCGCGCCGAAGTCCCGGCTGGTCGCACCCGACAGGTGCATATACCGACGAGCGATCATCGCCACTTGAGCCGCCGGCGTCGAAAGGCCATGCGGGTAGGAGAACGAGTTGTCCACTCCGGTGGAGTCGGCGTTCTCGGTGAGCCGGGTCTGCACTTGGCCGAACCGCATACCCGAACGTTCGTTGAAAGCCCGGTACGCCACCACCACGTCGGCAATGCCGGTCGCCACCGCCATCGCGGCATGCTGGACGGTCGCACACGCCGCGCCGCCGCCGTAGTGGATCTTCGAAAAGAACTTCAGCTCACCGATTCCCGCCGCGCGCGCCACGGCGATCTCGGTGTTGGTGTCCATCGTGAAGGTGGTCAGCCCGTCGACGTCGGACGGCGAAAGCCCCGCATCATCTAAGGCGTCGCGTACCGCCTCGGCCGCCAACCGCAATTCGCTGCGGCCGGAGTTCTTCGAGAAATCAGTGGCACCGATACCGACAATTGCCGCCTTACCGGACAACACTTAGGCGTCTCCAATCGTCAGCGTCACCGTGGCGATGACGTGATCGCCAAGGCTGTTGCGGCCGAACACTTTAACCGTGATGACACCGTTCTCGACGGCGGTGACCTCACCGGAGAACGTCACCGTGTCATAGGCGTACCACGGCACTCCCAGCCGCAGCCCGATCGACTTGATCAGCGCGGACGGTCCGGCCCAATCGGTGACGTACCGCTGCACCAGCCCGGTGTCGGTGAGGATGTTGACGAAGATGTCCTTGGAGCCCTTCGCGATGGCCTTGTCCCGGTCGTGATGAACATCCTGGAAGTCCCTGGTAGCCAACGCCGTCGAGATGATGAACGTCGGATCTCCGTAGAGCTTCAGCTCGGGAAGTTGCATACCGACTTCGACGGTCGGGGCGCTCATGCGTCCGGCTCCCAGGCGTAAAGGCTCCACTCCGGGCCCGACTCGCCGGCCGGGAAGTCGATATACGTTGCGCGCACCGGCATCCCGACCTCTACTTGGGCGTGGTCGACGTTACGCAGCTCCCCGAGCATCCGCACGCCTTCTTCGAGCTCCACCAGGGCGATGACGAAAGGCAGTGTGCGCCCAGGAACCTTCGGTGCGTGGTGCACCACGTAGCTGAACACCTTGCCCTTGCCGCTGGACACCACGTAGTCGATCGGTGCTGCCGGGTCCTGCCACACCGCCGGCACCGGCGGGTGCTGGAGGCTGCCGTCGTCGCGCTTCTGGATTCGCAGTTCGTGCGCCTTGACGCCGTCCCAGAAGAACGCCGTGTCGCGTGACGAAGACGGACGCATCATCGCGTCAGGGTCCAGGTCTTCGGGCACCGTCGACGCGGCCGACTGCGACTCGCGCGGCTTGAATTTGAGGATGCGCCAGTTCATCTCGGCCACGTCTTCGTCACCAACGCGCCAGATGATGTGTTGGTTGACGAACCAGCCCTCGCCCAGCGCGGTCTGCTTGGGGCCGACGACATCACCCATCTCGGAGGTGATGCTGACTTCTTCACCGGGCCGCAGATAGCGGTGATAGGTCTGCTCGCAGTTGGTGGCGACCACCCCGATGTACCCGGAGTCGTCGAACAGCTTCATGATCGGACCCAGCGGGTCGTCGGTGGGACGCTGACCGCCCAGGCCGAACATCGTCCACACCTGAATCATCGCCGGCGGCGCGACAATTCCCGGATACCCGACGGCACGGGCTGCGTCCTCGTCGACGTAGATCGGGTTGCGATCGCCAATGGCTTCGACCCAGTTGTTGATCATCGGCTGGTTCACCGGGTCGCGTCCGGCGCGCGGTTTGGCCGCACCCGCCGCCTTGATCTCGGCGACGGCGTCCTGGATGTCTGTCATCGAGGCACCCTGGGCACTTTGAGGCCCGCGGCGGCGATCATCTCCCGCATGACTTCGTTGACTCCTCCACCGAAGGTGATGACGAGGTTGCGTTTGGTCTGCGAGTCCAGCCACTCGAGCAGCTCGGCGGTGTCCGATTCGGCCGGGTTGCCGTATTTGCCGACGATCTCCTCGGCGAGCCGCCCGACGTACTGGACCCGCTCGGTGCCAAAGACTTTCGTCGAGGCGGCGTCGGCGACGTTGATGTCCTCCCCTGCCGCGGCCACCTGCCAGTTGAGCAGCTCGTTGATCCGCCAGATGGCATGGATCTCACCGAGCGCGCGTTTGACATCGTCGCGGTCGATCGGGGTGATCCCGTCACCGCCCGGCTTGGATGCCCACGCATGCACCCGGTCGTAGATACTGGCGAATCGGCCCGCCGGGCCCAGCATCACCCGCTCGTTGTTGAGCTGGGTGGTGATCAGCCGCCAGCCGGCGTTCTCTTCACCGACCAACATGTCCACGGGCACCCGCACATCGTTGTAGTAGGTGGCGTTGGTGTGGTGGGCGCCGTCGGACAAGATGACCGGGGTCCACGAGTAGCCCGGATCCTTCGTGTCGACGATGAGAATGGAAATGCCCTTGTGCTTGACGGCTTCCGGGTCGGTGCGGCAGGCCAACCAGATGTAGTCGGCATCGTGTCCGCCGGTGGTCCACATCTTCTGGCCGTTGACGATGTACTCGTCGCCCTGACGCACGGCGGTGGTACGCAGTGAAGCGAGGTCGGTGCCGGCCTCGGGTTCGCTGTAACCGATGGCGAAGTGCACTTCACCCGCCAGGATGCCGGGCAGGAACTTCTTCTTCTGCAACTCGCTGCCGAACTGCTGCAGCGTGGGACCAACCGTCTGCAGCGTGACCGCGGGCAGGGGCACGTCGGCCCGGTGCGCCTCGTTGACGAAGATCTGTTGCTCGATCGGGCCAAATCCATGTCCGCCGAACTCTTTTGGCCATCCGACGCCGAGCATGCCGTCTTGACCCATGCGGCGGATGACCGCGCGGTAGGCCGCGCCGTGGCGGTCCTTCTCCATCTCTTTCATCTCGTCGGACGAGATGAGGTTGGAGAAATATTGCCGGATCTCGGCCTGCAGCTGTCGCTGCTCCGGAGTCAGTTCGATGAACATTGCGCTCCCACCAGCTCGAGACGATGCGAAGGGCCGCCCAGCAAGCGGGTCAGGTCCTTGATCGTGGAGTAGTACCGGTGCATGGGATAAGTGATATCCATGCCCATACCGCCGTGCAGGTGATGACAGGTCTGCATCACCGGCGGAGCCTGCGAGGAAACCCAATATCCCAACACGTCTAGGTCGTCGTCCGCGTCGCGCCCTTCAGCCAGCCGCCAGACCACCGACTTGGCTACCAAATCGATTGTGCGCGAAGCAATGTAGACCTCCGAGAGCTGCGCGGCGACCGTCTGGAAGGTGGATAGCGGTTTGCCGAACTGCTTGCGGTTGGCCACATAATCGGCCGTCAACCGCAGCGCCCCCGCGACCAGCCCGTCGGCGTACGCGCCAACCATGGCCAATACCAACTGGTTTACCCGGCGCGGCTGCGCGCCGGCAAGCACATCGGAATCAGCAACCGCCACGTCGCTGAAGGTCACCGTGTACTCGTCGGAACCGTTGGACGTCGGGGTGTGGACCAGTCGCACACCGTCCGCCTTGGGTGACACGACCACGACCGCGTTGTCCGCGGTGACCAGCATCCAGTCCGCCTGCTCGGCATATCCCACACCGACTTTGGTGCCGGATAACCGGCCGTCGGCGAGGGTGGTCGACGGCCGGTCGGACAGCGCCGCGCCGGGTTCGTTGAGCGCCGCGGTGAGCACCGACCCCTTGGCGACTCCGGCCAGATAGCGGTCCTGCTGCTCCTCGGAGGCCAAGTCCAGCAGGGGCACCACCGCCAGACCCAATGTCGCCAGCGCCGGCGTGATGGCGCCGTGCCGACCCAACTCGGTGAGCACCGTGGCCACCTCGGGCAACCCCACCCCGTCACCTTCGAGGCGCTCCGGGACGGGCAGCGCCGCCACGCCCCCTTCGACGAGCGCGGTCCAGGTGTTGTCGCGGTTGAGCACCGATGTCACGACATCGGCGACAGCCTGTTGTGTCGCAGTGAGATTGAAGTCCATCGTCAGTTCGGATCCGTCAGTGCGCGACCGGACACTTGCCGGTGTAGTCGACCTGCCAGTGCTTGATGCCGTTGAGCCAACCGGACCGCAATCGCTCGGGCTTGGAGAGCGGCTTGAGGTCGGGCATGTGGTCGGCGACGGCGTTGAAGATGAGGTTGATGGTCATCTTGGCCAGGTTCGCGCCGATGCAGTAGTGCGCCCCGGTGCCACCGAATCCGACGTGCGGGTTGGGGTTTCGCATGATGTTGAACTGGAACGGGTCCTCGAAGACCTCTTCGTCGAAGTTGGCCGAACGGTAGAACATGATGACGCGCTGGCCCTTTTTGATCTGAACCCCGGAAAGTTCGTAGTCCTCCAGCGCGGTGCGCTGGAAGCAGGTGACCGGCGTGGCCCAGCGGACGATCTCGTCGGCGGCGGTCTCGGGCCGCTCCTTCTTGTACAGCTCCCACTGGTCAGGGAAGTCGGCGAAGGCCATCATGCCCTGGGTGATGGAGTTTCGCGTGGTCTCGTTACCGGCCACCGCGAGCATCACCACGAAGAAGCCAAATTCGTCGTCGGAGAGCTTTTCGCCATCGATGTCGGCCTGGATCAGCTGGGTGACGATGTCGTCTCCCGGGTTCTTGGACCGCTCCTCGGCCATCTTCATCGCGTACATGATGAGTTCAGCCGACGACATCTTCGGGTCGATGTGGGCGTATTCCGGGTCGTCGTTACCCGTCATCTCGTTCGACCACTCGAACAACTTGCCGCGGTCCTCCTGCGGCACCCCGAGCAGGCCCGCGATGGCCTGCAACGGCAGCTCGGCCGACACCTGCTCGACGAAGTCTCCGGTGCCCGCGGCCACCGCCTCCTGGGCGATCTTCTGGGCGCGCTCGTGCAACTCGTCGTGTAACCGGCCGACCGCACGGGGTGTGAAGCCGCGAGAGATGATCTTGCGCAACCGGGTGTGGTGTGGCGCGTCCATGTTCAACATGACGAATCGCTGCACCTCGATATCCTCGCGGGCGATGTCGTTGTTGAACCGGGGGATCACACCGTTTTCGTAGCTGGAGAAGACGTCACTGCGCCGCGAAACCTCTTTGACATCGTTCAGCTTGGTGATTGCCCAGAAGCCGCCGTCGTGGAACCCACCGCAGTTGTTCGGGTCCTGTTCGTTCCACCAGATCGGGGCTGTCGCCCGCACTTCGGCAAACTCTTCGACTGGGATCCGCTCCGTGTAGATGTCGGGGTCGGTGAAGTCGAAACCGGGCGGAAGATTAGGGCTGGGCACGCTGGTTCTCCTTACTACAGTCTGCACTGACTGGGTTACGTGTCACGATCCCAGGACACTAGCTGTCCTAGTGATGCTCTGATGCCAGTAAAACATGCCTCCACCGCAGACAAAAGGCGACGAAGCATCCTCGCTTGTCAGAGTAATGAAACGTGTTCTAGCCTGGCCACATGGGGAACCCGGTAATCGTTGAAGCCACCCGCAGCCCGATCGGCAAACGCAACGGATGGCTCTCTGGACTGCACGCCACCGAGCTACTCGGGGCGGTGCAGAAGGCACTCGTCGAGAAAGCCGGGGTCGACGCCGGCGACGTCGAGCAGGTCATCGGTGGCTGCGTCACGCAGTTCGCCGAGCAGTCCAACAACATCAGCCGGGTGGCCTGGCTGACCGCGGGTTTGCCAGAACACGTCGGGGCCACCACCGTGGACTGCCAATGCGGCAGCGGCCAGCAGGCCAATCACCTGATCGCCGGGCTGATCGCGACGGGCGCCATCGACGTCGGCATCGCCTGTGGCATCGAGGCCATGAGCCGCATCGGGCTGGGCGCCAACGCCGGCCCGGACCGCTCGGCGATCCGTGCGCAGTCGTGGGACATCGATATGCCCAACCAATTCGAAGCGGCCGAGCGGATCGCCAAGCGCCGCGGCATCACCCGCGACGACATCGACGAATTCGGGTATGCGTCGCAATTGAAGGCCAAGCAGGCTTGGGAGCAGGGGCGGTTCGACCGCGAGATCTCCCCGATCGAGGCGCCGGCACTCGACGAGAACAAGCAGCCGACGTCCGATCGGGTCACGATCAGCCGTGACCAGGGTCTGCGCGACACCACCCTGTCCGGGTTGAGCCAACTGAAGCCGGTGCTGGAAGGCGGAATCCACACGGCGGGTACGTCGTCGCAGATTTCCGACGGCGCGGCCGCGGTGTTGTGGATGGACGAGGACAAGGCCAGGGCGCTCGGATTGCGTCCGCGGGCCCGGATCATCAGTCAGGCGCTGGTCGGCGCGGAGCCGTACTACCACCTCGACGGGCCGGTGCAGTCGACGGCCAAGGTGCTCGACAAGGCCGGCATGAAGATCGGTGACATCGACATCGTCGAGATCAACGAAGCGTTCGCCTCTGTGGTCCTGTCCTGGGCGCGGGTGCACGAGCCCGACATGGATCGAGTCAATGTCAATGGTGGCGCCATTGCCTTGGGCCACCCGGTGGGTTCCACCGGCAGCCGCCTGATCACCACCGCGCTGCACGAACTGGAGCGCTCGGACAAGAGCACCGCGCTGATCACCATGTGCGCCGGCGGCGCCCTGTCGACCGGCACCATTATCGAACGGATCTAGCCGTCGGATGCTCGTCACCGAGGGCAGCCGGATCGCGGCGGCGCAGGCATACATCGATGCGTTGGTGAGCCACGACAGTCGAGCCGTGCCGTTCGCGGCGAACTGCACCCGGACCGAACTCGGTGTCAAGAACGGATTCTCCGGAAAACACCTGCGGCGCAGCTTGAGTCGGGGTCTGCAATATCGGATCATCGCCGATGCGACGCCGCCGGACTACCGCATCGTCGGCGACGAGGTGCACGCGGCGTACGACGTGTTGACCAAGCCATCCATCGCTGGTCGACGGGTGGTCGGGCGGGTTACCGAGACGTTTGTCATCCCCGCGGAGAGCCCCAGCGGCAAAGCTGAGATTCACCACATCAAGGCTCGGTTCCGCCCCTTCATTCAGCGCTAGCCGTACCCCTAGGATCATCGCCATGCCGAAATCACCGCCCCGATTCATGAATACGCCGATGACCGACGTATTCATCAAGTGGATGTCGCGCCTCAACACCTTCCTGTACCGCCGTAACGGTGGCGAGGGACTGGGCGGAACGTTCCAGAACATCCCGGTTGCGCTGCTGACCACGACCGGACGCAAATCCGGCCAGCCCCGCGTCAGCCCGCTGTATTTCCTGCGCGACGGTGACCGGGTGATCGTTGCCGCCTCCAAGGGTGGCGCCGCCAAGAATCCGCAGTGGTATCTCAACCTCAAGGCCAATCCCAAGGTGCAGGTGCAGATCAAGAAGGAAGTGTTGGACCTCACCGCGCGCGACGCGACCGAGGAAGAGCGCGCCCGCTACTGGCCGCAGCTGGTTGACATGTACCCCTCCTACGAGGACTACCAATCGTGGACCGACCGCACCATCCCGATCGTCATCTGCGATCCGTAACGGCAACGGCAGATGACCAGCGACGGGATCGATGACCGGCTCAACGATGTTGTCTCCCAGCAATACGAGAAGTGGACCTATCCCGAACCGATACTCGATATCGACGAGTGGCTGACCAACGACTGGCAATGGTTCGACCCCAGCCACGCGCACCCGATCTTCTGGCCCAACCGCGATTACCGTCCCAACCTCGACATTCTGATCGCCGGCTGCGGGAGTAACCAGGCCGCCGTTATCGCCCATACGAACCGCTCGGCGCGCGTGATTGGTATCGACGTGAGTCAGCGCTCACTGGATCATCAGCAATATCTCAAGGACAAACACGGGCTGACCAACCTCGAATTGCACCGTCTGCCAATCGAAAACGTGCATACGCTGGGTCTCGATTTCGATCTCATCATGTCGACCGGAGTGTTGCATCACCTGGCGGATCCCTTGACGGGCATGAAGGCGCTGGCTGGATGTCTGCGGCCGGACGGCGTCGTCGCGCTGATGCTGTATGCCCGCTACGGACGCATCGGTGTGGAGTTGATGCAGTCGGTTTTCCGGGACCTGGGCTTGCGGCAGGACGAGGAGTCGCTGCGGTTGGTCAACGCGACCATCGCGATGCTCGACCCCAACCATCCGTTCCTGGTTTATCGCGACATCGCCCCGGACTTGAACACCGAGACCGGCCTGGTCGATACCTGTCTGCACGGCCGCGACCGTAGTTACACCACCGGTGACTGCATCGACCTGGTCACCTCCGCTGGGCTGGAGTTTCAGCGGTGGTTTCTCAATGCGCCTTACTACCCGCACGATATCGACAACCTGCACGCGCCGACGAGCGAGTTCTACCAGACCCTCAGCGCATTACCGGAACCGCAGATGTGGTCGGTGCTGGAGCGGCTCAGGACGTCGAACGGCTGCCATTTCTTCCTCGCGTGCCATGCTGATCGCCCCAAAGAAACTTATCGAGTGGATTTTTCGGCGCCTCACTTCGTGAACTACGTGCCGCGCATGCGGTTTCGCTGCGGGCTGTCCGGCGCGGAGATCTTTCGGCCGGGATGGAGCATGGGCCTCAACGCCGCGCAACTACCCTTCGTTGCGCAGGTCGACGGCCACCGCACGATCCGGGAGATCGCCACGCAGGTCGCCGACGACACCGACGAATTCACCATCGGACTGTTCGAGAAGTTCGCGCGCGGGTTGTTCCAGTCGCTGTGGCGCCTGGACTTCGTCGAAATGGGTTTGGGCGGCGGCTAGGAGCCCGCCCCGTAGACCGGTACCGGCGGCCGCGACTTGGCGAGTAGGTCGTTGACCACAGGACCCAACTCGGTGGGATCCCACTTGGCCCCCTTGTCGACCTGTGGGCCGTGCGCCCAGCCTTCGGCGACGCGGATCAGACCGCCCTCCACCTCGAAGACCTTGCCGGTAACGTCACGAGATTCGTTGCTGCCCAACCACACGACGAGGGGTGAGACGTTCTCCGGCGCCATCGCGTCGAATGCGCCCTCTTCCGGTTTGGCCATCGTTTCGGCGAATACCGCCTCGGTCATGCGGGTCCGGGCCGCCGGTGCAATGGCGTTGACGGTGATCCCGTACCGACCCAGTTCGGCCGCGCCGACGAGGGTCAACGCGGCGATGCCCGCCTTGGCTGCCGAGTAATTGCCCTGTCCGACACTGCCCTGCAGTCCGGCCGCCGAGCTGGTGTTGATGATGCGAGCGTTGAGATCATCGGCGCCGACCGCGCCGGACTTGATCTCCCGCCGCCAATAACCCGCGGCGTGGCGCAGGGTGGCGAAATGCCCCTTGAGGTGGACACGAACGACGGCGTCCCACTCGGCTTCGCTGGTGTTGGCCAACATTCGGTCGCGAATGAACCCGGCGTTGTTGACCAAGACGTCAAGTCGCCCAAAAGTGTCGACAGCGGTCTGAATGAGGTTTTCCGCGCCGGTCCAGTCGGCGATGTCTTCACCGTTTGTGACGGCTTCACCACCGGCCGCGGTAATTTCGTCGACCACCTGCTGGGCTGGGCTCTCGCCGGCGGACCCGTCAAGCCCAACCCCGATGTCGTTGACCACCACTCGCGCGCCTTCAGCGGCGAAAGCCAAGGCATGCGCGCGGCCGATGCCGCGGCCCGCTCCGGTAACGATGACCACTCGGCCGTCAACCAAGCCCATACCCATTGATCCTTTCTGCGTTCCTACTTGTTCGCACTCGAGGCGGCCAGATACTGCGGCGGCTCTCCGCCACCGTGCACCTCCAGCGTCGCGCCGGAAATGTAGGCGGCCACGTCAGACGCCAAAAACGCTGCGGCCCAGCCAACGTCGGCCGGTCTTGCCAGCCGGCCCAGCGGCACCGTAGCGGCGACCCGGGCGATCGAATCAGCGTCACCGTAGAACAGTTCGGCTTGTTCGGTTTCCACCATGCCGACCACCACGGCGTTGACCCGAACCTTCGGCGCCCACTCGACGGCCAATGTGGTGGTGAGGTTTTCGAATCCCGCCTTGGCCACGCCGTAGGCGGCGGTCCCAGGAGTCGGCCGACGGCCGCTGACGCTGCAGATGTTGACGATCGAGCCGCCGCCGGGTTGGTTGTGCATCAGCTTGTAGGCGTGCTGCGAGACCAACAGCGGAGCAAGCACATTGAGCTCGACGATTTTTCGGTGGAAGTTGTGCGTCGCCTCGGCCGCCAGCGCGTAGGGCGATCCCCCGGCATTGTTCACCAATACGTCAAGCCGGCCATGCTTTTCCTCGATCGCGCCGATTAGGCGTGCCACCGAATCTTCGTCACGGATGTCGCAGGCATGAAACTCGTAGGGCAAGCCCTCGACCGCCCGTCGCGCACAGGTGATGACAGTGGCACCCTGATCGGCGAAAACTGTGCTGATACCGGCGCCTACCCCTCGAACGCCGCCGGTTACCAGCACGACTCGTCCGGCCAGCCCGAAGTTGATCGCGGGGACTAATCCGGCGCTACTCACTGTGCTAGTGTACCAAGCAAGTGCTTGCTTCGTTACTCGGCCTAGTAGTTGTCAAAGGAAGTGTCCATTGACGATCACATCCACCACCCCAGAACCCGGCATAGTCGCGGTCACCGTCGACTACCCACCGGTCAACGCCATCCCGTCGCGCGGCTGGTTCGAATTGGCTGACGTGATCACGGCTGCCGGTGCGGATCCGGAAACCCACGCGGTGATCCTGCGCGCTGAAGGTCGCGGGTTCAATGCCGGCGTGGACATCAAGGAGATGCAACGCACCGAAGGCTTCACCGCGTTGATCGACGCCAACCGCGGCTGCTTCGCGGCGTTCCGCGCGGTCTACGAGTGCGCGGTGCCGGTGATCGCGGCGGTCAACGGCTTCTGCGTGGGCGGAGGCATTGGCCTGGTAGGCAATTCCGATGTCATCGTCGCTTCCGATGACGCGGTGTTCGGGTTGCCGGAAGTGGAACGCGGCGCCCTCGGGGCGGCAACGCATCTGTCAAGGCTGGTGCCCCAACACCTGATGCGGCGGTTGTTCTTCACCGCCGCCACCGTCGATGCGGCCACGCTGCACCACTTCGGCTCGGTGCACGAGGTGGTCCCCCGCGCGGAACTGGACGAGTCGGCCCTGCGGGTGGCCCGCGACATCGCCGCCAAAGACACCCGGGTCATCCGTGCCGCCAAAGAAGCGCTGAACTTGATCGACGTGCAACGGGTCAACTCCAGTTACCGGATGGAGCAAGGGTTTACGTTCGAGCTCAACCTGGCTGGAGTCGCCGATGAGCACCGCGACGCATTCGCCGGCACGGCCAAGGGCAAGAAGTCATGACCGATAAACGCACCACCCTGGACGAAGCGGTCGGGCACCTGCGCAGCGGCATGACCATCGGCATCGCCGGGTGGGGCTCGCGACGCAAACCGATGGCCTTCGTCCGCGCGCTGCTGCGCACCGATATCACCGACCTGACAGTGGTCACCTACGGCGGTCCCGACCTGGGCTTATTGTGTTCGGCGGGCAAGGTCAAGCGCGTCTACTACGGATTTGTCTCGCTCGACTCCCCACCCTTCTACGACCCGTGGTTCGCCAAGGCCCGCACCAGCGGCGCGATCGAAGCCCGGGAGATGGACGAGGGCATGCTGCGCTGCGGATTGCAGGCGGCCGCACAGCGTTTGCCGTTCCTGCCGATTCGCGCCGGGCTGGGCAGCTCCGTTGTCGACTTCTGGGAGGGCGAGCTCGCCACGGTTACCAGCCCTTACCCGGCACCCGAAGGCGGACACGAGACGCTGCTGGCCATGCCGGCGCTGCGGCTCGACGCTGCCTTTGCTCACCTGAATCTTGGCGACAGTCAAGGCAACGCCGCCTACACCGGCATCGACCCGTACTTCGATGACCTGTTCCTGATGGCTGCCGACCAGCGTTTCCTGTCCGTGGAGCGGATCGTATCCACCGAGGAGCTCGTCAAAGCGGTGCCCCCGCAAGCGCTACTGATCAATCGCATGATGGTCGACGCTGTCGTGGAAGCACCCGGCGGTGCGCACTTCACCACCGCGGCACCGGATTACGGTCGAGACGAGAAATTTCAGCGACACTACGCCGAAGCGGCGTCGACCGATGAGGGTTGGCAAAAGTTCGTCGACACCTACCTGTCCGGCAGTGAAGACGATTACCAAGCCGCGGTACGCGCCTTCGGTGAGGAGGCGGCCAAATGAGCACCCGCGCCGAGATCTGTGCCGTCGCCTGCGCCGAATTGTTCCGCGACGCCGGTGAAATCATGATCAGCCCGATGACCAACATGGCGTCGGTCGGGGCCCGGTTGGCTCGACTCACCTTCTCCCCCGACATACTGCTGACCGACGGGGAGGCACAGCTGTTGGCCGACACGCCCGCGTTGGGCAAGGCCGGCCCGGTCGAGGGTTGGATGCCGTTCGGCCGCGTGTTCGAGACGCTGGCGTGGGGGCGACGGCATGTCGTGATGGGCGCCAATCAGGTTGACCGCTACGGGAATCAGAACATCTCGGCCTTCGGCTCGCTGCAGAAGCCAACCCGTCAGATGTTCGGCGTGCGGGGTTCACCCGGCAACACGATCAACCATGCGACCAGCTACTGGGTCGGCAACCACTCCAAGCGGGTCTTCGTCGACACCGTCGATGTCGTCTCTGGAATCGGCTACGACAAAGTCGATCCCGAGAACCCGGCATTCCGCTTCGTCAACGTCTACCGGGTGGTGTCCAATCTGGGTGTCTTCGACTTCGGTGGTCCGCAGCACTCCATGCGGGCCCTGAGCCTGCATCCCGGGGTGTCTCCCGACGACGTCCGTGCGGCCACCTCCTTCGAGCTGCACGGGCTCGACGAGGCCGCCGAAACTCGACAGCCCACTGATGACGAGCTCCGGTTGATTCGCGAGGTCATCGACCCGAAGGCGCTGCGAGACAGGGAGATACGCTCGTGAAGCTCCGCACTGCGCTGACCGAGCTGGTCGGCGTCGAACATCCGGTGGTGCAGACCGGGATGGGCTGGGTGGCCGGAGCCCGACTGGTGTCGGCCACCGCCAATGCGGGTGGGCTGGGCATTCTGGCGTCGGCCACCATGACGCTCGACGAGCTGGCGACGGCGATCAAGAAGGTCAAGTCGGCCACGGACAAGCCGTTCGGCGTCAACATTCGCGCCGATGCGGCCGACGCCGGTGATCGTGTCGAGTTGATGATCCGTGAGGGTGTCAAAGTGGCGTCGTTTGCTCTGGCGCCCAAGCAGGAACTGATCGCCAAGCTCAAAGACGCCGGCGCCGTGGTGATCCCGTCGATCGGCGCGGCCAAACACGCGCGCAAGGTGGCCGCATGGGGCGCCGACGCCATGATCGTGCAGGGCGGTGAAGGTGGGGGACACACCGGACCCGTCGCGACCACTCTGCTCCTGCCGTCGGTACTGGACGCGGTGGCGGGCACCGGAATTCCGGTGATCGCCGCCGGCGGCTTCTTCGACGGTCGCGGCCTGGCCGCGGCGTTGTCTTACGGCGCTGCCGGGGTCGCCATGGGCACTCGGTTCTTGTTGACGTCGGATTCCACCGTTCCCGACGCCGTCAAGCAACGCTACCTGGAGGCGGCCCTGGACGGGACCGTGGTGACTACGCGCGTCGACGGCATGCCACACCGGGTGTTGCGCACCGGCCTGGTGGAGAAGCTGGAAAGCGGTTCGCGGGCCAGGGGTTTCACCGCGGCGGTGCGCAACGCCGGGAAGTTCAAAAAGATGTCCCAGATGAGTTGGCGCTCAATGGTCCAGGACGGTCTGGCGATGCGCCACGGCAAAGAGATGACGTGGTCGCAAGTAGTCATGGCGGCCAACACTCCAATGCTGCTCAAGGCGGGGCTGGTGGAAGGCAACACCGAGGCCGGGGTATTGGCCTCAGGCCAGGTGGCCGGAATCCTCGACGATCTGCCGTCTTGTGCCGAACTGATCGAGTCGATCGTGACCGAAGCCATCAAACACCTGCAGGCGGCGGCCGCGCTGGTGGAGTAGCTGACGCGAGCCGGCGCCATCAACTCATGTCAGCCGGTCGAACACCGTTGTGCCGACACCAGAAGGACTGTACGAGGTATAGATCGGCATCAGCGTGTAGGGATAATTTCCGGTGTTGAAGTGACCACCGCTGCCTTCGGCAGCCGTCACCTTAGGCTCGTCGCCAGCGACCACCACCTGGTGGTACACCAATTGACCGTCGCGGGTTTCCACATAAATTTGCGTTCCCTCCGGGAGCGGCTGACCATCCGCAAGGTATTGCAGATCGGCCGGCAGGAGGTTACGGGGTATCGAGCCGTCGACCCCGCCGGTATCGACGAACGCGCCGGTAGCAGGTTGGACATTCCCTGAGCCAATCTGCACGGACAGCCCGTCGGTGGTCGGCGACCCGGTAACCGAAGCCAACGCAGGCAGTGGATTGTCGCCGAATTGGAAATACTCTCCGGGCTGGTTGACGAGCACCCCGTGGGCCAGTTGGCCCGGCAACTGCTGCACGGCAGTGAGGGGGAAACGTTCGTTGTCCACCGTGTTGGCTCCGGTCCCCACCAGGGTTTCCGGGTCGATCTTCACTCCGTTGTGGAGTTCGGAGGTGATGACACCGATGGTCGTCGGCTTGGTCGCAATCCCGTTCCCGAAGTTCACCGAAGCCGTGTACTCGTCGTAGGTGACGACCGTTTCGTCACCGGGCACCCCGAACTCGTAGGTGACACCCGTCTTGGTGGGGATGCCCAGCGCATGCAAGTCGACGTCATCGGGCGCGAAGAGAAGTGCGCTGGATCCCGAGTCCACCGTTGCTGTGGCGAACGGTGCGCCGTCGACGGAGACTTGCAGCGTCGGGCGGGTGTTATGCATCGTCAGCTCGACCTTGGCGGGGCCGCCATTGTCACCGGTAGCCCCGGCGTGGCCCAGCAACTGGCCACTGACGCCCCCGGGGGCACCAATTCCCGAGATGACGCCGCCGGTCCCGCCGTCGCCGCCGTTGCCGATCAGGTGCCCGCCGTCACCGCCGAGACCACCATTGGCAAACGCGCCACCCATGCCGCCTTCGCCGCCGTCACCGAACCATTGCGCACTGCCGCCGGCACCGCCGTGGGCGTAGGGGCCGCCGATGCCGCCCGCACCACCGTTGCCCCACAGCAGGCCACCGGTTCCTCCCGACCCGCCTGCTCCCCCGGCGACGGTCACCCCGGCAGCGTTGACCGTGAAGGTTCCGCCCTGTCCGCCCATACCGCCGTTACCGAACAGCATGGCGTTGCCGCCGGCGCCGCCGATCCCAGTCCAGCCACCCGCGCCGCCGGTGCCGCCGTTGCCCCACAGCAACCCGCCCGCACCGCCGCGCCCGCCGGCCGCACCAGGTCCACCTATCCCGCCCGTGCCACCGGTTCCGATCAATCCGGCCGGACCGCCCGCACCGCCCTGCACGCCGTCGGCAAAGCTGGCACCGCCGTGCCCGCCATCGCCCCACAAAATGCCACCCGCTCCGCCGGCCGATCCGATTCCGGTTGCGCTGGTGGTTCCGTCGCTGCCGTTGCCGATCAGCGGACGGCCCAGCAGCGACTCGGTCGGCCCGTTGATCAGCGCGAGCGCGTCATTCTGCAGAACTTGCAGCTGGGCCGCATTGGCCGCCTCGGCGATCGAATACGCGCGTGCGGCCCCATTGAGGACCTCGACGAACTGATTGTGGAACGCCGCCGCCTGTGCACTCAGCGCCTGAAATGCGCGACCTTGTTGCGAGAACAGCGCTGCGATGGCCGCCGACACCTCGTCACCGGCGGCCGCGGCGATACCCGTCGTCGACGTGGCCGCCGCTGCTTGGGCGGAATTGATCGCCGCGTTGAGATCTTCCAGACCTGCTGCGGCGTCTGCCATAACTGCGGGCACCACGATCACAAAAGCCATCCGACCTCCACCAAGTGCGGGCAACAAGCGGTCACTGCCCGATCAGCAACAAGCGGGATACTAGCGACTGGGGGTCGGAATACGTCCGAAATCGCGACAATTCAAGCACCGGTCCGTGGCCGGTGCTTGAAGTGGTCAGTTATAGCCGTTCGATGATGGTGACATTCGCGGTGCCGCCGCCCTCGCACATCGTCTGCAGCCCGTAGCGGCCGCCGATGCGCTCGAGTTCGTTGAGCATGGTGGTGAACAACTTGGCACCGGTCGCTCCCAGCGGATGACCCAGAGCGATGGCGCCTCCATTGGGATTGACCTTCTCCGGGTCGGCCTTGATTTCCTTGAGCCACGCCAGAACAACGGGCGCAAACGCCTCGTTGATCTCCACGGTGTCGATGTCGTCGATGGACAGCCCGGTCTTTTCCAGCGCGTAGCGGGTGGCCGGAATCGGTCCGGTGAGCATGAACACCGGGTCGGCGGCGCGGGCGCTGATGTGGTGAATGCGCGCGCGGGGCGTCAGGCCGTGGTCCTTGACGGCTTGCTCCGAGGCCAGCAACACCGCGCTGGCGCCATCGGAGATCTGACTGGCCATTGCCGCTGTCAGCTTGCCGCCCTCGACGAGTGGCTTCAACCCGGCCATCTTTTCCAGTGACGACTCGCGTGGCCCTTCGTCTACTCGGAATGGCCCGGATTCGGTTTCCACCGTCAGGATTTCGTTGTCGAAGTGCCCACTGCGGATGGCCGCGAACGCTCGCTCATGACTGGTCAGTGCGTACTGCTCCATCTCCTCGCGCGACAGGTTCCACTTCTCGGCAATCAATTCAGAGCCGCGGAACTGCGAGATTTCCTGGTCGCCGTAGCGGTGCAGCCACTGCTTGGACTCGTTGGTCGGCGACGTGAAGCCGAACTGCTCGCCAACGGTCATGGCCGACGAGATCGGGATGCGGCTCATGTTCTGCACACCGCCGGCCACGATGACGTCAGCGGTTCCGGACATAATCGCTTGAGCCCCAAAGGAAATGGCCTGCTGGCTGGAGCCGCACTGGCGGTCGACGGTGACACCGGGGACCTCTTCCGGGAAACCGGCGGCCAGCCAGGAGAGTCGGGCGATGTTGCCCGCCTGCGCCCCGATCGCGTCGACACATCCGGCGATGACATCGTCGACGGCGGCCGGATCCAGGTCGGTCCGGTCGAACAATCCGCGCCATGCCAAAGCGCCCAGGTCGACCGGATGCACTCCGGCCAAGGCGCCGTTGCGCTTACCGACCGCGGTACGCACAGCTTCGACGATGTACGCCTCGGGCATTTCAGACTCCTTTACTTTGCTTCGGCAGTGATGCCGCCCAGCACGATGGCGAGGTACTGCCGACCTACTTGCTCGGCCGTGAGCGGTCCGCCTGGCTGATACCAGCGCACCGACACCCAGGTGGTGTCTCGAATGAAACGGTAGATCAGGTCGACGTCCAAGTCGGCACGGAAGTAGCCCTCTTCGATGCCTTGATGCAGGACGTCCACCCACATCTTGCGCTGCTGCTTGTTCAAGTCCTCGATGTAGGAGAACCGAGGCTGTCCGGACAACCGTTGCGCCTCGTCTTGATAGATGACGACTTGGGCGTGGCGGTGCTCGATCGCCTCGAAAGAAGCCATGAACAAGCCCTTGAGCCGCTCCAGCGGGTTGGATTCACTGTCCAAGATTTCCTGGTACCGAGTGAACAACCAGTCGAGGAATCCCCGGAGCAGGTCGTCGACCATCTCCTCCTTGGAGGCGAAGTGGTGATACAGGCTGCCCGACAGGATGCCGGCGCCGTCGGCGATGTCACGGACGGTGGTGGCGCGCAGACCGCGTTCGGCGAACATAGTGGCGGCAAGCTCGAGTAGCTCGTCTCGCCGACTAGCTTGGCCGGTCGCTTTCTCCACCTGACCAGGGTATCAACCAAGCGCTTGCTCGGCCAATGAACGCTAGCTCCGGCGAGTATCCGCGGCAATCGGCCGATCGTCAGAAGTTGGCGGCCTGATCAGCCCTCGCACCGTGCCGCCGATGCTGACCTCCGGTGCTCAGTTGGTGCGTCATCCGGCTGTTCATAGCTAATTCAGCGAAAGCCATCATATTTACTGGCGCGTCGTCGTATGGTCCCTGACTGTCAGGCAGCCCCGGCTTCGGGCCAACTGGGTCATGGAGGTCAACGATGGTCAATTTCGCGGTTCTCCCGCCGGAGATCAATTCACTGCGGATGTTCCTCGGCGCTGGGTCGGCGCCGATGATCGCGGCGTCGACGGCCTGGCGCGGGCTGGCCGAGGAGCTGGCGACGGCCGCGGAATCGTTTTCGTCGGTGACCTCGGGACTTGCCGGCCAAGCCTGGCAGGGCCCTTCGGCAGCCGCCATGACGGCCGCCGCAGCACCGTACGCGGGGTTCCTCAACGCCGCCTCAGCGCAAGCGGTGGGCGCCGCAGCTCAGGCTGACGTGGTCGCGAGTGCATTCGAAGCCGCTCGTGCGGCCACGATTCACCCACTGGCGGTGGAAGCCAATCGCAACGCGTTTGTCCAGCTGGTGCGCTCGAATTTGCTCGGCCTGAACGCCCCCGCCATTGCCGCCGCCGAGAGTATCTACGAGGAATTTTGGGCCGCGGATGTGGCGGCGATGACGAGCTACCACGCGGGGGTTTCGGCGGCAGCCGCCCAGTTGGCACCGTGGCAGCGGGCGCTACAAGGCCTACCAGGGTTGGGACAGCTGTTCGGTGCGGCCGGTGCTGCACCCGCCGCCGCAGGTGACCCGAATTTGGGCATCGGCAACAAGGGCGGCGGAAATATCGGCAATGGCAACAACAGCGGCACCGGCGCCGGCAATATCGGCAACGGCAACACCGGCAGCGGAAACATCGGCGGTGGCAATAGTGGCAACGCCAACTTCGGCAGCGGAAATCATGGCAATAACAACTTCGGCATCGGAAACACCGGAAACGGAAATATCGGCTTAGGGAACCTCGCCACTTCCGCGAACCTTCCCGGCAATGTCGGCCTGGGTAACCGCGGTAACAACAACTTCGGCTTGGGCAACTTCGGCATTGGCAACCAGGGTGCCGGGAACACCGGAAACAACAATATCGGCTTCGGTTTGACTGGAAACAACCTAGTCGGCATCGGAAACGCCTATTTCGACACCGCGACGAGCCAGTTCCACTTCACCGGCCTGAACTCCGGCACCGGCAACATCGGTTTCGGGAACTCCGGCACCAACAACATCGGCTTCTTCAACTCCGGTGACGGCAACGTCGGTTTCTTCAACTCGGGCAACAATCTGCCTTCAGATTTTGGCAAGCTTCAGACCTTCGGGTTCGGAAACTCTGGCATCGGCAGTGTGGGCTTCGGCAATACCGGTCAAGGCAACTTTGGCTTCGGGAACTCGGGTGGCTTGAACACCGGATTCGGAAACTCGGGCAACTGGAACACGGGCTTCGGCAACGCCGGCTACCTCAACACCGGCATGGAAAACTCCGGCAACCTCAATACTTTCGACGGCAATTCCGGCAGCGTGAATACGGGCTTTTACAACTCAGGGAACTTCAACACCGGCTTCGGGTCGATCACCGACGTCGGTGGAACGACGACATCTGGCTTCAACAACACCGGTATCTTCGTGTCTGGTTTCAACAACACGTTCACCGGGACCAACGCCGGTAATGCATCCGGCTTTTTCAATACGGCCAGCGGAGGTTCTGGCCTGAACGGCGTCGTATCAGGCTTCTTCAACAATGGAGTCCCCGGCGTGATACCGAACGCTCAGCCTGGCTACGCCAGCGGCTACGGCAGCGGGCTGCTGAACACCGGCGCCGGGTTCGTGGGCCTGTTCAGCATCACTCAGCTGCTGAAGGCCCTCACCGGTTAAGTAGCATGCGCTCAAGGATGCTCGCTGGACACCGAGATGACTTCGCCGGTCAGATAGCTGGAGTAGTCGCTAGCTAACAACGCGATAGGCCCTCCAGCTCCCACGGCTCAGCGGCGCGGCCGAACGCCTCACGCAAGGACGGCCGGTCGAGCAACTCCGGCGAACTCGTCTGTCCAAGAACTTATGCGGCATCGATCGCGCTGCACCGCGTCAGCGCCATGCCGCAATACATGCGTTTACGCAACGGTTTTTGCAAAACGCACACGCCGCGCGGACGGTCGTCGTAACGTGTCTCGACGTCGCGCTTTTCTACCTATCGATCGAACCGAAATGCGGAGGTCAGCGATGAATTTCGCCGTATTGCCCCCAGAGATCAACTCGTTGCGAATGTTCATCGGTGCCGGTGTCGCCCCGATGCTCGAGGCCGCTGGGGCTTGGGAGGGGTTGGCGGCTGAGCTGGGGTCCGCGGCCGAAAGTTTCGCGTCGGTGACGTCGGGATTGACTAATCAGGCATGGCAAGGTCCCGCAGCGGCGGCGATGGCGGCTGCGGCGGCGCCGTATGCGGGATTCTTGAGCGCCGCGTCCGCTCAGGCCCAGGGGGCGGCGGGTCACGCGAAGGCGGTAGCCAGTGTGTTTGAAGCCGCGAAAGCGGCGACAGTACATCCGTTGGTGGTGGAGGCGAACCGCAACGCGTTTGTGCAATTGGTGCGCTCGAACTGGTTAGGACTGAACGCACCAGCGATCGCGGCCGCCGAGAGCATCTACGAGGAGATGTGGGCTGCGGACGTATCAGCAATGAGCGCCTACCACTCCGGGGCATCAGCGGTGGCCGCCCAGTTGGCGCCATGGGCCGAAGCGCTGCAGGCGTTGCCTAACCTGGGCATCGGCAACCTCGGCAGCTTGAACATCGGCAACGGCAACACGGGCAACGGGAACTTCGGCCTCGGCAACAACGGCACCTCCAACTTCGGTGGCGGCAACATCGGTACGCAGAATTTCGGGTTTGGGAACAACGGCTGGCAAAACTTCGGCGCCGGGAACATAGGCATTGGCAATTTCGGCTTCGGAAACAACGGCCTCGGTGACACGGCCCAGCACGGCAACGCTGGGATCGGCAACACCGGCAGCGACAACTACGGTCTCGGCAATACCGGTATCAGAAATCTGGGCGGCGGCAACACCGGCAACTTCAACACCGGTGCCGGTAACTTCGGCAACGGCAACTTTGGCTTCGGTAACACTGGTAACGGAAACATCGGCATCGGTCTCACCGGTGACAATCAGATAGGCATCAACTTCGCCGGCCTGCTGAACTCCGGTAGCGGTAATATCGGCCTGTTCAACTCCGGCACCAACAACATCGGCTTCTTCAACTCCGGCAGCGGCAATATCGGCTTCTTCAGCAGCGGCAGTAACGTTTTGGATCCGGCCAGCCTGAACAGCTTCGGGTTCGGCAACTCCGGCAGCGGCGCAATAGGCTTCGGAAACTCGGGTCTAGGCAATACGGGCTTTGGAAACTCAGGCACGGTATCCACCGGCTTTGGCAACTCCGGCACGGTAGACACCGGCTTCGGCAACGCGGGCAGTTTCAACACGGGCATGTGGAACTCGGGCGACGCGAATACCGGTAACGGGAATTCCGGCGACACCAATACGGGCTTCTGGAATGCGGGCGACGTCAATACGGGCATTGGGTTCACCAGCGACAGCGGCCTGATCAACTCGGGATTCAACAATACCGGTATTGGTAACTCGGGCTTCGGCAACTCCGGTGACGTAATTTCAGGGTTGTTCAACACGGCCAGCGGTGGATCGGCC
>NZ_LZLE01000134.1 GCF_001673155.1 Mycobacterium sp. 1423905.2 | reverse complement strand
AGACGATGAGCACCCCGCCGGCGACGACGAGACGTGACACCGAATCGAGCACCTCCCACGGCGCCAGCATGTCCAGCACCGCGCGATCGAAGGAGCCGTCGGGCAACTCGGAGTCCGCGAGATCACTGATGATCAGTTGCCAATTGTCCGGCGGCTGTCCGCCGTGAAACGTCGACACGTTGCGGCGGGCGTGCTCGGCATGATCGGCGCGCTGTTCGTAGGAGGTCACCCGACCGTCCGGGCCGACGGCCCGCAGCAGCGACAACGTGAGCGCGCCCGAGCCCGCGCCCGCCTCGAGGACCCGGGCCCCGGGGAAGATGTCACCCTCGTGAACGATCTGAGCCGTGTCCTTGGGGTAGATGACCTGCGGCCCGCGCGGCATCGACATCACGTAGTCGACCAGCAGCGGACGCAGCACCAAAAACAGCGCGCCGTTGCTCGATTTGACCACGCTGCCCTGCTCCAGGCCGATCACCGCGTCATGCGCGATCGAGCCGCGATGGGTGTGGAACTCGGCACCGGCGGTCAGCACCAACGTGTAGTGGCGGCCCTTGGCGTCGGTGAGCTGAACGCGCTCCCCGACGGTGAATGGGCCGGTTGCTGACACGCGCTCTAGCGTGCCAGCCGACGCGCCGCAGTTTGTCCTCGGGGTTGTCGGTACCCCGTCCTAGGCTGCGGATATGACCGAGCAGTTGATGGCACCGGAGCGGGGCGCGCGCATGCCGCGGCCCGCCCTGTCGCCATCGCGGGCAGCGGACTTCAAACAGTGCCCGCTGCTGTATCGGTTCCGCGCGATAGACCGGTTGCCGGAGGTGCCATCGGCCGCGCAGCTCCGCGGTTCGCTGGTGCATGCCACGCTCGAGCAGCTGTACCGACTGCCGGCGCCGCTGCGGATTCCGGACACCGCGCGGGCGCTCATCGAGCCGGCCTGGGAGCAGGTGATCGCCGGGGAACCGGAGTTGGTGGCCGGCCTCGACCCCGAACAACGAACCCAACTGCTCGACGAGGCCCGTGCCTTGCTGTCCGGCTATTACCGGCTGGAGGACCCGACGCGATTCGACCCCCACGGCTGCGAGCAGCGAGTGGAGGTAGAACTCGCCGACGGGACCCTGTTGCGCGGGTACATCGACCGGGTCGACGTCGCCACCACCGGTGAACTCCGCGTGGTCGACTACAAGACCGGCAAGGCGCCACCGGAGGCGCGGGCACTGGCCGAATTCAAGGCGATGTTCCAGATGAAGTTCTACGCGGTCGCACTGCTGCGGTCCCGCGGCATATTGCCCACCCGGTTACGGCTGATCTACCTCGCCGACGGGCAGCTGCTCGACTACTCCCCCGACCACGACGAACTGCTGCGGTTCGAGAAGACCCTGATGGCGATGTGGCGCGCCATCCAGTCCGCCGGGGCGACGGGCGACTTTCGCCCCAACCCATCGAAGTTGTGTGATTGGTGTGCGCATCGAGACCTGTGCCCGGCGTTCGGGGGGACGCCGCCGCCTTACCCAGGCTGGCCTCAACCGGCGGCATGACCGGTTGCTTCTTCCGCCGCCTTCCGTCGGACGGCGATTACCAAGCTTTCCGCGCCACGGACTACACGCGCAGCAACTGGAATCCCGATATTCAGCACGGCTCGCCGCCGTTGGCGCTACTGACGAAGCTGATCGAGGAACTGGCGGCCGACTCCGGCAAGCGCATCGCCCGCCTCAGCCTGGACCTTCTCGGGGCAGTGCCGGTCGCGCCGGTACGGGCCCGGGCGTGGGTGGAGCGTCCGGGCTCGCGGATCAGCATGGTGGTCGCCGAGATGGTGACCGAGCGCCCGGTGGCGCGAGTGACCGCCTGGCTGGTGGCGGTCTCGGATACCGCCGATGCGGCCTCGGACCGTTATCCGCCGCTGGTGGAGGGATCCGCCGCGCCGCTTCCCGCCGTTTTCGCCGACGCCCACGGCTATTTCGACGCGCTGGATTCGCGCCGCCAGCACACCGACGGAGACGGCGAGGAACTGTGGTGGTTCAGCCTGCGGGCCCACGTCGTGGACGACGAGCCGACGTCCGCGGTGCAGCGACTGGCCGCGGTGGTCGACTGCGCCAACGGCGTTGGGGCGGTCCTGGATTTCACCCAGTTCGTCTTCATGAACACCGACACGGTGGTGCACTTGCACCGCCTGCCCGTCGGCAACGATTTCGCGCTACGCGCCCGCGCCTCAATCGGTCCAGATGGGGCCGGCGTCACGACGGCCGAGGTGTTCGACAGCACCGGATTCGTGGGGACGTCGGCACAGACCCTGCTGGTGCAGCGCCTGTGACTGACTAGTCGAGCGGGACCATCTCCTGCAGAACCGTGGGAATGAGTTCGCTGACCGTGGGATGAATGTGCATGGTCCGCGACAGCGTGGTGTAGGGCGCCTTCGCCGACATCACATCCAAGATGCAATGGATCGCCTCATCACCGCCGACCCCGAATACGGCGGCTCCGAGGATCTCGTCGGTGTCGGCGTCCACCACCACTTTCATGAAGCCTTGCGTTTCACCCTTCTCCACCGCGCGTCCGACCCGGGTCATCGGCCGCTTGCCGACCAGCGCCTTGCGCCCGGACGCGCGCACCTGGTCGACGGTCATACCCGCGCGCCCGAGCGGCGGGTCGATGTAGAGCGCGTAGGTGGTGATCCGGTCACTGACTCGGCGCGGGTCGTCGTCGA
>NZ_LZLE01000133.1 GCF_001673155.1 Mycobacterium sp. 1423905.2 | reverse complement strand
CCGAAGCCCCCGCCGCGTAAGAAGCGCAAAGGACTGATCATCGGGGCCGTCGCGGCGGTGGTGGTGCTCGTCGCCGCGATCGGCATCACCGCGTTGTTGCTCAACTCGTCCGACGGCGATGCACCGGCGCAGGACGCATCGGGACAGCAAGTGCTGCCGTTCACCGGCCTGAACTTCCGCCTCTCCCCCGGCGGGGTGGCGGTGGACAACAACGGGACGGTCTACGTCACCAACCAGGGCATGTACGGCAAGGTGGTGACGCTGGCGACCGGCCACAGCCCCACGGTCAAGCCGTTCAACGGACTGTATGAACCGCAAGGCATCGCGGTGGACAGCAACGGCAAGATCTACGTTTCCGACTTCAACAACCGGGTGGTCGCGTTGGCGGCCGGGTCGAACAACCAGGTCGAGGTGCCCTTCAGCGGGCTCAACTACCCCGAGGGCGTCGCCGTGAACGCTCAGGGCGATGTGTTCGTCGCGGACCGGGGTAACAACCGGGTGCTCGAGGTGCCGGCCGGCGCAACCGCGCAGAAGGTGCTGCCGTTCGACGGCCTGAAGAATCCCGACGGAGTCGCGGTGGACACCAACGGCAACGTCTACGTCACCGACACCGACAACAACCGGGTGCTGATGCTGGACGCCGGCACCAGCAACCAGACGGTGCTGCCGTTCACCGGCCTGACGGCGCCGTGGGGCATCGCGGTGGATGCGGCGAACAACGTCTACGTCACCGAGCACGACAACAACGTGGTGGTGAAGTTGCCGGCCGGCGCGACAGCCTCTGTCGAACTGCCGTTCAACGGACTCAACACGCCGTTGTCGGTGGCGGTGGACAAGAACAACAACGTCTACGTCGCCGACCGCGGCAACGGCAGGGTGCTCAAGATCGCGCAGAGCAAGTAGCCACCGGGGTCAGTTCACGGCGTTAACAGCGAGCGGACCGTCACCAGCAGTGTCGTGAAGACCTGCTTGGCGGAAAGGAAGCGGATCAGCGCGGCGAACAGATTGATCGCGGCGACCATGATGATCAGGGTCAGCGCCGCACCCCAGACCCGCAGGAATCCGGCGTGTTCGGGATTGGTCAGCTCGGTGTAGATCAGCAGCGGCAGCGAAGCCATGTTGCCGTTGAAGATGTCGACGTTGATCGACCGGCTGTAACCGACCAGCACCAGCACCGGGGCGGTTTCACCGATGATGCGCGCCACCGCCAAAAGGATGCCGGACACGATGCCCGGCGTCGCGATGGGTACCACGATTCGCACGATGGTCTTCCACTTCGGCACACCCAACGCGTAACTGGCTTCGCGCAGTTCGTCGGGCACCAGCCGAAGCATCTCCTCGGTGGAGCGCACCACGACCGGCAGCATGAGCAGTACTAACGCCAACGACACGGCGAAAGCGCTCTGCTGAAATCCCAAGGTGGCGATCCACAAGCTGAAGATGAACAGCGCCGCGACGATCGACGGCACGCCGGCGAGCACGTCGACCATGAATGTCGTGGTGCGCGCCAACCGACTGGCGCCGTACTCGACGAGATACACCGCCGTCATCAGGCCCAGCGGCACCGCGATGATCGCGGCCACCCCGGCTTGCACCATGGTGCCGTACAGCGCGTGATAGATGCCGCCCGCGAATTCCTCGGGCAGCACGCCGCGTAACGAGTGCGTCCACCAGTCCGAGCGGGTGACCGCATACCAGCCGCGGGCGAGCACGACGCTGAGCAGCCAGATCAGCGGCACCAGCGCGATGGCGAACGAGGCGAAGAAAAAGGCTGTGGCCGCGCCGTTTTTGATGCGTCGCCACGGGCTCAGGGTGCGAAATACCGCCGCCTTCACCGGCTGGTCAAGCGCGTCGGCGCCGAGCGGGCTCAGTTGCTGGCTCATCCGTTGACTTTCCCGCCGGCGATGGCGCGCGCCGCGGCGTTGACCACGAAAGTCAGGACGAACAGCGCGAATCCGGCTGAGATGTATGCCCCGGTGGGCAACGGCTCACTGAATTCCGATGCCGCGGAGGCAATCTTGGAGGCAAAGGTGTAGCCGCCGTCGAACAACGACCAGTTCCCGGGCTTCGCCGCCGAACGCAGGATGATCAGCACCGCAACGGTTTCACCGAGCGCGCGGCCCAAACCCAGCATCGACGCCGCGATGACGCCGCTTCGACCGAACGGCAGCACGGTCATCCGCACCACTTCCCATTTGGTCGCGCCCAACGCCTGCGCCGCTTCGATCTGCATCAGCGGGGTCTGCCGGAACACTTCTCGTGATACCGAGGAGATGATCGGCAGGATCATCACGGCCAGCACGATGCTGGCAGTGAAGATGGTGCCGCCACCGGCCAAGGACACATTGCCCTGCTTGAACAGAAACAGCCAGGACACGTTCCGGTTCAGCGCCTGGGCCAGCGGCTCGAGTTGGGGCGCCAGCACGAAGATTCCCCAGAGCCCGTAGATGATCGACGGCACCGCGGCCAGCAGGTCCACCATCGCCCCGAACGGACGCGCCAACCTCTTCGGCGCGTACTGGGTGATGAAGATGGCGATTCCCACCGCGATCGGCACCGCGACGACCAAGGCGCTGACCGAGCTGAGCACCGTGACCATGAGCAGGTCCCGGATCCCGAAGGAGAGCTTGTCGTCGGCGGTGTTGAAGTCGGCGCTGGTGAAGAAGTTCGCATGGTTGGCCCGCAGGGACGGGATGGCACGGAGCAACAGGAACACCGCGATCAACACGATCGCGACGACCATCGTCGAACCGGCGGCAGAGGCCAGTAGCTTGAACAACCGGTCCCCACGACGCGCTGCCCGCGCGTCGACTGCCACTAGCTCGGGTGCAGCTAGCGGGGTTCTGACCACATCGACCTCAGATCAGGCGATGGCGTTGACCGCGGTCGACAACCTCGACTTGAAGGAGTCCGGGATGGGGATGTAACCGTTGTCCGCCAAGCCGTTCTGTCCGCCGCCGATCGTCGACTGCAGGAACGCCTTCACCGCGGTGCCGACCTGCGCATCGGGATACTTCGAACACACGATCTCGTAAGTCGCCAACACGATCGGGTAAGAGCCGGCCTGCGATGGGCGGTAGAACGACACCGTGTCCAACACCAAGTCGTTGCCTTGGCCCGAGATCTTCGCTCCGGCAATGGTTTTGCCGACCGAGTCGGCGCCGATAGCCACCGCGTCCGGACCCGCCGACGTGATGATCTTGGCCATGTTCAATTTCTGGCCTTGCGCGAACGACCACTCGTTGTAGGTGATCGACCCTTCGGTGTTCTTGATGGCCGCCGAGGTGCCGTCGTTGCCGGTGGCGCCCTCGC
>NZ_LZLE01000132.1 GCF_001673155.1 Mycobacterium sp. 1423905.2 | reverse complement strand
CTCACCGGGTCCGACGACGACGTTCTTGTCCAGGATCGCGTGGCGGACGACCGCGCCGCGGCCGACCCGGGCGCCGGGCATGATGACGCTGCCTTCCACGATGGCGCCGTCGTCGACCACGACGTTGGACGACAGCACCGAATTGCGCACCGAGGCCGCCGAGATGATGCTGCCGGCGCCTACCACCGACTCCTGCGCGGAGCCGCCGTTGACGAATTTCGCCGGGGCCAGGTTCTCCGACTCGCCGCGGATCGGCCAGCGTTTGTTGTACAGGTTGAACACCGGGTGCACCGAGACCAGATCCATGTGGGCGTCATCATGCCCGGCGCCCGGGTCGGCCGCGGCGCGGTCGTCCGCCACGCGATCCTGGACAAGAACGTCGTCGTCGGACCCGGTGAGATGGTCGGCGTCGACCTGGAAAAGGACCGGGAACGGTTCGCGATCAGCTCCGGCGGCGTCGTCGCGGTCGGCAAGGGTGTCTGGATCTAGCCCGGAATCTGCGGAATCAGCAGGTGCGCGTCATAGCGTGGCCCCCAGCGCAGCGTCATCAGGCCGCGCGGTGGCTCGGCGTAGGCGGCCGGGAACTGCCCGAAGATCGGATTCCGCGGCGACAGCCATCGGCCGGCCACCACCAACCGCAGCTGCTCGCCGGCGCGAAACAGCGTCGCTGACGGACCCAGGGCGACGTCGACGGCGGTCACCTCGCCGGAAGTGACCGGCCGCGGGCGGTCACAGCTGGGCACCGGCTCCCACGGTTGAGAAATTTCAGGGTCCACCTCGCGCAGCGAGACCCGTTGCCAGCCGGTGGTCACTCGGTCCCGGCCGTAACCGTAGGAGCCCTCGAATCCGACGTAGCGGCCGTCGCGCCACTTCTCGACGCCGAGGAACAGGTTCGCGTCGTCACAGCCGTCGAGTTGAACCCACAACCGCGCTGCCATGGGACCGGTCAGCTCGACGTCTTCGGTGAATGTCCAGGTGAATGACGCTGCGCGCGAATGCGTTTCGATGGTGACGCTGCCCGCCTGGGTGGGCGGCTCGGCGGCCAGAACTCCGGCGCCGGCCAGATACATTGGTCGCCACTGGGTACGGGCGAGCGGCCACTCGCCCTCTTCGCGCACCGCAACGACGGTGTCTCGGTCCTCACGCACCTCCAGGCGCACGCTACGAGACGCCGGCGCGCCGTCGAGCACGGCGCGGAAGAACGCCAGTTGCTCGGCCAGCGCGTCGGCGGAGTAGAACGTTTCCCACTTGCCGCCGCGATGGGTGTAGAGCCGGGCGTGCTCGGAGCCGCCGTGGGTGAACGCCCGAATGGAGCCGCG
Source organism: Mycobacterium sp. 1423905.2 (assembly GCF_001673155.1). Taxonomy (GTDB): domain Bacteria; phylum Actinomycetota; class Actinomycetes; order Mycobacteriales; family Mycobacteriaceae; genus Mycobacterium. Next base: position 9,268 of record NZ_LZLE01000132.1, on the reverse strand, counting down.
GCTGTGCAGGTTGTTGTCCGAGAAGCTGCCGCAGACCAGCATCGGCACCGTGATCGCCGACAGGTCGGGCACCAGCGAGCGCCAGAAGTCGTCGCGCAGGGGGTGGGCGTCCTGCATCGGACCCAGGGCGTACCTCTGGCGCGTCGAGCGAGTGACGTTGCGCGACCACAGCTTGGTGAAGCCGGTCTCCCGAACCCCGCCGGGAAACGTCAGGTCACGGTAGGCGTCGGTGAACCCTTCCCACGGGCAGATCGCCCGCAACGCCGGCGGTTGCAGCACAGCCACCGCGTACTGGCTGATCGCCAGATACGACACCCCCAGCATGACGACGCGGCCGTCGCTATAGGGCTGCTCGGCCAGCCACTGCACCAAGTCGTAGGTGTCTTGGGCCTCTTGCTGGGACAGCAAGTCGCCGGTCCCATCGGAGTGACCGCAGCCGCGTGCGTCGGCGTTGACCACGACGAAGCCCTGCGCAGACCACCACGCCGGGTCTGGCGCCTCCCAGCCGGTGTAGGCCGAGAAGGAGACCGGTTTGGGCTGGCGCAGCATCCGGTATTGCGGCGAGAACGTCCATTTCTTGCGTCGGCGAGACGGCAGGTTGTCCTTTCCGTACGGGTGGATACTGAGCATCACCGGCCGGGCAACGCCATCAGGTGCGCGAAAAACGTTGATGCGCAACACGGTTCTGTCGCGCGTGGGTACCTCGACGTCGCGATCGACCACCAGGTCTGAGGGGGGATCGGTGACGGTGACGGGCGGCTTGACGGCCTGGCGCAACCGGTCGGCCGCATAACGAAGCGCGCCGCGACGCCGCCACGGCCGGTCGAGGGCAGGTGCGGGTTCTCGCGGCACGCCGCTACCTTAAGGCGTTGCGGCCGTTTGCTACCACACGTAGGGCAGCAGTCGATAGCGCACCCGTTGCATGTAATCGCGGTAGCCGGGCAGATCTTGGATGAGCAACTTCTCCTCGTCGAGGATCCGGACCACCATCGCCAGGACCCCGGGGATGAGAAACACCAATCCCCAATAGGAGCCCAGTGCCAGTGGGATGCCGCACATCAGGATGACGTTGCCGACGTACATGGGATGTCGGACAAACCGGTAGAAGCCGCTGGAGACCACCTGCTGTCCGGACTCGACGGTGACGGTGGCTGCCGCGTAGGCATTCTGGACGACTACCAGCATGGCGGCGCCGAGTCCGACCGCAACGAGAACGTCACCCACCACACACAGCGGGGCGGGAACCGATGACCACCCCATCCGGTAGTCCAGCGCGCTGAGCACCATCGTCGCGAAGAAAGAAACCATCGCGACCACGATGATGATCTTCTGCACCGTCCGGGCTTCGGCGAGCGGTCCGGCGCGCATCCGTCGTTGCAGGACAGCCGGGTTGGTGCGGGCCAGATAGACGCTCGGCACGAGTGTCACCACCGTGAAGACCACCAGGAAAACCCATCCCTGCCAGTAGTGCAGCGTGCCCGCCGGGTAGAACAACAGCAGTCCCAGGACGACGAGGCCGACCACGGTCGATAGAAGTGTCCGCAGGCCGACGTTCATGACCGCAGGTCCCGACGCTGAAATGCCAACAGGCCTAGGCCGATCAAGACCACGTCGCAGGCTGACAGCCACAACAGGGGCACCGCGGTGAAATCACCTCCGCCGACCCGCGGCGTGTGGGCGAACGGCTCGAGGTCGAGCAGCCATTGCGGGAATCCCGACAGGGAGCCGAGCAGAAACAAGGCGATGAAACCGACCAGCACACCCCATGCGGCCGGGGTGAACCGCGGGGCCAAGCCGAACAGTCCGAGGGTCACGGCCGACAACAGCCAGACCGCCGGCAGTTGTACCGCGGCGGTCGCCAGCACGGTGGGCAGCTTGCCCCCGACGTCACCGGCGGCCACGCCGTAGGTCAACCCGGCCGCCAACCCGGACAGCAGGATGGCCGTCGCTGAACCGGCCAACGCCATCACCAAATGGCTTGTCAGCCAACGGGTTCTGGAGACTGCTCCGGCCAGGAGTGTCTCGGCGCGCAGTCCGGTCTCTTCCTGGTGCAAGCGCAGCGTCAGCGATACGGCGAACGCGGCCGCGACCATGCCCAGCATGGTGAAGCCCACCGTGATGAACGCCTGCTCCATGGCGCCGGTGCCGCCCAGTCGCGCCACGACTTCACGCGCGCCCGGTCCGGTCCCCAGTTCCTCGCCGATGCCGTGTGCCACGCTGCCGATCAACAACCCGTACAGCGTCAAGCCGGCCGTCCAGAGCAACAGCGCACCGCGATCCAGCCGCCACGCCAGGCCGAACACGTTGCTCAACGTCGGCCCGGCGGTGCCGCGGCCGGCCCGTTCGGCGATGAGACCGGCGCCGACGTCGCGCCCGGCGAGCAACCGGTAGGCCGCCGCGGTGACCACGACGGTGGTCACCAGATGCAGCACGAAGACCCACCAGTGGTCACCCGCATAGGGCCGCACTTGCAGCGACCAGCCCAGTGGAGACAGCCATGACAGCGCACCGGAGCCGGCATCGCCGACCGCCCGCAGCGTGAACGCCGTGCCCAGCACCGCGAAGGCGAAGCCGCGGGCGAACCTGGCGCTCGGCGACAATTGGGCGGCGACGGCCGCCACTGCGGTGAACACTAGCCCGGAGGCGGCCAGGGCTGCGCCGAAAGTCAATGAGCCGCTGGCTGGGACGTCGGTGGTGAGCAATCCGGCGGCTCCGATGACGCCGGTGGTGAGGGCGGCAGCGAAGGACAGCAGCAACGCGGCGGTGAGGTTGGCGTATCTGCCGACCACGGTCGAGTCGATCAGTTCGGCGCGCCCGGATTCCTCGTCCGCTCGGGTGTGGCGAATGACGGTCAAGATGACGGCAACAGCGATCAGCAGATGGAACATCCCGGCTTTCCAGATGCCGACGGCGCCCAGGCTGTTGTTGTAGATCTGCCCATAGAGCGCGCGCTGGGCGGGGCTGGCCATGATCGAGGCGGCGAAACCGGTGCGATCGGCCTCGGTTGGGTAGACCTTGTCGATGCTGGCGATGTACACCGTGGCCAGCGGCACCGACAGCAGCAACACCCACAGCGGCAACACCAATCGGTCGCGGCGCAGGTAGAGGCGCAGCAATCCCAGTGTGCCAACGAAATTCGAGCTGCGGCGTGGCCGATGCGGGGTTACCGGCCCGGGGCGATCCAACAGGGCGGTGCTCATAGCGTCGACACCTCCTTGGCGTTGTGCTCGACCGCGCCCTTGGTGCTGTAGTGCCGCAGGAAGAGTTCCTCCAACGACGGCGGCTGGCTGACCAGGCTGCGCACCCCGGCGTCACCGAGGACCCGGATCAGTTCCCCAAGGCTTTCGCTGTCGACTTGGGCGCGCAGTGTGCTGCCCTCGACACTGACGTCTTCGACGCCCTTGATGCGGCGGACATCGCCGGGGTCCCCGGTCAATTCGGCTTTGATGGAGGTGCGGCTGAGATGCCGCATGGATTCCAGCGTTCCACTCTCGACGGTCCGGCCGGCCTGAATGATCGTCACCCGTTCGCACAACGCTTCGGTTTCGGCCAAGATGTGGCTGGACAGCAGCACCGTGACGCCACGGTCGCGGGCTTCGGCCACGCACTGCTGAAAGACGTTCTCCATCAACGGGTCCAAGCCACTGCTCGGTTCGTCCAGCAACAGCAAGCGAGCTGGTGAGGAGAAGGCCGATACCAATGACACCTTCTGTCGGTTGCCTTTTGAATAGGTTCTGACCTTCTTGTGCGGGTCGAGCTCGAAACGCTCGGTCAGCTCAGCCCGGCGCTTGGCATCGATGCCGCCACGCATGCGGGCCAGCAGGTCGATCGTCTCACCGCCGGTCAGTGACGGCCACAGCGTCACGTCCCCAGGGACGTAAGCGATCTGGCGGTGCAATTCCACCGCGTCGGTCCACGGGTCCCCACCCAGCAGTCGGGCGGTACCGCCGTCGGCCTTGACCACGCCCAACAGGATGCGGATGGTCGTCGACTTGCCGGCACCGTTGGGTCCCAAGAAGCCGTGCACTTCACCTTCGCGCACGGTCAGGTCGAGGCCGTTCAGCGCCCGTACCGCTCCGAATCTCTTTGTCAGGTTGCGGATTTCGATGGGGGCGACATTGTCAACTGGCATGGGAATCTCCTTGTTCATCGGCGGCCAGGAATGCGTCGTACATGGTGCGGTCGACCATCAGTCCTTCGGTGTAGATCTCCAGCGCGGGGAGAATCATCTCGCGGGCGTAGTCGCGCAGGACGGCTCTGATGTCCGTTGGGGTTTCGTGCATCTGCAGATAGAGCAGGAACCCGCCGCCGCCGGTGATGCCCAGATACCGCGCCCGGGCCCGCGGGTTGCGGCTGGGCTTGATGGTGCCGGCCCGTACGCCCTCGTCGAGGTATCCTTCGGCGTTGTCAATCATTCTGCGCCACAACATGTTCGCCAGCTCGCCGCCGGTCATCATGCTGCGGACCAGGTAGGCCATCATCGGCGCATAAGACTCGATCTCGGCCATTGCCGCGAACCAGGTGGCCGGGTCGTTGGACTGGAGCGCCTCGGCTTTGGTGTTGCGGATCTCCTCGGCGATGTAGTCATCGCAGGCCTTGCGCAGGCCGTCTTTGGAGCCGAAGTGGTGGATGACCAGTGCGGCACTCACCCCTGCGGCGTCGGCGATGGCGCGCAGCCCGACGCCGAACCCGTTTTGGCCGAACTGATCGATGGCCGCATCGCGGATGCGGGCCATAGCCGTCAAGTCGGCTGAACGCATGTTCAGTACACTAAACGCACGTTCAGCCGTCGGTCAAGAGGTGCGTCGGATGGGCTACGGCTTCGAGTGGGCGCCCATGGCCTCGAGTGGGCGTGCAGGGCGGGATTTTCGCCAGATCAGCGCCGCCCAATCACGGCCGAAGCCGTCGACGCACGCTCGGCGCTGCTTAAGGGGGTCGGTCAGTCGCGAACGGCGGCGAGCACCCCGTCGCCCAGGGGCACCAACGCCGGGGTAAGCCGTTCGTCCTCGGCGATCAGCCGGGCCGCCTCCCGGACGGCGGTCACCTCCGCGTCGCGCGCGGCCGGATCCCCGGCACGGCCGCCCAGCCCGGCCCGGTGCACGACGATCACCCCACCCGAGCGCAGCAGGCGCACGCCCTGAACGACGTAATCCGGCTGATCGATCGGGTCGGCGTCGATGAACACCAGGTCGTAGGACTCGTCGGCGAGCCGAGTCAGCACGTCTTGGGCCCGGCCACTGATCAACCGCGTGCGCGACGGCCCGATCCGCGCCTCGGCGAACGCCTGCTTGGCCAGCCGGACATGTTCGGGCTCGATGTCGATGGTGGTCAGCACACCGTCGTCGCTCATGCCAGACAGCAGCCAGAGACCACTCACGCCAACCCCGGTTCCGACTTCGGCGACCGCCTTGCCGCCGCTGAGCTTGGCCAGCAAGCTGAGCAGGGCACCGACCGCGGGAGTGATGGCGCCGGCTCCGATGTCCGCGGCCCGCTCGCGGGCGCTGGTCAGAATCGCATCTTCGGATATCGACCCCTCGGCGTGCGCGGAGAGTGACTCGGCCCGGGTACGGGTGTCCTGGCCGAGGGTGTCGTCGCTGCTGGCCATGTGCGCAGCGTATGTCGAATCGGCGGCGCGGGCGGGCAGGCGCGCGAAACAGCACCGGCGGCACCGCCCGGACACGCCCGCCGCCGGCGCCGCGACGAACGTCACTCTCACCCGCAAAGCCGCAGGACAACCCAGGTAACGATCCGGTTTCTCAGCCAAACCTCAGTTTGTTCCTATACCGCCCATACGCCGATACGCGACGGTAGCCACATGGAACGCGGTGGACGGTGGGCAGGGAATAGCGAATGGCAACTGCGCGTTGCCGTCACTGACGAACTGCCGACGTTAGACGGCAGGGGAAATCTGGAGGAACCGACGATCACCACCTTGAGCCCGACCACCATGTCTCACCCCCAGCAGGTACGCGACGACGAGTGGGCCGACTCCACTGACGAGTTGCTGGGCACCGCGGTTTTCGACGCGACCGGGGACAAGGCGACCATGCCGTCGTGGGACGAGTTGGTCCGGCAGCATGCCGACCGGGTCTACCGGCTGGCTTACCGGCTCTCGGGCAACCAGCACGACGCCGAGGACCTGACCCAGGAAACCTTCATCCGGGTGTTCCGGTCGGTCCAGAACTACCAGCCCGGCACGTTCGAGGGTTGGCTGCACCGCATCACCACCAACTTATTCCTGGACATGGTCCGCCGCCGGGCCCGCATCCGCATGGAAGCGCTGCCCGAGGACTACGACCGGGTCCCCGCCGACGACCCCAACCCGGAGCAGATCTACCACGACTCGCGCCTCGGGCCTGACCTGCAGGCCGCCCTGGACTCACTGCCGCCGGAATTCCGCGCCGCGGTGGTGCTGTGCGACATCGAAGGTCTGTCCTATGAGGAGATCGGCGCGACGCTGGGGGTCAAGCTGGGCACCGTGCGCAGCCGCATTCACCGGGGACGCCAGGCGCTGCGCGACTACCTGGCCGCCCACCCCGAACAGGCCGAAGGCGCGCTGCACTCCGCTTCGGTCAACTAGCAGCGCCAACCCATCGGTTTGGCCACTGTGCGGTTGCCAACCGGTTCCAACTCCTGGGGATTCACCGGCTGAACATGGTTATCAGGCCCGTCACCGCGCTACATTCGAGATTATCGAGGCAGCGAGAGGAGTTGGTGATGCCCGACCGGGGAGATGTGTTTCGGCGCGCGTTCTCCTGGCTCCCGGCCCAATTCGCCTCGCAGAGTGACGCGCCGGTCGGCGCGCCCCGCCAGTTTCGGTCCACCGAGCATCTGTCCACCGAGGCGATCGCGGCTTTCGTCGACGGTGAACTGCGCATGAACGCGCACCTGCGCGCCGCGCACCATCTTTCGCTGTGCCCGCAATGCGCGGCCGAGGTCGACGACCACAGCCGCGCACGTGCCGCGCTGCGCGATTCCCAGCCCATCCGCATTCCCAGCGACCTGCTCGGGCTGCTTTCCGAGATCCCGCACTTTCCCGCCGACGACTCCGGATCCGAGCCGCGCTCTGACCGCTTGCCCGGCCGGGACGGCCGTGATCAGCGGAAGCGCCGCTAGGGTTTCTGCCGAGTCACTGCGCGCCGTGGATACTAGGGTGAACACGGACGTGCGTTGTTGGGGTCGCGCCGGTATTTCGCTGCACACATGGCTCCGTCTCGAACGCTAGCCAGAGGATTCAGAAGAGGGTGACGTGAGCTCCGACCAAGGCAATAACAGCGGCCAAGACGGCGGCCAGCGGCTGGCGCCGCGCCCCATCTCCCGGCCACCCGTCGACCCGGCGGCGCGGCAGACGTTCGGACGTCCGTCCGGCCTGCAAGGATCCTTTGTGGCCGAGCGGGTGCGCCCGCGGAAGTACCAGGAACAGTCGGAGTTCCATCCGCACACCCAGCCGGCCGATCCGGTGCTCGAGGAGGCTTTCGGACGTCCCTTCGACGGCACCGAGTCGCTGCAGCGCCACCCCATCGATGCCGGCGCCTTGGCGGCCGAGAAGGAGAACGGCCAGCCCGACGACGGCGACGACCCATGGCGCGACCCGGGGGCCGCGGCAGCCTTGGGCAAGCCGGCGATCGACGCGCCGCCGCCCCAGAGCTCCTTCGGTCATAGCGGCAAACTCGGCGTGCGCGACGTGCTGTTCGGCGGCAAGGTCTCCTACGTCGCCCTGGCCATCTTGCTGGTGACCGCGTTGCTGATCGGCGCGATCGGCGGCGTGATCGGCCGCAAGACCGCCGAGGTGGTCGAGGCGTTCACCACCTCGAAGGTGACCCTGTCCACCAACGGCAACGGCGAAGGGCCGGCGGGCCGGTTCACCAAGGTCGCGTCCGCCATCGCCGACTCCGTGGTGACCATCGAATCCAAGAGCGACCAGGAGGGCATGCAGGGCTCCGGGGTCATCATCGACGGGCGCGGCTACATCGTCACCAACAACCACGTCATCTCCGAGGCCGCGAACAACCCCAGCCAGTTCAAGACGACCGTGGTGTTCAACGACGGCAAGGAAGTGCCGGCCAACCTGGTCGGTCGCGACCCCAAAACCGACCTGGCGGTGCTGAAGGTCGACAACGTCAACAACCTGACCGTGGCCCGACTCGGTGATTCCGACAAGGTGCGGGTCGGCGACGAGGTACTCGCGGCGGGGGCGCCGCTGGGCCTGCGCAGCACGGTCACGCACGGCATCGTCAGCGCGCTGCACCGCCCGGTGCCGTTGTCCGGTGAGGGCTCGGACACTGACACCGTCATCGACGCCATCCAGACCGACGCCTCGATCAACCACGGCAACTCCGGCGGCCCGCTGATCGACATGGACTCCCAAGTGATCGGCATCAACACCGCCGGCAAATCGCTGTCCGACAGCGCCAGCGGCCTGGGCTTCTCGATCCCGGTCAACGAGATGAAATTCGTCGCCCAGACCCTGATCAAGGACGGCAAGATCGTGCACCCGACGCTGGGCATCAGCACCCGGTCGGTGAGCAACGCGATCGCCTCGGGCGCTCAGGTGGCCAACGTCAAAGCCGGCAGCCCCGCCCAAAAGGGCGGCATCCTGGAAAACGACGTGATCGTCAAGGTCGGCAACCGCGGCGTCGCCGACTCTGACGAGTTCGTGGTTGCCGTACGCCAGTTGCCAATCGGCCAGGACGCGCCCGTCGAGGTGGTACGCGACGGCCGGCACGTCACGTTGACGGTCAGACCCGACCCCGACACCAGCTCGTGATGATCGCGGCGCAGCCGGGCGCAGCGGGTCATCACCATATGACCCTGATGATCGCAAGCGCGGCGCAGCCGGGCGCAGCGGGTCATCACCATATGACCTGATGTTCGCCAACATCGGCTGGGGGGAGATGCTCGTCCTCGTCGTGGTCGGGCTGGTGGTGCTCGGCCCGGAGCGGCTGCCCGGGGCCATTCGCTGGACCGCGGGCGCCCTGCGCCAGGCGCGGGACTACCTGAGCGGCGTGAGCAATCAGCTGCGCGAAGACATGGGGCCCGAGTTCGACGAACTGCGGGGCCAACTCGGCGAGCTGCAGAAGCTGCGGGGTCGGGGTGGTTCCGTTGGCCGTCGGCCGGTCGAAGTTGCCGGTGAAGATGGAGTCGTCGCCGTCGAGTAGGTGTTTGGTGAGCGCGGCCCGCGGCGTCATGCCCCGCAGCTTCTGCAGCTCGCCGAGTTGGCCCCGCAGTTCGTCGAACTCGGGCCCCATGTCTTCGCGCAGCTGATTGC
>NZ_LZLE01000131.1 GCF_001673155.1 Mycobacterium sp. 1423905.2 | reverse complement strand
GCCGGCACCGCAAGTGCGGGTGCGACCGCGGGCAACAACGGCAGCGGCGGCGTGGGCGGCAAGGGCGGCAACGCCGGTTACGCCGGTGACGGCGGCCGCGGCGCTGAGGGCACCAGCAGCTTCCTCGACGGCGGCGCCGGCGGCGCCGGCGGCAACGCGGGCGCGCTGGGCCAGGGCGGGGCCGGCGGCACCAACGGTGGCGGCGGCACCGCAGTTAGCGGCGCCAACGGCACCGGCGCCAACGGCGGCAACGGCGGCGCCGGCGGTAACGGCGCGGTGGGCGCCAACGGGACCAGCGGAGTCAATGCCGGCGACAGCGGCACCGACGGCCTGGCCGGCGGTAAGGGCGGCGCCGGTGGCGCCGGCGGCACCGGAACCGGCACGGGCTTCAAGGGCGGCAACGGCGGCGCCGGCGGCATCGGTGGCGCCGGCGGTACGGGTGGTTCGGGCCTCAACGGCGCCAACGGCGTGACGACCAACGGGGTGGGCACGTCCGGCCAAGCCGGCGGCAACGCCGGCAGCGGTGGCGCCGGCGGCAACGGCGGCCAGGGCGGTGCGGCGGGCACCGGTACCGCCGGCGCCGGCGCGGGCACCGCCGGCAACGGTGGCGCCGCCGGCAAGGGCGGCAACGCCGGCACCGCGGGCGCGGGCGGCATCGGCGCCGCGGGCGCCAACGGCGTCTCCGGTGTCAACAACGGCGCCGGCTACAACGGCGGCGATGGTGGTGCCGGCGGTAAGGGCGGCAGCGGCGGTAACGGCGGCACCGGCGGACTTGCCGGAGCCACCAACGGCGGCACCGCGGGCACCGCGGGCGCCAACGCCAACGGCGGCAACGCCAGCAACGGCGGCGCCGGTGGCGCGGCCGGAACCGGCGGCACCGGCATCACCGGCGCCAACGGCACCGCCGATGTCAACAAGTACGGCACCGGCATCGGCGGCGGCCAAGCCGGCGGCAACGGCGGCAACGGCGGCACCGGCGGCGCCGGTGGGGCCGGCGGTAAGGGCGGCACGGCCGGAACCGGCGCCACCGCGGGCAGCAACGGCAGCGGCGGCGGGGGCGGCACCGGCGGCAACGCCGGCACCCCCGGCAGCGGCGGCGACGGCGCGGCCGGCACGGTCAACAACACCACCGGCGGCGCCGGTGGGGCGGGCGGCAACACCGGCACCGCGGGCAACGGCGGGGCCGGCGGCGCCAACGGCAGCGGCAGCGGCACCGGTACGGCCGGCAGCAACGGCGCCTCGGTGGCCGGCCCGGCCGGTAACGGCGGCGCCGGCGGCGCGGGCTTTACCTCGTCGGTGGCGGGCGCTAACGGCGGCAACGGCGGCGCGGGCGGTAACGGCGGATCGGTCGGTAACGGCGGCGCCGGTGGCGCCGGCGGCAACGGGGTGGCCGGCACGGCCGGCGCCAACGGCGTCAACCCCGGTGACAGCGGCACCGCCGGTCAGGCCGGTGGCTCCGGCGGTGCTGGCGGCCAGGGCGGTAACGGCGGCTCTGTCTCCGGCAGCGCCGGGGTCGGCGGCGCGGGCGGTGCCGGCGCGGCCGGCGGTAAGGGCGGAACGGGCGTCAGCGGCGCGGCCGGAACGGTCGGCACCAACAACGGCGCCGGTCAGGCCGGCGGCAACGGCGGCGTCGGTGGCCAGGGCGGCAACGGCGGCGTCGGCGGGACCGGCGGCAAGACACTCGGTGGCACCGGCACCCAGGCCGCCAGCGGCGCCGGCGGCAGCGCCGGTTCCGGCGGTGCGGGCGGCAACGGCGGCACCGGCGGCGCCGGCGCCAACGGGGTGGCCGGCGTCAACAGCGGCGCCGGCGGCACCGGCGCGGCCGGCGGCAACGGCGGCAATGGCGGCAACGCGGGTACGCCCGGCACCGGGTCGTCCACCGGCTCCGCCGGTGCGGCCGGTAGCGGCGGGAACAGCGGCGCCGGCGGCAACGGCGGCACCGGAGCCGACGGCACCGCGGCCAGCCTCAACGGCGGTAACGGCGGCGCCGGCGGCAACCGCGGTACCGCGGGTGTGCGCGGCACGGTCGGCACCGGCGGCTCCAACGGCAGCGCACCGTCCTCGGGCGGTAACGGCGGCAACGGCGGGGCGGGCTTCACCTCGACGGTCGCCGGCGCCAGCGGCGGCAGCGGCGGTAACGGCGGGGCGGGCGGCAACGTCGGCAACGGCGGCACCGGCGGGGCCGGTGGTAACGGTGTGGCCGGCGGTGCCGGCGCCAACGGCGTCAATCCCGGTGACAGCGGCAGCGCGGGTCAGGCCGGTGGCTCCGGCGGTGCTGGCGGCCAGGGTGGTAACGGCGGCTCCATTTCCGGCAGCGCCGGAGTCGGCGGCGCCGGCGGTGCCGGCGCGGACGGCGGTAAGGGCGGCGCCGGGGTGGCCGGTTCCAACGGTGTGGTCGGCACCAACAACGGCGCCGGGCAGACCGGCGGCGCGGGCGGCGCCGGCGGAAACGGCGGTAGCGGCGGCAACGGCGGCGTCGGCGGTAAGACCGCGGGCGGCACCGGAACCCAGGCCGCCAGTGGCATCGGCGGCAACGCCGGCAATGCCGGCAGCGGTGGCAACGGCGCGATCGGCGGCAACGGCGCGGCCGGTGTCGCGGGCGTCAACAACGGCGCCGGCGGCGCTGCCGGTGACGGCGGCGCGGGCGGTGCGGGCGGCACCGGCGGTAACGGCGGCACCGGTTCAACCGTCGGCAAGGCGGGCAGCGCCGGCAACGGCGGCAACGGCGCGGCCGGCGGCAACGGCGGACTCGGCGCCGACGGCACCGCCGCCAACCCCAACGGCGGGGCCGGGGGCAACGGCGGCAACGCGGGCAGCGCCGGCGCGGCCGGCAAGGTCGGCACCGGCACCGGCACGCCCAGCGCGGGCGCCAAGGGCAGCACCGCGACCTCCGGCGGCAACGGCGGAAACGGCGGCAACGGCTACACCTCCAGCACCCCGGGCGCCAACGGCGGCAACGGCGGCGCGGGCGGTGACGGCGGCAACGTCGGCAACGGCGGTACCGGCGGGTCCGGCGGCAACGGCGTCACCGGCAACAACGGCACCGCGGGACTCAAGGCCGGAGACAGCGGCGGCAACGCGCAAGCCGGCGGGTCCGGCGGTGACGGCGGCCGCGGCGGCAAGGGCGGCGTGAACGCCGGCAACGGTGGCGCGGGCGGTAACGGCGGCACCGGCGGCAACGGTGGCAGCGGCGGCACCGGTCAGGACGGCGCCGCGGGCGTCGCCGGGGTCAACAACGGCGCCGGGCAGGCCGGCGGCAACGGCGGAAACGGCGCCAACGGCGGCAGCGGTGGTAACGGCGGCGTCGGCGGCAGCGCCACCAAGGGCATCGCCGGCACCTCCGGGCTTGGCGGCAACGCCGGTGACGGCGGCAATGCCGGCACACCCGGTAGCGGCGGCAACGGCGCGGCCGGCACCGCGACCAGCCCGACCGGCGGCGCCGGTGGCAACGGCGGCAACGCGGGCACCGCGGGTGCCGGCGGCACCGGCGGCAGCAACGGCAGCGGCTCGGGCACCGGCAAGTACGGCAATGACGGGTCCCTGCCCACCACACCCGTCGGCAACGGCGGTAACGGCGGCGCCGGGTTCACCTCGACAGCGGCCGGCGCCAACGGTGGCGACGGCGGGGCCGGCGGCAAGGGCGGCAACTACGGCAGCGGTGGCAACGGCGGCAGCGGCGGCAACGGTGTGGCGGGCGCGGCCGGCGTCGACGGCGTCAGCGACGGCAACAACGGCGGCAACGGCCAGGCCGGCGGCGCCGGCGGTAAGGGCGGTGCCGGTGGGGATGCCGGGGCGAACCTGGGTGACGGCGGCGCCGGCGGTGCCGGCGGATCCGGCGCCGACGGCGGCAAGGGCGGCACCGGCCACAACGGCGGCAACGGGGTGTCCGGCGTCGACGAGTACGGCACCGGCGTCGGCGCGGGCCAGAGCGGCGGCAACGGCGGTAACGGCGGGGTCGGCGGCAACGGTGGGCAAGGCGGCGTCGGCGGCAGCGCCGGCCTGTACGGCACCACCGGTGCGGTCGGAGCCGGCGGCAACGCCGGCAACGGCGGCGCGGCCGGAACACCGGGCAGCGGCGGCCACGGCGCGGCGGGCATCTCCACCAGCACCGCAGGCGGCAACGGCGGTAACGGCGGCAACGCGGGCAGTGGTGGCGCGGGCGGCACCGGCGGCCTGGACGGCGGCGGGGACGTCAGCGGCAGCAACGGCACCGCAGGCGCCGGATTCACCGGCTCGGCCGGCAACGGCGGCAACGGCGGCGTCGGCTACAGCCAGTCACCCAACGCCACCGACGCCAACGGCAACGGCCTGGCCGGCGGCGCCGGCGGTAAGGGCGGCAGCGGCGGCACCAACGGCAACGGCGGTAACGGCGGCGCCGGCGGCAACGGCTCCAACGGGGTCACCGGCAGCAACGGTGTCAACAACGGCGCGTCGGGCAGCAACGGCGGTAACGGCGGTGCCGGTGGTCAAGGTGGCGCCGGCGGTGCGGGCGGCACCACGGTGGGCAACGGCGGTGCCGGCGGTCAAGGCGGCAACGCCGGTAGCGGCGGCAACGGCGGTAGCGGCGTGAACGGCCATGACGGGATCGCCAACTCCAACGCCTACGGCACCGGCATCGGCGGGGCACAGAACGGCGGCAACGGCGGCACCGGCGGTCAGGGCGGCAGCGGTGGCGCCGGCGGGGCCGGCGGCACGGCCACCAACGGCGTCGCGGGCACGGGGGCGGCCGGCGGCAACGCCGGCAACGGCGGCAACGGCGGCACGCAGGGCAACGGCGGCAACGGCGCGGCCGGCACCGTGAGCAACCCCGACGGCGGCGTCGGCGGCAAGGGCGGTAACCCCGGCACCGGCTCGGCCGGCGGCACCGGCGGCAGCGGCGGGGCCAACGGCAGCGGCTCGGGCGCCGGCGCCAAGGGCGCCAACGGCACCAACGGCAGCACGCCCACCGGCGTCGGCGGCAACGGCGGCCAGGGCGGCGACGGCTACAACGCCACGGTGCCCGGCACCAGCGGCGGCAAGGGTGGCGCCGGCGGTGACGGCGGCCTGTACGGCGACGGCGGCGCCGGCGGTAACGGCGGCAGCGGCGCGGCGGGCCAGAACGGCACCAACGGGACCGCCGTCAACCCCAACGGCGGCAGCGGCCAGGCCGGCGGCAACGGCGGCGCCGGCGGTAACGGCGGTAACAGCGGCACGCTGAACGGCAAGGGTGGCGCCGGGGGTAACGCCGGCAACGGCGCGGCCGGCGGTGCCGGTGGTGACGGCGCCAACACCATGAGCGGGACCGGCGGCAAGGGCGGCAGCGGCGGCACCGGCGGCCTCGGCGCGGCCGGCGGCAACGGCGGCAACGGCTACCTGGGCGGCGGCAAGGGGGGCAACGGCAGCAACCCGGGTACCGGCGGCAGCGGCGGCACCGGAGGGGTCGGGCCCAGCGGCTTCGGCGGCAACGGCTCCGCCGGCACCACGCCGACCACCGCGACCGGCAACGGCGGCAACGGCGGCAACGCGTTCGGTCTGCCCGGTGCCGGCCAAACCGGCTACGCCGGCGGAGACGGCGGCAACGCCGGGGCCTACGGCAACGGCGGCAACGGCGGTAACGGCTTCACCGGCGGCACCGGCGTGACCGGCTCGACCGGCGGGCCGGGTCAAAACGGCGGTGTCGGCGGCACCGGCGGCGCCGGTGGCTCGGCCGGTAAGGGCGGCAACGGCGGCACGGTCGCCGGCAACAGCGGTAACGGTGGCGCCGGCGGCAGCGGCGGCGCGGGCGGCACCGGCGGCGCGGGCGGCACCGGCGACTGGAACGTCAACGGTGGTACCGGCGGCAACGCGGGCAACGGCGGCACCGGCGGCGCCGGGGCGGCGGGCGGTAGCGCCGGAACGGTCACCAAGGGCACCGTCGGCACCGGCGGGGCCGGCGGCAACGGCGGTGACGGCGGAGTGAGCGGGGTCGGCGGCACCGGTGCCGCGGGCACCGCGGCCCACCCCAACGGCGGCACCGGCGGCAACGGCGCCAACCCGGGCAGCGGCGGTTCGGCCGGCTCGGGCGGCAGCGGCTCCACCACGGGCAGCAACGGCAAGTCCGGCGCCACGCCCACCACCATCGCCGGCAACGGCGGCGCCGGCGGCGCCGGCTGGAATTCCACCACCCCGGGCGTTAACGGCGGCAACGGCGGGACCGGCGGCAACGCCGGTCAGTACGGCACCGGCGGCACCGGCGGTAAGGGTGGTACCGGGGCGATCGGCCAGACCGGCGCCAGCGGCCCCGCCCCCGGCGCCAACGGCAGCACCGGCGGCAACGGCGGCACCGGTGGCAACGGCGGAACCGGCGGCAAGGGCGGCACCCTCGGCGGGGACGGTGGCGCCGGCGGCGCCGCTGGAAACGGCGGCAGCGGCGGCGCCGGTGGCAACGGTGCCGACGGGGTGAACGGCGGCACCGGTGGCAACGGCGGTGGCGGCGGCAACGGCGGCGGCGGCGGCACGGGTGGCAACGGCGGAGCCGCCAGCGCGGCCGGTTACAAGGCCGGCGTCGGCGGGGCGGGTGGCAACGGCGGCAACGACGGTGTCGGCGGCAACGGCGGCAACGGCGGGGCCGGCACGGCCGGCAACCCCAACGGCGGCAACGGCGGCAACGGCGGCGGCCTGGGCAGCGGCGGCGCGCTCGGCAAGGGCGGTACCGGCTTCACCGCTGGTGCCGACGGCAAGGCCGGCACCGTACCCACCGTCACTGCGGGCAACGGCGGCAACGGCGGCGCGGGCTTCAACCCGACGACCGCGGGCACCTCCGGCGGCAACGGCGGCAAGGGTGGCAACGCCGGCCCGATCGGCAACGGCGGCAACGGCGGGGCCGGCGGCAACGGCACCGCGGGCACCGCGGGCGTCAACGGCACCACCGCGGGCAGCAGCGGCACCAGCGGCACGGCAGGCGGCTCCGGCGGTAACGGCGGCGCCGGTGGCGCCAGCGGCACCATCTCCGGCAACGCCGGCAACGGCGGGGCGGGCGGCAACGGCGCGGCCGGCGGTAAGGGCGGCAACGGGGTGACCGGCAAGGCCGGCCTGCCCGGAGTCAACAACGGGGCCGGTCAAGACGGCGGCAACGGCGGCAACGGCGGCAACGGCGGATCCGGCGGCAACGGCGGGGCGGCCGGAGCGCTGCAGAACGGCAGCGGGGCAACCGGCACCACCGGCACCGGCGGCAACGGCGCCAATGGCGGCAAGGCGGGCACGCCCGGCAACGGTGGCACCGGCGCGGCCGGCACCGTCAGCAACCCGAACGGCGGCAATGGCGGCAATGGCGGCAATGCCGGCATCGCGGGAACCGGCGGCACAGCGGGTACCGGCTCCACACCGGGTACTGCGGGCAGCAACGGTGCCTCGGTCGCCGGCCCGGCCGGCAACGGTGGCCAGGGCGGAGCGGGATACAACCCGCTGACCAAGGGCTCCAGCGGCGGCAACGGCGGCAACGGCGGCAACGGAGGTTCGATCGGCAACGGCGGCAACGGCGGCGCCGGCGGCAACGGCGTCGACAACCTGGCCGGCGCCAACGGCACCAAGGCTGGCGACTCCGGCGTCGACGGCCGCGCCGGTGGCTCCGGCGGCAACGGCGGGGCCGGCGGCAAGGGCGGCACCATCTCCGGTAACGGCGGCACCGGTGGTGCCGGCGGCAACGGCGCGGCCGGCAGCTCCGGCGGGAACGGCGTGACCGGCGGCAACGGTGTCTCCGACGTCGACCAGTACGGCACCGGCATCGGCTCCGGCCAAAACGGCGGCAACGGCGGCGTCGGCGGCAACGGCGGCAACGGCGGTAACGGCGGGGTCGGCGGCAAGGCGCAGGGTGTGGGCAGCAACGGCGTCGACGGCGTCGCCGGCAACGGCGGCAACGGCGGCAAGGCCGGCACGCCGGGCGACGGCGGTAACGGCGCGGCCGGCACCGCCACCAACCCCAACGGCGGCAACGGCGGCACCGGCGGCAATGAAACCGCAGGCACCGGCGGCACCGGCGGCACCTCGACCACCAAGGCGGGCACCAACGGCACCAACGGCGCGCTGGCCCCCGGAGCGGTCGGCAACGGCGGTAACGGCGGGGCTGGATACACCCAGACCACCACCGCCGGCGCCAGCGGCGGCAACGGCGGCAGCGGCGGCAACGCCGGCAGCCACGGCAACGGCGGTAACGGCGGGACCGGCGGCAACGGCTTCGCCGGCACGGCGGGCACCAGCGGTGTCAGCGCGGGCGCCAGCGGCACCGACGGCATGGCCGGCGGAGCGGGCGGCAACGGCGGTATCGGCGGTAACGGCGGATCGGTTTCCGGCAACGGCGGTAACGGCGGGGCCGGCGGTACCGGCGCCAAGGGTGGCGACGGCGGGGCCGGTGTGACCGGCTCCAACGGTGTGGCCGGGACCAATAACGGCGTCGGTCAGGCCGGCGGCAACGGTGGCAACGGTGGGGCCGGCGGCAACGGCGGCAACGGCGGGGCGGGCGGCACGGTCACCAGCGGCGTGGCCGGCACCACGGGCGTCGGCGGCAACGCTGGCGGCGGCGGCAATGCGGGCGCGCCGGGCAACGGCGGCACCGGCGCCAACGGCACCGCGGCCAACCCCAACGGCGGGGCCGGTGGCAACGGCGGCAACGCGGGCGCCGCGGGCACTGGCGGCACCGGCGGCACCGGCTCGACACCCGGCGCCAACGGCAGTAACGGCGCCTCGATCGTCGGCCCGGCCGGCAACGGCGGCAACGGCGGTACGGGCTTCACCTCCTCCACCGCGGGCGCCAACGGCGGTAACGGCGGCAACGGAGGCAACGGCGGCAACATCGGCAACGGCGGCAAGGGCGGCGCCGGCGGCAACGGTGTGGCCGGCACCGCCGGCACCAACCCCTCCACCGCCGGGGCCAGCGGCGGCAACGGCCAGGCCGGTGGATCCGGCGGAACCGGCGGCAACGGCGGCGCCGGCGGGACGACCTCCGGAAACGGCGGCGCCGGCGGCGCGGGCGGGACCGGCGCCAACGGCGGCACGGGCGGCACTGGGGTGACCGGCGCAGCCGGTGTGGCCGGCACCAACAACGGCGCCGGTCAGGCCGGCGGCAACGGCGGCAACGGCGGAGCCGGTGGCAACGGCGGCAACGGCGGCGTCGGTGGTACGGCACTGGGTGCGGGGTCCAATGGCACCGCCGGCGCGGGCGGCAAGGCCGGCAACGGCGGCAACGCCGGTACTCCCGGCGGCGGCGGCACCGGTGCCAACGGCACCGCGACCAACCCCAACGGCGGCGTCGGCGGCAACGGCGGCAACGCCGGAACCGCGGGCACCGGCGGCACCGGCGGCACCGGCTCGACCACCGGCGCCAACGGCAGCAACGGCGCGGCGGTGACCGGCCCAGCCGGCAACGGCGGCAACGGCGGCGCGGGCTTCAACGCCACCACCGCCGGGGCGGCCGGCGGCAACGGTGGCGCCGGCGGCAACGGCGGCAACATCGGCAACGGCGGCCAAGGCGGAATCGGTGGCAACGGCGCGGCGGGCACGGCCGGCGGCGCGGGCGTCAACCCCGGTGACAACGGCGCCACCGGTCAGGCCGGCGGCGCCGGCGGCACCGGCGGCGCCGGCGGTTCGGGCGGCTCGATCTCCGGCAACGGCGGCGCGGGCGGCGCCGGCGGCCAAGGCGCGACCGGTGGGGCCGGCGGCGCCGGTGCGGCTGGTGACCTCACCGTCAACAACGGTGCCGGCGGCAAGGGCGGCAACGGCGGGGTCGGCGGGGCCGGTGGCGCCGCGGGCGCCGGCGGCAACGCCCTAGGCGCCGGCACCGGCGGAGCGGGCGGCAACGGCGGGGCCGCGGGCTCCGGCGGTGCGCCGGGCACCGGCGGCAAGGGCGCTGAGGGCGCGGGCGCCAACCCCAACGGCGGCGTCGGCGGTGACAGCGGCACGGGCGGCAACGGCGGGGTCGGCGGAGCCGGCGGCAACGGCGGCACTGGCGGTGCCACCTCCGGCAACGGCGGCAAGGCGGGCAACGGCGGAGCCGGCGGCAACGGCGGCAGCGCCACCACCGGTCAGACCGGCGGCGTCGGCGGCAACGGCAGCGCACCCGACGGCAACGGCGGCAACGGCGGCACCGGTCCCAGTGGCGGCAACGGCGGCGCCGGCGGCGCGGCGGGCACGCCCGGCGCGGCCGGCACCGGCGGTGTTGCGGGAGGCACCGGCACCACAGGCACCGGAGGCACCGGCGGCAGTAAGGGCGACGGTGGCACCGGCGGTACCGCGGTGGGCGCCGGCAGCCCCGGGGTTCAGGGAGCGCCCGGCACCGCCGGCCTCAACGGCTGACACCCCGGTCCTAGGCAGCCCGGCTGCGGTCCCCCTACCTACCGCAGCCGGGCCCTTAGAACTGCAGCGCGGAGAAGCGCCAGTCCAGCACCTGCCGGTCCGGCTCGTCGGGCGAATCGCCGACCGCGTAGACCAGCGACCGCAGCCCCAACACTCCGCCGTCCGCGGCGGGTTCGGCGGACTCGACGTGCAATTCGCTATACAGCGTGTCGCCCTCGCGGACCGGCCCGGTGTGGTCGCAACGCTGCCAGCCCAGCACCGTCGCCAGGTTGGGCAGCAGCCGGCTCACCTGCGCCAGGGCCAGTCCGATGGTGTGCCCGCCGTACACCAGGCGTTGCCCGCCAGCACGCCAATCATGGTGTGTGGCAGCGATGTTGAGTGTCAGCCGGGCCAGCTCGGGCGCGCTGCTGACTACGTCCGCGGTGCTGCGCAGCACCGCACCGGCCAAGCCCGCATCGAAGTGTGGACCGGGCACCCGGCTGCGGAATACCGCGCCGTCCCAGTCGGCCGTCGGGTCGGTCACCGGCGCCGCCGCGTCGGCCCCGATGGTGGACAGGTCATCGGTGCGCGCGAAGTCCGGCACCCACTGCGGGCTGGCCGGCAGCATGGCACAGCGGTAGAAGTCGAGCACCAGACGGTCGGCCTGGTCGGTGGTGGTCATGCGCAGCGCCGCCATACCCGTCGGCGCCCGGCCCGGTTTGGCCGCGTTGGCGCGCAGACCGACCACTTCGGTGCGGGTGTGCAGGGAGTCCCCGATCA
The DNA here is from genome assembly GCF_001673155.1 of Mycobacterium sp. 1423905.2. Classification (GTDB taxonomy): domain Bacteria; phylum Actinomycetota; class Actinomycetes; order Mycobacteriales; family Mycobacteriaceae; genus Mycobacterium. The sequence goes on along the minus strand of NZ_LZLE01000131.1, from coordinate 5,057 downwards.
CCGGGAAGCGGTGAAAGGTCAGCCCGCGGTAGAACAGGTTGGCCTTGACGCGCTGGGTCGCCAGCGTCGACTGGCCGATCGCCACGTCGCACACCAGGCCCGGGTGCGCCAGCGCGGCCGGTGTTCCGGTGACCGCGGCACACAGGGCGCCGTCCAGCGCTAGCCGCAGCCGATCCCCCAGGATCGCCTGATGCGCGGCGGCCAGACCCGACGACAACGTCAGCGCCGGCGCCCAGTCGAACACCTGGCCCACGGACAGGTCGTCGAAGTAGGGGCCGCCCGCGCGCATCGCCGCATACCCGGTAGGACGCTGGGAAGTCACAACGCCCAATATGGCACGGGTGAGCAGTGAGCTGAACGACGACGAACAGATGTTGGTCGCCACGGTGCGTGCGTTCATCGACCGCGAGGTGAAGCCGACGGTGCGCGAGGTGGAACACGCCAACACCTACCCCGAGGCGTGGATCGAACAGATGAAGCGCATCGGCATCTATGGGCTGGCGGTGCCCGAATCCTACGGCGGGTCACCGGTATCCATGCCCTGCTATGTGCGGGTCACCGAGGAACTGGCGCGCGGCTGGATGAGCCTGGCCGGCGCGATGGGCGGGCACACCGTGGTCGTCAAATTGCTCACACTGTTCGGCACCGACGAGCAGAAACAGACCTATCTGCCGCGGCTGGCCACCGGCGAGCTGCGGGCCACCATGGCGTTGACCGAGCCGGGCGGGGGTTCGGATCTGCAGAACCTGACCACCACCGCGATGCCGGACGGTTCCGACCTGGTGGTCAACGGCGCCAAGACCTGGATCTCCAACGCGCGCCGCTCCGGGCTGATCGCGCTGCTGGCCAAAACCGACCCGGCCGCCACCCCGCGCCATCACGGAATCTCCATCGTTCTCGTCGAACCCGGCCCGGGCCTGACGGTTTCGCGCGATCTGCCCAAGTTGGGCTACAAGGGCGTGGAGTCGTGCGAGCTGAGCTTCGACGACTTCCGGGTGCCGGCCACCGCGATCCTGGGCGGTGCCACGGGCCAGGGGTTCGCGCAGATGATGAAAGGCCTTGAGACCGGCCGCATTCAGGTCGCCGCGCGCGCCCTGGGAGTGGCGACCGCGGCGCTCGAGGACGCCCTGGCGTACGCCCAGCAACGGGAAAGCTTCGGCAAACCCATCTGGAAGCATCAATCGGTCGGCAACTATCTGGCCGACATGGCCACCAAACTCACCGCCGCCCGCCAACTCACCCGGTACGCCGCCGAGCGCTACGACAGCGGTGAGCGCTGCGATATGGAGGCCGGCATGGCCAAACTGTTCGCCTCGGAGGCGGCGATGGAAATTGCGCTCAACGCCGTGCGCATCCACGGGGGATACGGCTACTCAACCGAATACGACGTGGAACGCTACTTCCGCGATGCGCCACTGATGATCGTCGGAGAAGGGACCAACGAGATCCAACGCAACGTGATCGCCGGTCAGTTGGTGGCCCGCGGCGAAATCTGAGAGTCTCTGCAAAGCCGAACAGTCACCTATCCGACGAGGGGCACCATGAAGCCGTACGTGACCAAAGGGGTCGTCTCCGTGGACCAGGGGGGCGAACTCAGGTTGGAGCATTTCGTCGAAAACTGGGCCGTCAAGATTGAGCTTCGCGACCCCGATTCCTACGCCGAGGCCCGCCGCGGTGGGAGTTTCTGGCTCCTCAACGCCCGGCTGATCATTGCCAACTATGACGATTCGCCACAGGTGGCCCAGGCCCGGCTGCTCTGGGTCCGCGACGAGGAACCGCAGGACATCGACAAGGTCAGGATTTTCATTCCCGCCCATGGGGAAAGCTGCATCGCCTTGCAGGGTGCAGTAGACGCTTACCAGTCCAAGCAAATTTACCTGTACTGCAATACCTTTGACGGTTTGGCGTCGAACAGCCGGATCAACGCGATCTGCGTCGACGAGTTGGAGAACCAGTACCCGTAGTCGCCAGCGCGAACAACGCCGGGCAACCTACCCGTCGGCCACCCGCGGGTGCGCTATATTTGCTCGACTTCGGTTCAGCAAACCTGTTCTGGTCGAACAACGGAAAGCAGTTGCCATGAGTTACCCGCCGAGTTCGTATGGGAGCGACCCGAGTTGGCAGGGCCAGCCCGGTTGGCAGGGCCAGCAGCCCGGTTGGCAAGGGCAGCAGCCCGGGTGGCCGGGACAGCAACCAGGCTACGGTGGACGCGAGCCGGACAATTATTTGGTGTGGGCCATCCTGGTCACGGTGTTTTGCTGCCTGCCGTTCGGGATCGTGTCGATCGTCAACTCCACCAAGGTGTCGAGCCTGTGGGCGCAGGGGCGCTATGCCGAGGCGCAGGCCGCTTCGGCCAACGCCAAGAAATGGGCCATCATCGGCGCGATCGCCGGCGCGGTGGTGGCGGTGATCTCGGTGATCTTGTACGTCGCGCTCATCGCGCTGGCGGTGCATTCCGTCGATCACAACCTGCCCTCGACGACGTTCACCACCTATCCCGGTTACTGACCAGCCAACTCGTCCACCAGTCCCCAGGCCAGCGCGGTCGCGGCGTCGATCATGCGGCCGGAAAGCACCAGATACGCGGTGCGCCAGCGGCCGATGCGGCGTGTGACGCTGACGGTGCCGCCGGCTCCCGGAATCAGCCCGAGACTCATCTCCGGCAGTCCGAATCGCGAATCATGCTGTGCGACAACCCATCCGCAGAACGCCGCCATCTCCAGGCCGCTGCCCAAGACTTGACCGTGCACCTCGGCGCGGCAGTCGCGGCCGAACCTCGCGGCCAGCGCATCCAACACCAACGCCGGGCTGTGGCGGGTGCGGGCCAGATGCGCGCTGGCCGGGTCGGTGAAGGTGCCGAACTCGGCCAAGTCTCCCCCGCTGCAAAACGACGGACCGTTGCCGCTCAACACAAGTCCGGTGACCGAGGGGTCCAGCTGCGCCACGCTCAAGGCGTCGAGGAGCGCCGCGCGTGTGTCGGTGGAAAACGCGTTGTGCCGCTGCGGGCGGTTGAACCGGATACCCAGCACGTCACCGTCGCGGTCGACGGTCACCGGGTCGGCGATCTCGGGTAGCCGCGCCGGTCCCCGCTCGGCGAGCCACCGCGCGAACTCCGGGCCGCCCTGCAACGTCGAGTAAGCCAGCGATTCGGTGATCACGCCGGGCAGCGTCGCACCGCCCGGATCCACCGCCCGCACTACGTCGTCACACACGGCGCTGGCGTGCGGCCAGCGCCGGCACCGCTGCGTCAACTCGGCGAGCGCCTCCGGTACCGACACCACGGTGATCACCCGGCGGTCAGGACTTGGCTCCTCCGACAGCGAAAAAGTGGCTGCCTCAAGCCAATTCTCGTCCGACACCCGGCCATGGGCGATGATCACCCCCGCCGGGCGTGACAGGTCGACATCCGGCGCGTCGGCCATGTCGACCACCCGGAACATGGTCAGCCCGAGTACTTCTCGATCAGCCCGTTCTTGTACAACTTGCCGGTGTCGGTGCGCGGCAGCTGCACCTCGAACGCGATCTCGCGCGGACACTTGAAGTGCGCCAGCCGTTCTCGCATCCACGCCAGCAGCTCTTCACCGAATTCGTCGGTGGCGTCGGCCGGGTCGACGGTCTGCACGGCCGCCATCACCCGCTGGCCCATCTCGTCGTCGGGAACGCCGAACACCGCCGCGTCCATCACCTTCGGGTGGGTGACCAACAGGTTCTCCGCCTCCTGCGGGTAGATGTTGACCCCGCCGGAGATGATCATGTGGTGGCGCCGATCGGTCAGGTACAGGTATCCCTCGTCGTCGAGGTAACCGATGTCCCCTACGGTCATCCAGCCTTGATTATGGCGCGACGCAGCGGTTTTCGACGGATCGTTGAGGTACTCGAAGGAATACCCGCCCTCGAAGTAGATTTCACCGGGCTGGCCGGGCGGCAATTCGGTGCCATCCTCGCCGATGATGTGGATCGCACCCTGCATCGGTTTGCCCACCGAACCGGGGTGGGCCAGCCAGTCTTCGGCACCGATCAACGTCGACCCGATCGCCTCGGAGGACGCGTAATACTCGTCAACGATCGGACCCCACCACTCGATCATCTGCTTCTTGATCTCTACCGGGCACGGCGCCGCCGCGTGCATCACCCGCTGCAAGCTGGACACGTCATACGAATCACGAACCGCCTGAGGCAATTTGAGCATCCGAGTGAACATGGCCGGGACGAACTGACCGTGCGTCACCCGGTGGCGGGCGATGGCGTCCAACGCGCCTTCGGCGTCGAACTTCTCCATCACCACAGTGGTGATGCCGGCGGCCTGAACCGTCATCGACCACACCGATGGGGCGGTGTGATAGATCGGCGCCGGACTCAGATACACCGCGTCCGGATGCATCCACACGTCGATCAGCATCGACATCATCCCCGGCGCCTGGTCCGGCGGCACATGCGGCAGGTCGCGTTTGATGCCCTTGGGCCGCCCGGTGGTGCCCGACGAGTACTGCAGTAGATCGCCCTCGAGTTCGTCATCGATCGGCGTATCGGGTTGTTGGGCAACGCATTCCGGGTAGCGCTCCCAGCCGTCGAGGTCGCCTGCCTGGTCCGAAGAAGCGATCATCAGCAGCCCGGGCAGCCCGGCCGGCAGGTGTTCGGCCAGTCCCTTGCAGGTGTCGATCAGCGCGGCCGAAGCGATGATCGCCTTGGCGTTGCTGTTGTCGATGATGTAGGCGGCTTCGGCCGCAGTCAGGTGCGTGTTGATCGGCACGTAGTACAGGCCGCTGCGCCGAGCCGCCCACATGACCGCGTGGATGTGCTCGTTGTTCTCCATCAGGATGGCGACCGCGTCGCCCTCGCGCAGTCCGGCCCCGCGGAACCGGTGGGCTAGCCGATTGGCCCGCGCTTCCAGTTCATCGAAGGTGACCACCGTGCCCGACGGGTAAAGGATGATCGCAGGTTTGTTGGCGCCGACATGCTGCCGAATCTGCATGCGCCGACTGTACGACGCCCACCTTGACACCTGTCACGCGGGCGGGCGCCCGCATCTCGCGCGAATGTGCGGCCAGCCGCGCACT
>NZ_LZLE01000130.1 GCF_001673155.1 Mycobacterium sp. 1423905.2 | reverse complement strand
CGGTGCCCACACGTTCGACATACTGGCCGGGTGCCTCACCCACCTCGTCGGTGAATACCCGAGTGAAGTGCCGCGGGCTCATCGCCGCCCGTTGGGCCAGTTCTTCGATGGTGTGCGCACCGAAGCCGCGCGTCGTCAGCTGGAAGAGACCGATGACACGGTGGTGGCCATCGCCGCCAGGTGCGGCTTCGGGACCGCAGAAACGATGCGTCGCAATTTCATTCGGCGAGTCGGCGTCCCACCAGACCAATACCGCAAAGCGTTCGCGTAGCACGAAGGAGAACATGATGCCCCAGATCGCTTTCGTCGCCTACCCCGGATTCACCGCGCTGGACATGATCGGCCCGTATGAAGTACTGCGTAATCTGCCAAACGCCGATGTGCGCTTCGTCTGGCACGAAGCCGGACCGATCACCGCCGACTCCGGTGTCCTGGTCATCGGGGCGACACACTCGCTGGCCGAAACAGCCTCACCGGACGTCATTCTGGTACCGGGTGGCCCGTCGACTCCGATCCACGCGCGAGACGAGAAGCTGCTCGAGTGGCTGCGTCAAGCCCACCGCAGCGCCAGTTGGACAACGTCGGTGTGCTCGGGTTCGGTGATTCTGGCAGCGGCTGGGCTTCTGACAGACCGACGCGCGACTTCGCATTGGTTGACCATTCCGGCGCTCAAAGCTTTCGGTGCTGTTCCCGTCGCCGACGAACGCATCGTGCACGAGGGCAACATTGTCACCAGTGCCGGTGTTTCAGCCGGACTCGACCTTGCGTTGTGGCTGGCGGGGCAGATCGGCGGAGAAAACCGTGCCCGGGCAATCCAGCTTGCGATCGAGTACGACCCGCAGCCGCCTTTCGATTCGGGCCATATGTCGAAGGCGTCGACGGTGACGAAGGCCGGTGCCACCGCGCTGTTATCGAAAGACAGCGTGAAACCGGCGAATCTGAAGGCCGCAACGTTGCTCGCATGGGACCAAGCATTGGCGGCCGCGCGGTCACGTGGTCGCAAGGTAGCGCGTTAAGACTGGGGTGCCAGGAACTGGTCGGAGGCGAACTGCCCTCCGGCGCGCAGCCATTCGCTCACGGCTCTCGGGGCGTCACGGTTGGGGTTGTAGATGTCTTCTTCGCTGGAGAACAATCCGTTGCCGGCATAAACCAGCCGAGTCCAATTCGGGAACCAGAACGGCTCACCGTTCGGGTCGGTGGGGTGGTCTAACAAATTCTTGATCAGCAAGACAACAGCGTCGTTGTCGCCGTCGTAGGCGATCCAGTCCGAAGGGAAGCGCATATGCGGGAACGGGGCCATCACGGCAACGATCCAGTCGCGCACTTCTTCGCGACCGTGGAAGACCCCGTAGTGGTGCTCGGTATAAACCACATCCTCGGTGAACAGGTCGGCGAACGGGCGCCAGTCGCCCGAAGCGGAGCAGCCTTCGACGACAGCTGTGTAGTGGTCAACGGCTTGCTCGACTTCAGCTCTGGTGAACTTGCCCATAGCGGACACAGTAGACGTGCGGTAAGGGTCTAACCATGAGTGTCTTGGACCTGTTCAATCTGCGCGGTAAGCGGGCTCTGGTCACCGGAGGCTCGAGCGGCATCGGAAAACAAGTGGCGCTAGCCTATGCCGACGCGGGCGCGGAAGTGGCCGTCGCGGCACGCAATCCGCGCGGTTTGGACGAGGTGGTCGGCGAGATCGCCGCTGCCGGAGGTCGAGCCGTGTCCATCGGCTGCGACGTCACGTCGCCCGACCAAGTCGACGAAATGCTGGATCGAGTGACCGCCGAATTCGGCGGAATCGACATCGCGGTGTGCAATGCCGGCATCATCACCGACACGCCGCTATTGGACATGGCGCCGCAAGAGTTCCAGACAATCCAAAACACCAATGTCACTGGTGTTTTCCTCACCGCCCAGGCCGCGGCCAAGGCCATGGTGCGCCAAGGTGAGGGCGGGGTCATCATCACCACGGCGTCGATGTCGGGTCACATCATCAACGTGCCGCAACACGTCGGCCACTACTGCGCATCCAAAGCGGCCGTCATTCACTTGACCAAGGCGATGGCGGTGGAATTTGCCCAACACAACATACGGGTCAACAGCGTCAGCCCCGGCTACATCCTCACCGAGTTGGTCGAGCCGCTGGCCGACTACCACAGACGCTGGGAGCCGAAAATTCCGGTGGGACGGCTGGGGCGGCCCGAAGAGCTCACCGGTCTCTACATCTATCTGGCCAGCGCCGCGTCTGGTTACATGACCGGTTCCGACATCGTGATCGACGGTGGCTACATCTGTCCCTGAGGCGGTCGGCCACCACGCCCGCTTCCAGTGCGCCAGCTGCGGAGAGGCCGCAGGATGGATCTGGCTCGCCAGCCCGGCTGACGCGGTGAGCGCCACCGGCCGGCCGGCTCTGCAAGCGTTGGCCGAGTTGGACATTTTGGAGCGGCCCGAAGGCCAGGCCGCTCTGGTCGTCGATACCTTCTTCGTCCTGACCAGTCATCCGCTTTCCGGAGACCGCATCGAGCTTGCTGCGCAAGCGATCTCGGACGCCGACGCGTCAGCCCTGTACCGCTTGAGTCATAGTTATGCGCCGTTCCACTGCTCGGAATGTGTGGCGAGTTACTGCGGAAGTCACTGGGTATGGCGCGAATTCGATGACGACCCGTTTAAGGGTATCGAGGGTCACTGCCCTCGTGGGCATTTCCACGTGCTGGCGTACTAAGTCACCCGGCACGGACGGCCGAACCGGGCTCGGACGCCCGCGGAGAACAACGCCCGCAGTGGCTTACCGGCCGGTTGCACCCCGCTTGCGTGCAACAAATCATCGTGCAGTTCGACGATATCCGCAGTCCGCAGTGGCCACGGATCATGCTCGTTGGGTACCCACCACGTCCGGCCTGCCTTGCGCGTATGCGCTCCCCAGCGGGCCGTGAGCCAGATCTCCAATGGTGTCGGCTCGACCACCTCCTCGACCCTGATGCGCAGCAGGCTGCGCAACCCGCGTCGCGGCCAGCGTCGCACGCTTTGATAAGTGATCACGTTGTCCGACTTCGTCATTCGCATCCTGGCCCAGGTGTACGGGATGCCGAGGGCGGTACGCGTGACGGGAACAACGGCCAAGCGCGCAGTATCCAGCGACCGGAAGAGCACACCGTGGCGCCCAGCATCGTCGATGGAATACAGGCGAATGTTGGTTTCGAGGAAGGTACCGACATACGGCAACGGCAGTGCGGGGCCCAGCGTGGTGTCACAGAGCAGGAAGGGAACCAGCGCCACATATGTCATTCCGTCGGCGAAAACGTCGGGCCGGGTTCCGGGCGGGTACATGTGTTCGACACTCTCGGGCCGTACCGGCCAATGCACGAAGGCCAAATCGCGCCAATCCTGATCGAGGATCACCGGACCGGTCAAGGGCGGCGGAGTGACCGGGAATCCCGCTAACCGCGGGCTCATCCTGGCTCGCTCCTCCGTGGGGCCGCGTGCGGCATGTCGTTGCTAGCGGACACCCAGTGTGCCGCTGAGGTATTGGGTGCGGCAGGCCCGCCGCGCCAACTTGCCGCTCGTCGTGCGTGGAATGGCTCCGGCCGGTAGCAATGTCACGTCGGCGACGTCGAGCCCATGGCGTTGGGACACCGCCGCGCGGATCGCCTCGATGGCCGGTGCTGGGTCGGCGCGACCGGTGCCGGCCGCACGCTCGGCCACGATCACCACGACTTGGTTGCCGGCGTCTCCCGGTACGGCGAAGGCTGTGACATATCCGCGCCGGATCATGGGCGAGGCCGCTGCGGTGGTGGCCTCGATGTCTTGCGGGTAGTGGTGGAACCCGTCGACGGTGATCAAGTCGGCGATGCGCCCGGTTATGTAGAGCTCGCCGTCAAGGTAGACCCCGAAATCACCGGTGCGCAACCAACTCCCGTCGAGGTCAGCGCCCTCGGCGTGCCCGCCTTCGATGAGCGGCGATTGCAGCCTGCCGCCGAACGTCGCCCGGGTGTCCTCTGGTCGTCCCCAGTAACCGCGGCCCACGTTGTCGCCCTGCAACCACACTTCACCGACGTGGCCGTCGGGCAATTCGGCACCGGTTGCGGGGTTGACGATGGTGGCCCACAGGCTGCGGGCGACTTGACCACACGACACCTGCGCCACCGCGTTAGGTGCATCGGCGGACACCGGTATGGCCATATTCGCGCCGAGTTGAGTCCGGTCGAGATAAACCACCGATGTCTGCGCGGCATGGTCGATGGTCGCGACCATGAGCGTGGCCTCGGCGATGCCGTAGGAAGGCTTGAATGCCGTTCGCGGTAATCCATAGGGTGCGAACGCCTTCTCGAAAGTCGTCACGGCGTCGATGCTGACCGGTTCGGAACCGATGATCAGCACGACATTGCGCAGATTGACGTCATCACCCTCGGCGGGCAGCCCGCGTTGGGCGGCCCACTCATAGGCGAAGTTCGGTGCCGCGGTGACCACCCGCCCGGTTTTCGATCCTTCCGACAGCGCGTGGATCCACCGCAAGGGTCGGCGGACGAAGGCGGTCGGGGACATCAGTGTGGAGTGACCTCCGTAGACCGCCGGGAAGCCGATCATCGACAGGCCCATGTCGTGGTAGAGCGGTAACCAACTGACGCCGTGGGTGTTCCGGTTGAGCAGGTCGATGGACAGGATCATTTGCACCAGGTTGGTGCCGACCGCGCGGTGAGTGATCTCCACGCCGACCGGTGGCCGTGTCGCGCCGGATGTGTACTGCAGGTGTGAAACGGCGTCGATGTCCAACTCCACGGGGGCGAGCAAATCACCGGCGGAGTCGGGTATCTGGTCGATGACCAAGACCTCGGGCTTGCGCAGACCGACCCGGTTGTTCAAGAAGTTCTCGACTGCGCCTTTGGCCGCCGCCGTGGTCAGCACGGCCGTCGGCTGCGAATCATGCAAGGCGGTGTCGAGGCGTTCAACGTGACCGGGCAATTCGGGAGCGAACAGCGGCACCGCGATGGTGCCGGCTTTGATGGCCGCGTAGAAGCCGGCCACGTAGTGGATACCCTGGGGCGCCAAGATGGCGACGCGCTCGCCAGCACCCGCAAACTGCTGGACGCGGGCACCTATGGCGGCTATCCGCGCTCCGAATTCGGCCCAGGTCACTTCGAACGCGTGACAGTCGCCCGCACCGCTGTAATCGAGGTAGCGGTAGGCGACGGCGTCGCCGACATACTTGATGTTGCGTTCGATCAGGGATATCAGCGTGGTGCCCGGCGGTAGCACGATGGCGCCGTTGCTATCGAGGCAGTCCTCGATCTGCAACAAGCCAGCCCGAACCGACGCGTCCCGACCCATGTTTGCAGTCTATAAAGACCGTCAGCACTCGCCGGGGCACGCACTATGTGTCGCTGAGCACCCTCGACTGGAGTCAGGTCGCCACCGCGAGTGACTAAAGTCCATGCAGGCCAACCTCGCCGAGTAGGAGCATTCGTGGATCCACCCGATCCTGACCGCGCCGCAACGCGCGATGCTGCCCTTGCTCGGGTGCTCGCCTACCGGGAGCGTGGTCGCACCCGGCCGGCGCCGCTGCGCGCTTTCCTCGCCGCACTCGGCGTGGTCTTGTTGGTCGCATCGGTCCCGTTGATCGTGGTGCTTCCAGAGCTGGGCATCCCTGCCCTGCTGATCGCGTTTCGATTGCTGGCGGTCGAAGCTGATTGGGCCGCACGGGCATACGCGTGGACTGATTGGCGATTTGTCCTGTTGCGCCAGTGGTTTAGTCGTCAATCACGATTGACTCGCACGGCCATCTGGGTGGCGCTGCTGCTGCTCCTCGTCGCCCTGGTATGGCTGTTCACCGCGTGGTGAGCGTGCGTGTCTGCGGACCGCCACGCCGTGCGGCGCGTACAAACGGCGCGCCGTTGCGCCAGGACCGGTTACTCGCCGGCGGCGGGCTCGTGCTCGGCGGGATCGTGGTAGGGCGCCCCGAAGTGCGGTACCTGTTGCGGATCGTCTTCGCGAGCCGCCGAGACCGCGTTGGTCAACAGCGGCGCCAACCCCGCAAATGATCCCACGTCGAACAGCAACATCGTCAGCAGCCGGTTGTGTACGTAGCCGAATGCGCTGCCGGTGTCCGGGTCTGCCCACCCCACCGTTCCGCCCAGGCCGATGTGCCCGTATCCGTCCAGAAACCCTGGCACTGGCGAGGATTGATAACCCTGGTGGTAGGTGAAAGGAATCCCGAGGTTGAAGTCGGGCCAAAGCTCGGCCTTCCCCCTCATGTTCGCCACCGCGTCCGAGGACAGCAGCCGGATGCCGTCGATCACGCCGTCGTTGGCCAACGCCGCATAGGTCTTGGCCAATGCGCGCGCCGTGACCACTCCATTGACCGCCGGCAGTTCACCGTCCAAAAACGGCATGTCGTCCTGCAACATCGACAGGATGCCCGGGAAGTAGATCGAGCCGAGCAGACCTGAGAACGAAAGCCCGGCGACCTTGGGCGCGATGAAGTCCAGCAGCGGCGTGGGAATCTTGGCTTGGGGCACCAACGTCTGCGCCACCTTGGTCGGCGCGTCACCCGGCGGGCGGCCGAGGTGCAGGCCGTCGGTGTCGAGCGGACGGGCAAGCTCTTCGCGAAACAATTCGCGCATTCCTTTGCCGGTCACGGCGCGGGCCAGGCCCGACAACAACCAACCGTAGGTGATCGCGTGATACGCCATTTTTCCATGCATTCGATCCAACGGCGCCGCGGCCAGCCGCTCCTCCATCAGGAGGTGATTCATGATCTCGTCTTTGCCGACACCCTTGAGGTGGGAGAGTCCGGCGCGATGGCGTAACACATCGCTGACCGTGATCTCGTCCTTACCGTTGGCTCCGAATTCCGGCCAGTATTCGGCGACCGGAGCGTCATAGGCCAGCAGCCCGCGGTCGACCAATCGGTGAATGATGGTGGCGGCTAAGCCTTTAGTGGCCGAGAAAACCATGGCTGCCGTGTCGGCGGTCCACGCGATCTCACCGCTGCGGTCGGAGTAACCCGTCCACACGTCGACAACCTGTCGACCGTCGATGTACACCGACAGCGCTCCCCCGCCGAACTTGCGTCCCGGGTAGAGCCCAGCAAATGCCCGAATGACCGAAAGAAAACGCGAATCGCACGCACCTTGCACGCCGGACGGTAAGCCATTTTCGGCAGTCAGAACAGACGGTTGCGCCATACCGAGCATGATCGCAGTCCGTCATAGGTCCTGCGCAAGAGTTGCAAAAATCTGGCGGACCAGCGTTCCGGTAGATCCCGGGCCTGCAACTGCGGATCGGGTCCGCGGTAGGGTACGCGGCAGCACTGTTCGGCCATTCTTGGGAGTCAGGCATGTCGGATCGCAAATTCTCGTTCGAAGTCAACAAGACCAGTAATGCGTCCGCGGCGACCTTGTTTCGCCTGGTGACCGATGGTGGCAACTGGGCCAAGTGGGCCAAGCCGATCGTCGTCACGTCAAGCTGGGTGCGACAGGGGGATCCACCGCCCGGTGGTGTGGGAGCGATTCGAAAACTCGGCATGTGGCCGGTGTTCGTACAAGAGGAGACCATCGAATACGAGCAGGATCGTCGTCACGTCTACAAGCTGGTCGGGACGACAACCCCGGTAACGGACTACCTTGCAGAAGTGGTTCTCACCGCGAATCGGGCTGGCGGGACCGACATTCGGTGGAGCGGCTCGTTCACCGAGAAAGTGCGCGGGACGGGTCCTCTGATGCGTGGGGCGCTGGGCGGCGCGGTCAAATACTTCGCGGGACAATTGGTGAAGGCAGCTGAACGCGAGTCGAATTAAGGCGCAGCGACGGCCATTGTCGCAGAAGTGTTGACTGACAGGGTTTTCGGCGGTCACGGAACAAAATGGCGGACCGTCGCTGAGCAATGAATGACTGAAGTGGATTCGATCGCCATCGGCAATCTGGATTAATGCGGGCAAATGGCGCAGGATGAAGTCGAGACACCGAAAGTCGATGGTGCCCACGGTGCGGCGGTGAAGTTCGGTCGCTGTGAAGAGGTGAACGAATGAAGAGATTCGCCATTTTCGGCATACTCGCAACCGCATGGCTAGGTTTGTGGGTACCGCCAGCGCATGCGGATATCGGCGGCAACGTACCCGGGCCCGGATTATGCGACTACCCCGGCGTAGGGGGATCCGGCATGGAGATGGGGGTCTATCACTACTGGTGCGACTTCCCGGTCGAAGAGAACGGCAGTCGCTGGCACTGCGAGTACGGCGGCGGTGCTGTGCAGGCGACCGGCGGCATCAGCATCTTCGCGTTCAACGCCTCGGTCATTGCTCCGATGGGGGCGTTGGAAGGTACTTGTTCCTTCCGCTGCCCCGATGGGTCGCTGTCGGCCGCGCCGAACCCGCCTGGCGCGTGGAAGAACGCGCTCACCTCGAAAAAATGTGTCCCGCTGGAAGTTGCGCCGGTATCTGAACCGAATGAGGGGCTGCCGCCGTGGCCGGGACAACTTCCCGGTGTGACAAATCCGGCCACCCCGAACCCGGTAACCACGGAAAACCCCTGAGGGCTGTAGCGCTGCGAGGAGGCTTTCGCTCGCCGAGGTCAAACGGGATTACTGGGCTGTTTCTCGCTTTCATACTTCTGGGTCATGTGCTCGATAGCCTGCAGCTGGGTCTGCGCCAGCTGGTCGCGAGCTTGACCGGCGCGCGTAGCGGCATCCAGCGTCGGTTGGGCCAGACCCTGAAAGTGCGGCATCACTTCGGCGGCGAACAGTTCAGCCGACCGTTTGGTGGCCGCCGGATTGGCCCATTCATGGTGCATTTGCAGCATGCAGCCGAAACCGCCGGACTGATCCCACAAACGCTGCACCTGCGCGCGCGCTTGTTCCGGCGTACCGATCACCCCCGCCCCGTTTCCGTTGATGACGTCAATCATCTCGTCGAGTTGGTCGCCGGGCATGGTCATCTGGGGGAAGGCCGCTACCTTCTGAAAGTAGTTGAACCAGGGGGCAATCCCGAATTTGACGTCCGCGCGTGCCTGGGCCTCGGTCTCAGCGACGTGAAATGGTCCCACCAGCGTCCAGTTCTTCCGGTCGACGTGTGTGCCGAACGCAGCCGCGCGCTCTTCGACGATGTTCCAGTGGTAGGCGAGCGCATCGAAGCCTTCGATAACCAGGGTCGCCCCGATGGAAAGCAGGCCGATGCCGTGCTTGCCGGCCAACCGGGCTCCGGTCGGCGACGCGACCCCCGCAACAGCCAGTGGGATTCCCCCGTCACTGTACGGCGCGAGTTGTAGCTGCGCGTCGAAGAGTTGGTGCGTCGGGGTCTTCGCCGTCACCGTTTCCCCCGCCAGTAGCCGCACGACGATGTCGAGGTTGGTTTCCAGCAACTCCCTGGTATCGGTGGGAGTCAGCCCGATCATCGCTGAATCGGTGGGCAGCGATCCTGGGCCAACTCCCCCGATGACGCGACCATGGGTGAGGTGGTCGAGCAACATCAGCCGATCGGCGACCCAAAGCGGGTTGTGGTACGACAGCGAAATGACGCCGGTGCCAAAGCGGATGCGTTTGGCCCTTTCCGCCGCCGCCGCGATGAATATCTCCGGAGAACTGATGATCTCGCTGCCCGCCGAGTGATGTTCACCAGCCACACTTCGTCAAAGCCCAATGCATCGAGGTGTTCGATGAATTCCAGATCTCGTTGGAGGGCCAACGTCGGGTTGGTGCCGGCGCGGTGAAACGGAGCGATGAAATATCCGAACCTCAGCTTGGCCATGCGGGGCTCCCTTGCGATCGGCTTGACCGACCTTAACCCCTGAAGATCGCTTCCAGGTCAGGACCGCCGCAGCCGATGGGGCCGGCCCAAGCCCCGGCCCCATCGGCGTTGGAAGTTCTATCGACGAGCTCGCTCGATCACGGGATGCTGCCGCAGATATTGCCCACGCAGCCGCCGCCACCGCCTGGTCCGCCGCCGCCGCCGCCGACCCCAGGAATCTGGCCGCCTCCGCCGCCGGGTCCGCCGCCACCGGTCGGTCCGCCGGGCACGCCGCCGCCGCCGCCACCGGGCCCGCCGCCACCGGTCGGTCCGCCGGGCACGCCGCCGCCGCCGCCACCGGGTCCACCGCCACCGGAAGGACCGCCGGGCGCACCGCCGCCGCCGGTGCCCGGTGCGGTCTCGGACGGGCCGACGCTAGAGGGTGCGGTTTGTGTCGTAGTTGTGGTCGTCGGGGTTGTGCTGCTGCTAGGACCCTTGTTGTCGCCACCGCCACAAGCTACGGCCATGACAAGCATGGCGCCGCCACCCAGAAGCGCGAAGGTTGTCCTGGCTTCAGATCTCATCAGATTCACCAATCTCCACTGGACGTCGCAGGGGTACCTGTCCTGATACCCGGTTGGTGGTAGACGGAAACGGGCGAGGCGAAGTGCCTGCCAATGCGGTCGCGCCGCGCGCCCGTGCACGTCCGCCTTTCCGGGAGGATTGTTATTTCACGGCCTCGCTGGGGCAATTCGTGAGCTGAATATGACCGCCTAGCCGTTGTCAAAGATTTGGACGTCAACTGCGAATGCTGCGAGGCGGCCGGCCGGTTGAATCTTTTGTCCCACATGGGCATGTCGGATTTCGCGCATATCCAATGTTGACATTGAGCGCGGATCACACGCTCCATTTGTGGAATGTAAACCGTTTAGGCATCAGGTAGCTGCTTTTATCACGGTCCGGTAACGGTTCTATCTCGGGTCAATAAAGCTGCTTTTTTGCAATCACGTTCGGCACGTAGCTTGTGCGCTACAGATCAGCTTGGCTCAAGGCCGACAAACGCGGACCGGCCGGTTGTCGTCCGATGCCACCTGGCGTGCTGCCAGACCCGAGAGAGGTTGTGCGATGAGCTTTCTTGCGCTGCCCCCTGAGACCAATTCGGCGCGGATATTCACCGGCGCGGGATCCCAACCGTTGCTGGCAGCCGCGGCCGCCTGGGACGGGCTCGCCGATGAACTAGCTTCAGCCGCATCGTCTTTCGTGTCGGTAACTTCCGGACTTGTCAATGGCGCGTGGCAGGGACCAGCGGCAGCGGCGATGGCAGCCGCGGCTGCTCCCTACGCGGGGTGGCTCAGCGCCTCGGCCGCTCATGCCGGACACGCAGCTGCCCAGGCCCAGGCGATGGTGGCGGAGTTCGAGGCTGCCCAAGCTGCGATGGTTCACCCGGGAGTGGTGGCGGCCAATCGCGATTCGCTTGTCTCCCTTGTCGTTACGAACCTCTTCGGGCAGAACGCGCCGGCGATCGCCGCAGCCGAGGGTCTCTACGAGGAGATGTGGGCGCTGGATGTGGCGGCCATGGCCGCATACCACTCGGGAGCCTCGACGATAGTCTCGGCGCTGACGCCGTTCACCCAACCGCTCCCGCATCTGGCCGGATTGGCCGCACCACTGGCGGGCGCGCCCGCCGGTCTGCTCGAACCCAGCCCGACGGCGGCAGCCACGCCGGTCCTGACCGCAGGCCGTGTCCTCGCGGTGAACCTCGGTCTGGGCAATGTCGGCGGTGCCAATATCGGCAACGCCAACGTCGGGTCCATCAACCTCGGCAGCGGAAACCTCGGCAGTCTCAACCTCGGCTCCGGCAACGCCGGGAGCTCGAATGTCGGCTTCGCCAACCTCGGCAACATCAACTTCGGTCTTGGCAACCTCGGCGTGGGCAACTTCGGCTTCGGCAACGCAGGAACGTCGAACATCGGCTTCGCCAACTCGGGAATCGGCAACTTCGGGTTCGGAAATACCGGCAGCAACAACGTCGGCATCGGTCTCACCGGCAACGGCCAAATCGGTATCGGAGGACTCAATTCGGGCAGCGGCAACCTGGGACTGTTCAACTCAGGGAACGGGAATATCGGATTCTTCAACTCGGGTAACGGAAACTTCGGCATCGGAAACGCCGGTGACTTCAACACCGGTTTCGTCAGTTCCGGACACGGCAACACCGGGTTCCTCAACGCCGGTTCCTTCAACACCGGCCTGTGCAACGTCGGCAACGCCAACACCGGCAGCTTCAATGTCGGCAGCTTCAACATGGGGGACTTCAATCCGGGCGCGTCGAACACCGGTCAGTTCAACACCGGCAACGCCAACACCGGGGTCTTCAACATCGGTGATCTCAACACGGGTGCCCTCAATACGGGCACCGGCAACAATGGCGTGTTGAACACCGGCGACCTGAACAATGGGGTGTTCTACCGCGGCGTCGGCCAAGGCAACCTGCACTTCACCATTGCCACACCGGACTTGACCTTGCCGCCCCTCGAGATACCCGGGACATCCATCCCAGCGTTCAGCCTGCCGGCGTTGAGCATTCCCTCGTTGTCGGTTCCGTCGGTGTCGATTCCGGCGGGGACGGTGTTGGGTGCGTTCGATCTGCCGGCGTTGAGCATTCCGCCGTTGTCGATTCCGTCGGTGTCGATTCCGGCGGGCACGGTGTTGGGTGCGTTCAACCTGCCCGCGTTGACCATCCCCTCAGTGACGATTCCATCGGTGTCGATCCCGGCCGGGACGGCGTTGGGCGCCTTCGATTTGCCTGGACTACACACCCCGCCGATTTCCGTTGGTGGAATAACCACGGGCACCTTCTTCACGCCGGGCATCTCCACAGTGGCCAACTCCGGTGTGATCACCTTGCCCTCGTTCACGCTCAACGGCATCTCGATATCCGACTTGGTTCTGTTCCTCCCCAACAACTTCGCCGCACTGCAGACGGGCATCATCGACGTTTACCCGCAGATCGGTGGAACTCGCATTGTGGCGTGGCTTCCTCCGTTCCCCCCGATCTACGACAGCACCCCGGCCTATGTCAGCACCGGCAACATCACCATCGGCGGTGGACAGATCAACGGATTCGGCTTCTCGCTGCCCCGCCTAGCGGTCGACGGGTTCACCCTGCCCAGCTTCACCGTTCCCGGCATCACCGTCGACCCCATCCATGTCAACGGCTTCACCTTGCCGGATATCACGACGCCGGCGTTCACGACTCCGCCGTTGAACATCGGCCCGATCGGTGCGGGCGTGTTCACCCTGCCCGACATCATGACGCCCGCATTCACGACTCCGGCCTTGACTATCGGTCCGATTGGCGCGGGCGGATTTACGCTGCCCGACATCGTCACCCCAGCGTTCAGCACTCCGGCACTGCAGCTCAATCCGATCGGCGTCAGTGGCTTCACCCTGCCCGATATCACTACTCCGTCGATCACAACTCCCCCGATGACCATCGATCCGATTGGGGTCGCGGGCTTCACGTTGCCGAACATCACCGTCCCGGAGTTCACCTTCCCGGGCCTGAGGATTGATCCGATCGGCCTGAGCGCGTTCTCGTTACCGGACGTCACCACCGCGCCGTTCACCCTGCCGCCGTTCAGCATTCCGCCGATCGGGTTGTCGGCATTCACCACGCCGCCGCTGACCATCCCGAGTATTCACTTGCCCGCAACAGTCCTCGGCGGATTCGACGTGCCCGCGGGCCCAGGCTTGCTGAACTCGAGCACAGCACCGTCCTCCGGCTTCTTCAACACTGGCGTAGGCGGCAATTCCGGCTTTGCCAACAACGGTGCCGGTCTGTCCGGCTGGTTCAACACCAACCCGGTCGGTCTGTTCGGCGGCTCGGGCTATCAAAACTACGGCGGAGTCCTGTCCGGCTTCTCGAATCTGGGCAGCGGCGTCTCCGGATTCGCCAACGCCGGTGTCCTACCTTTCCCCGTGGAAAGCTTCGTATCCGGGTTCGCCAACATCGGCCACAACCTGTCGGGCCTGTTCCTCCGCGGCACGACGTTGTAGCCGCGGCGCTAATCCTCTTTGGTGATCAGCCGGCGCAGCGCCACGCGGTCGGGAGTCAGCAGCTCGGCGATCCGCGGGCGGTTCACCTCGGCGACGATGATTTCACCGACCTCCTGGTACACCTCGCTGAAAATGCCATGGGACTTCATCTTTGAGGTCTGATACAAGTTGTCCTCGGTCGGCGATACGTAATACACCGCATCGGCCTTGAATCGATGTACCAACCAGAGGTGAATCAGGGTCATCAGCCGCTTCTGGCGCAACTTCTCGGCAAAGGTGTTCTGGTCGCGCACCTGCAGAATGCTGCGCCCATGCCGGTCCTTGATCGGGTCGACGACCACATTGGCCAGCTGCTCGCCGTTAGCGCCGTGAATCCCCAATTCGAGCACATCCGAGCCAGGGCGGCGAGGACGTAACTGCACCGACAGCTTCTCGCCCAGCTGGTAGTGATCGCTCCACAGCGCCAGCCACTCCTCCAGCAACTTCTTGGGCACCTCGGTCTGTACCAGGTGCTGGTGCTGAGTCGAGCCCTTGCCCATGGATTTGGTCGTCGCCGTCCGGCCCGAAGAGGCCGCCAGCGCCGCATCGCTACGCGGCCCGCCGACCAACGTTTGCGGCGTGCGATACGGCGACTCGACCAGGCGCATCTTGCGTTGCAGACGTGCCAGCGCGAGCATGCCGTCTTGGCGCAGCGAGCCGGCGAACTCCTCGGCGGCAACACCGTCGATCTGGTGCCCGCCGTAGGTGATGAAGTTGAAAACGAAGCCCATCTTCCCCAATTCCTCGGGGAACTGGCGCATTTCCTCGTCGGTCATGCCGGTGGTGTCCCAGTTGAACGACGGTGACAGGTTGTATGCCAGCATCTGGTTGGGAAACTCCGCATGGATCGCCTCGGCGAACTGGCGCGCGTCGGCCAGATCGGCGGTCTTGGTCTCCATCCAAAGGATGTCGGCAAACGGTGCCGCAGCCAACGACTTGGCGATGGCATACGGGATGCCGCCGCGGATCTGGTAGTAGCCCTCGGGAGTTTTGGCCAACTCGCAGTCCCATCCCGGATCGACGCCCATCTGCTTCGCCTTCTGGCGAGCGGAGAATAACGAGGCCCGGCTGGCGAACTGCCGCCACTCTTCGGCGCTCATGCCGACCGGTTCACCTTCGCTCTCCCCGAACGCCAGTACGTCGGCGACAGCCTCGCCGTAGGTCATCAATCCGGCGTCGTCTTCCCAGGCCGCCACGAACCGGGACTCCACCTGGTCGTAGAAGTCGTCGATGTTCTCCTGGCCGTTGTCTCGCCAAGAGTTGACCGCGTCGGAGATCACGCCCATGATGCCCTGGCGTTCGAGCCAGGCAGTGGCGCCGGCGTACTCGTCTTCGGCCATCGCATAAAGCAGATGACCGTTGAGTTCTTTGGCACCCAACTCGTAGAACCGCCGCATCATCGCCAGGAAACAGGCTTTATAGGACGGAATGTTGAGGTTGGTGGCGCCGAGCAGGAAGGGCTGGTCGCGCTCGTCGGCACGGCTGTCAAGCAAGTTGGCCGCTTCGGCGTCGGTACGGGCGACGATGATGCCCGGCACCCGCATGACATCGAGCTGGAAACGGGCGGCGTTCAGACGCTTGATCTGCTCATCGGAAGGCACCAGCACTTTTCCGCCTTGGTGGCCACACTTCTTGGTGCCCGGACGTTGGTCTTCGATGTGATACCCCGGCACGCCGATCTCGACGAAGCGGCGAATCAGGTTGCGCACGTGCGGATCACCACCGTGACCGGTGTCCGCGTCGGCGATGATGAACGGCCGGAAGTCGTAATTCGGCACCACGGCACGCTGGCTTTCACTCATGTGCAGCCGCTGATACTCCTGATTGCGGTCGGCGGTGAGCAGCGCACGCACCAGCACCGCGGCATCATCGGGCACTTGGCTGAGTGGATAGCTGGCCAGGTCCGGTCCGGGATCTTCGTTGGTTGAGCCCTTGGCGGAGGTGGCCCACCCGCCCAGATAGATGGCCTCGATGCCCATCCGCTTCATGGTCACGGCCTGACCCGGTGAGTACGGGCCGAAGGTGGTGATGCTCTTGCCGGCCGCGAACAGTTCGCGCAGACGCTCATAGAACGGACCTGCCGCTTCACGAGCCACGGTGTAGTCGTTGGGGATCGTGCCGCGCTGCTCGACGACTTGGCGGGCGGTATAAAGCCGGATTTTCCCGTCGAAGCGTGGGCTGTCGAAGTATTCCTGCGTGGCGGCCACGTCCCGCTGAAATTGCTGCTCGAAGGGTGATTGGACGTCAGTGTCCGTTTCGGCGATGGCCATGGCCCTACGCTCCTTCTTCGCCCCGATTCCCCTGACTGACCGAGTGTAGCCCCGATCAAGTGAGCTAAATCACCCTACCGGCCGCGGGTCAGTTATCCGAAGTCCCTAGGCCGCCTAGCCAATCGCGCTGAGAACGAATGAAACTCGCGTCCACGGCTCGCCCGTGGCCCGGGACGTAGATCGCCTCGTTGCCGCCGGTTGCCAACATCCGATCGAGCGTTGCGGGCCAGGCCGCCAGATCGGAGTCCTCGTCGACACACGGGTCGGCGGACTCTTCGACGAGATCACCGGTAAACACCACCGTCGGCTCGTTCGCCAGGCGCCGGCCGGGTAGGACCACAATCAGGTCGGATGTGGTGTGGCCCCGGCCCGGATGGGTCACCCGGGCGGTCCGGCCGCCTAGGTCGACGACGGCGTCCTGCACCCCGCAGCTGGGTGGCTGCAGCGCCGCGACGGCCCGGTCGACTTCGGTCGCGTCCGCGCCGTGGCGCAATGCATCAGCGCGCAACTCGTCTTTGCCCGACACGAGGTAGTCGAGAACCTCTGGCGCGCAATATATTTCCGCGTCGGTGAACTGCGAGGAGCCCAGTACATGGTCGAAATGCTTGTGAGTCAACACAACATGGGTCACTGCACGGCCAGCTAGCTGCCGAACATCGGCGTCGATCGCGGCGGCTTCGGTGAGTGCGCTGCCGGTGTCGATCAACAGCACCCCAGTGCTTCCCCAGACCAGACCGACCGTGACATCACAGAACGCCAGCCGACAACGATGAACGCCGTCGGCTAGCTGCTCCCACCGGTATCGCACAAGCCAGAACGTAACCGCTCTGGTAGAAGCGGTCAGTACGATTCGGCCATGGCGCATAGATCCTGGCGGTGGGTCGGCATGGCGGTCGGAGTCCTCCTCATCATTCTGGCAACGACCTGGTCTGTTCTGCATTGGCGCGTGACCGGTGGTCAGGTCGCCGCACCACCGACTGTCAGCCCGTCGGTTGCGCCGAAAGGAACGCAGATCATCACGGTGGTGGCAGTGGATGGAACGGGCAAACCGGCCAACGGCTACCAGGAACTCTCGTCGGCCCCGGCCAACGTCGCCGACGTCTTCGGATGTGTTGAGTCGCCGGCGGCGGTAGCCGCCGACATCTATGCGTGCGCACCCAGCGCGGCGGCCGCCGACGTGTGTTGGCCGTCGACGCCGGGATCACTGTTGTGTGTCAACGACCCATGGGCGAGGGGTTTGCATCGGGTGACCACCGCCCCTCTCGGGCGGGCGCAGCCGCCGTCGACACCCTCGCCCTTCGCGCTCTTGCTGGACGATGGCACGCAATGTCGGCTCCGCAACGGGGGCGCCTGGGGCGGCCGCGACGACGGCCTCGTCGGCGCCTATGGTTGCCCCGACGACAACCCGGCCGTTCTGGTCCCAGTCAGGTCGGATGGCAAGGCGTCGGCAATTGATCGATCACGGGCGTTGTGGACCGTGCAGATCGGATCGCTTGGTTCCGGCGAGCCGCACCTGCCCCCACCGGAGACGCGTTCGGTCGTGACGGCGTGGTTTGCCGGCAAGTAACACAACCACTTTGGTGTGCACCGCGGTGAAGGAGAAGGTATGCGCGCAGTCGTGATCACCAAGCACGGTGACCCGTCGGTCCTGCAGGTGCAGCAGCGCCCTGAGCCGCCGCCACCCGGTCGCGGGCAGTTGCGCATCGCCGTTCGCGCTGCCGGAGTGAACTTCGCTGACCACCTGGCGCGGGTGGGGCTCTACCCAGACGCACCAAAGCTGCCCGCCGTAGTGGGTTATGAAGTCGCGGGGACGGTCGAATCCGTCGGGGACAATGTCGACGGGGATTACGTCGGTCAAAGAGTGCTTGCCGGAACGAGATTCGGCGGTTACGCCGAAAAAGTCAACGTCGCCGCGGCCGATGCGGTAGCCCTTCCCGACGCGATGAGTTTCGAGCAAGGCGCAGCAGTTCCGGTCAACTACGCGACGGCATGGGCTGCGCTGCACGGTTACGGGTCGCTGCGCGCCGGCGAGCGGGTGCTGATCCACGCGGCGGCCGGTGGGGTCGGGATCGCTGCGATTCAATTCGCGAAGGCCGCCGGCGCCCAAGTGCACGGCACGGCGTCGCCGGCAAAGCATGCCAAGTTAGCCGAACTCGGTGTGGACCGGGCGATCGATTACCGCCGAGACGGCTGGTGGAAGGGCCTGGACCCATACGACGTCGTTCTCGACGCGCTGGGCGGGACGTCGCTGCGCCGCTCCTATCAGCTGCTGCGCCCGGGCGGCAGGCTGGTCGGCTACGGCATCTCGAATATGCAGCAGGGCGAGAAGCGCTCCTTGCGCACGGCCACTCCCCATGCCCTGGCGATGCTGCGAGGGTTCAGCTTGCTCGACCAACTTCAGGAGTCGAAGACCGTAATCGGCCTCAACATGCTGCGACTCTGGGACGACCGCGGCACGCTGAAGCCGTGGATCACGCCGCTATCCGAAGCACTCAACGACGGCACGGTCTCTCCCCTGGTCCATGCGGCCGTGCCGTTTGCCGAGGCACCGAAGGCGCATCGGATCTTGGCGGCGCGGGAGAACATCGGCAAAGTCGTGCTGGTGCCGTAGCGGACCGATGGTTTCAGCTCCGGCGGCCCGGGTTATGTTTCCGGCATGGCTGTCACCGAGTCCCGCGAAGTCGTCATCGAAGCAACCCCCGACGAGATCATGGACGTCTTGTTCGACTTGGAAGCGCTGCCCGAGTGGTCTTCGGCGCATCAGAAAATCGAGATACTGGAACGCGACGACCAGGGTCGTCCGACCAAGTCCCGCCAAGTCGTCAAGATCGTGGGCGTCAGTGACGAGCAGGTGCTGGACTACACGGTCCATGACGACGGGGTCAGCTGGACACTGGTAAGCGCCAAACAGCAACGCGCACAAGATGGTCGCTACACGCTGACCCCGGAAGGCGACGCCACCCGGGTGCGCTTCGAGCTCACCGTCGATCCGACCGTGCCGGTTCCGGGGTTCCTGATCAAGAGAGGCTCCAAGGGGCTGATGGACACTGCCACGGAGGGTCTGCGCAAGCGGGTTTTGAAGGTGAAGAAAGGCGCCAGTTAGCGCGGCAATTCGCCTCACTCACACCGGCCCCAGACGGATCGGCGCCTATGGTGGTGCCTTAAGACTCGCTCGCATACGCATTCACGCTGCTTACCGCCGCCTCGACGAAGCGGCGCAACACGGCGTTGTGCGCACGCGGCAAGAAGGCAAGCACTACAGCACTTTTGGGCGCCCCACGCAAAGGAATAAATCGAACTCCCGGATGGATGTTGCGCCGGACTGCGACGTCGGGAATGACGCCGATGCCGCGGCCGGCGGCGACGGACTCGATCCACTCGTCGAAATTCGTTGTCTCGACCACGGTTTGCGGCCCGCCCTCGGTAGGCCAGGACCACGGTCCTGTGGTGCCGCTGGTGGTGTTGACCACCAGCGGCCAGTTGGGCACCTCAGACCAGTGCAGTTCGCGCTCGCCGGCCAGCGGCGAGTGCACGGAACACACCGCTACCCGCGACTCGTCGAAGAGGTGGACGATGCGCACCGCTGTGGAGGTGATCTGCCCGCGTACCACCGCGGCATCGACCTTGCCCTGCTGCACCGCACCCAACGCATCGTCAGTGCGGACCAGAACGACCCGGATACCGGTGGATTGTTCGAATCGGGCGACGGTGTCCTGTGCCCACGGGTCGGGCAACAGCCAGCTGAAGCCAAGGCGGATGCTCGCCTGGTTACGCACCGCGTCGAAGCCGCGTTGCAACTCAGCGAGAACCCGTTCCACATGGTCGAGAAACGTGCGCCCGGCGGCAGTGGTCTCCACGCGCCGCGAACTGCGCTCCAGCAAGCTGACCGACAACGCGTCTTCCAGTTGCTGAATGGTTCGGGTCAGCGCGGGCTGAGTGATGTTGAGCTCGGCGGCCGCCAGGGTGAATGACCGATTTCGCGCCACCGTCTCGAACACTCGAAGGTGCCGCAGCTCGATTCGGCCACTGTGACTACCGTCCATGCCTGACAAGCATAGATGCATGACAACGGGCATTTCACACCCGTCCAAGACGGACCTAACGTCGGTGGTGCAGACATCGAACGAAAGACCTGGAGGTGGCACAATGCCGCTGTTGTATGTCGATTTGATCGAGGGCCGAACGCCGGCGGAGGTGGGCGTGTTGCTGGACGCGGTTCACGACGCCGTGGTGGAAGCCTTCGGAGTGCCCGACCGGGACCGTTACCAGGTAGTGCGCACCCACCCAGCACACGAGGTCGTCGCCTTGGATACCGGCTTGGGCATCCAACGTTCCGCGCGGCTGGTCATCGTGCACGTGGTGAGCAGGCGCCGCCGCAAGGAGCTCAAGGAGCGGTTCTACAAACTCGTGGCCGCCAATCTGGCCGAGCGGTGCGGCCTCGACCCAGCCGATCTCATCATTTCGGTCACCGAAAACGGTGACGAGGATTGGTCTTTCGGACATGGCCGAGCGCAATTCCTGACCGGAGAACTCAAGTGAGTCCGTCTGTGTCCCTGTCGACCCGTCTCACGGAATATCTCAGGATCGAACAACCGATCTTGCTGGCACCGATGGCCGAAGTCGCGGGCGGTCGGCTAGCCGCCGCGGTAACCGCAGCGGGCGGGCTGGGCCTCATCGGCGGGGGGTACGGCAACCGCGACTGGGTCACCGCTCAGATCGGTGAAACCGGCGGCGCGCGCGTCGGATACGGCTTCATCACTTGGAGTCTCGCCGAGCATCCCGACTTGCTCGAGCTCGCCCTGGAGCAGCAACCGGCCACCGTCATGCTGTCGTTCGGTGACCTGCGCCCGTTCGCCGACCGCATCCACGCGGCCGGTATTCCGCTCACGGCACAGGTGCAAACGCTCGGTCAAGCCCGTGAGGCGGTGGCCGCCGGCGCGAAAATTGTTGTCGCGCAAGGGACCGAGGCGGGCGGGCATGGGATGAGTGTGCGCTCCACCTTCACGCTGGTACCAGATGTCGTTGACCTTGTCGCCGAGCGCTTCCCGGAAACGCTGGTGGTCGCCGCCGGTGGCATCGCCGATGGCCGTGGCCTCGCGGCGGCACTGGCGCTGGGGGCCGACGGCGCCCTGGTTGGCACCCGATTCTGGGCCAGCGCCGAGGCGCTGGTGTCGCCGCGCGCTCAGCAGCGGGCCCTCCTGGCCAGCGGCGACGACACAATTCGCACAACGGTGTACGACGTGGTCCGGCAACGCACTTGGTCGGCGCCCTACAACGCCCGACTTGTGCGCAACGCACTGATCGACACCTGGCATGACAACGAGGCGCAACTGTTGGACCAGTTGCCGGCGACCCTCGCCGCTTACCAAAAGGCGGTTGCGGCTGAGGATTTCGATGTGGTGACGATGCTGGTTGGCGAGGCGATAGGCCGAGTGCGCGATGTTCGCCCGACAGCCGACATCATCAGTCAGATGGTCCGCGACGCCGCGAAGATCTTGAATCGCTGACCTCAGGCGGTGCCGGTGATCAGTGCGGCGATCCGCTCGCGATTCACCTTCCCGGTGGCGCTATAGGGTATTTCGTCGACGATCGCCAGCCGCTCAGGCAGCTTGAAATACGCGATCACCGCACGACAATGCTCGCGCAACTCCGCAAGTGTCACCGGGCTGCGTGCCACCACCGCGGCGCCCACTCGCTGACCCATCTCCTCGTCGGCGATTCCGGCAACGGCGACGTCGCGGACCGCAGGATGTGAACCCAGCGCCTCCTCGACCTCGATGGGCCCGAACTTCTCCCCACCGCGATTGATGGTGTCTCGCATCCGCCCGACCGGATAGATGTAGCCGTCCGCATCCTGGCGGGCAAGATCCCCGGTGTGCACCCAACCGGCAACGGCGTTTTGACTGGTGTTGACCCACAGTTCGCCGACCGCGCCGGCCGCGACGTCGACGCCCGTCTCGGGGTCAACCACCCGCACTTGCACTCCTGGAAGAGGCCTTCCGACAGAACCCGCTCGTAGTGGGTCGCGGTGTTCATCAGGCAGCAGCGTCGTGTAAGCGCCCAGCGTCTCGGTCTGCCCAAACACGTTGGCGAATGCGACATTCGGCAGCGCGGCCATTGCACGATGCACCAGGGCCATGGGTGCGGCCGCGGCTCCGTACGCGATCGCCGCCAGCGATGTCAGGTCGGTAGTGGCGAAGTCAGGGTGATCGAGGATGCGTTGCAACATCGTCGGCACCAGGAACATGCCGGTCACTCGATGGTGCGACACCAGGCGTAACCACTGCCCAGCGTCGAACCGCTGCTGTATCACCACGGTATTGCCGGAGTACAGACTGCCGAGCAGGCCGATGGCCCCGCCGATGTGGAAGAACGGGACGCACATCATTCCGATGGTCGGGGGTGTCTCAGGATGAAAGGGCAGCGACATCCGGCCAATCCGCATGGTGAGCTGTCGACTGGCGATGTCCACCGCTTTAGGGAGGCCGGTCGTGCCGCTGGTGAACAGCAACAGGGCCGTTCTCGCGTCATCGTCCGGGGCCGCAGGGACTTCTGGCGCTTCGCCGTTGTCCAGCAGGTCCGCTTCGGCCAGTACGGTTGGTGCGCCCGACGCGGCCACCCGGTCGAGGTAGGCGTCACCGGCTACGGCGACCCCGCAACAACGGGCATTGGCTCGCAGCCCGCGCAGTTCCGGCGCGGTAAGCGCCGGATTCAACAGCGCCGCTGCGGCTCCGATGCGGGCCGCCCCCAACACCGTCGCGATCGACAGCAAACTGCCCGCGTCGATCACCGCGACGCGATCACCTTCGCCGACGCCTTTGTTGGCCAACTCGGCGGCGCACCGATGAACCGCCTCGCTGAGTTCGCCGTAACTGATCTCGCGGCCGTCGATGATGAGCGCGGTCCGAGCGGGGTCGCCGGAGGCCGCGGCGTCGATAAGCGTGCCGATGTTCATAGGTCTAGTACAGCGGTGACCACGCCGAGGTGCGCAACAGGCGGCTGGTCCACTGATCGCGCAGGTCCAACGCGTCGTACATCCACGTGCCGGGAGTGCGATGTTCGGGGGCCATGTGAGTGCGCAGCAAGTCGAGCAGCGCTTCGGGCCGGTTGATGCGCTGCATCAACGACACCTCGCGGCGCTGGTAACTGCCCAGCGCGGGCTGAAACGCCGCCTCGATCTTCAGCATTGACGACGAGCGCTCCATGCTGCGGGCGTACACCTCCCCGCAGCGCCCGATGTATTCGTCGAACTTGTCCTGATACGGCCACATGGTGTCTTCCATGTACAAGCTCAACTCGTGCTCTCGTCCGTCCACGGGGATGTCTGCAAAAGCCACGTCTTGAATCGGCGACCAGGGCAGCGGCATCAGTAGCTTGGCGTGGACTTCGTGGCGCAGTTCGTCGACGCCGCGCATCCACTCGTGCAGGTCGCCTTTTTGCACCCGCAACGCCAAACGCTCCCAAGCCGCCCCATCCTTGATGGCGGTGACGGTCAGCACGGTGTAGGAGGGACCGCTGCCCTGGGCGTGGTGTGCGTACCACAGCAAGCGAGCGTCGTTGCCGCCGGCCAGCAGCGGCATCCAGCCTTTGCGGAACGCCGCTTCGAACTCTTCTTCAGCGCGCCCGCGCACTTTGTGTACCTCGTGCAGGAACAGCACGCCGAGAACCTCCCTTGGGGACGCTTTTTTCTGAACGCCCACGTTCACTGAACGTTATCTCGGCCGTTCTTGGTGTCGGCGCCAGGGTGTACACGTGCGCAATTGGCAGCCTGGACAACGGACTCGGGCGTCTGGTTCTCTCGTCTAGGTAACCCGGGGTAGCAGGCAGCGGGTTGACGAATGGGAACAGACAAGTGGACATCGATTCGGTCGACGAACTCCTCAGCACCACGCGGTCGGTACGCAAACGACTCGACCTCACTCGGCCGGTAAGTCGGGAGGTGATCCTCGAATGTATCCGGCTGGCTATGCAGGCGCCCACCGCGTCCAATGCACAAGACTGGCGATGGCTGATCATCACCGACGCCGACAAACGCGCGGCTATCGGTGACATCTACCGCGGCATCGGCGCGCAATATCTTGCCCACGCCGCCGACACCGCTTCGGACCCGCAGACCAAACGCGTCTACCAAAGCGCTATGGAGTTCAGTCAGCGCCTGGCTCAGGTGCCCGTGCACGTCATTCCCTGCCTGAATCGCCGCATTGACGAGAGCAATCTTGTGGTGTCTGCCTCGGCGTGGGCCTCGATCATCCCGGCCGGCTGGAGCTTTCTGCTTGCGTTACGGTCACGCGGGCTGGGTTCGGTATGGACGACGATGCATCTGGCCAAGGAGCGCGAGGTCGGCGAGTTGCTCGGCATCCCCCCGACGGTCACCCAAGCCGCGCTGTTTCCGGTGGCGTACACACTCGGCACAGACTTCCGGCCGGCCACGCGCCCGCCGGCGGAGACGATCACCTACTGGGATAGCTGGGGAGAACGCTGATGCAGTCCTATACCGTGCGCTTCCACGTCGACGCGCCCCCGAAGAAGGTGTGGCAAGTCCTGCACCCACCGGCGCCGCCCAATTCGCCACGGCCGCGTGTCCTCAAGTGGCCGACGGGCAGCATGGAAATCCTGAACGAGGGCGACGAAGCCGGCGAAGGCCTGGTTCGCACCTGCGTCTTCCCGGTGCCCAAGTACCTGCTCTCCGGCGGAATCGGGCGTTCGTGGGAAACCGTCACCGAAGCTCGGCTCAACCAGTTGTCGCGGTATGTGGCGATCGGCAAACCGTTGTGGTCGCGCGCCGAGGGATATCACCGGCTCGACGAGCAGCCCGACGGCAGCACCGTTTTGACGTTCCACGAGACATATCACGCCTACAACCCGGTGCTGCGATTCTTATTGGAACGTCCAGTCCACGCGAAGATCTCCCGGGACAATCTCGAAACGTACGAACATGCCCTCGGTTATGCCGGTCAAGTACGTCGGCTGACCTGACCGGAATTCCTCAGACGAATGCCGCCAGCAAGGCCAGTACCGCAACAACTGCGGCTATCACGGCGATCATCACACACAGCGATCCGGCGGCGGCGATCCGCTCGTGGCGCGCCGACTTCTCACTCATCAAGACCGCAAGGCTGCTGGGCATCCGGCGAAACACAGTCGGCCAGGCGACTCGGTCAGCGGCCCGCTTGACCCCGGTCGGATCCTCGGAGGTCCGGCGATGCGGCGCGACGCCGGTGCCGTTGGTGAAGAGCACCAAGCCCAAAGCGAACGACACCACGCTTACCACCAGCAGCGTTATGGCCAGCCACAGCATTATGTCTCCTTACGAGCCGCCGTCTACACGGCGTATTACCCATCCTGTGTCGCCGCGAAAACGGCGCAGTGCCCTAGCTGTCCTTCTGAACCCATATGAACCCGTATGAAAAGGGAAGCTGAGCTAGGTAAGCTACGGATTATGCGCATAACCGAAGTGGCTTCGATTGCGGGCCGGGGCGCTGCCGCGGCCATGATCGCGGCTGGTTGTGTGGCGGGGACTGCGGGTGTGGCGAGTGCGGATCCGACGCCGGCGCCCACTCCCTCTCCGGCGCCGAAGACACTGATCGATCACGACGGCACGTTCGCGGTGGGCACCGACATCGCGCCGGGTACCTACAGCACCGCGGGTCCCGTCGCCAACGGCACCTGCTACTGGAAGCGGCTGGGCAATCCGGACGGCGCGCTCATCGACAACTCGCTCAGCAAGAAACCCCAGACCGTGCAGATCGAGGCCACCGACAAGGCGTTCAAGACCGACGGCTGTCAGCCGTGGCAGATCACCGACGCCCCGGCGCCCGCAGAGCTGCCCGGACCGGCCGCGGGTGGCCAATTGCAGGCGAACCTCGGCGCCTTGAACGGACTGCTCGGCCCGACCGGCCAGCACGTGCCCTGAGTGGCCTTGGCGAGGTGCGCCGCGTCGGTCAGTTGCTGACGATCAGCCGGTCGGGGCCAGCGCGGTCTCGACAGAGGT
Organism: Mycobacterium sp. 1423905.2; assembly: GCF_001673155.1. Lineage (GTDB taxonomy): Bacteria > Actinomycetota > Actinomycetes > Mycobacteriales > Mycobacteriaceae > Mycobacterium. The sequence continues at coordinate 37,044 of NZ_LZLE01000130.1, read as the reverse complement.
ATACATCGGCAGCAGCCGGCGCAGTCCGCACGCGGCGATGGTCCGCGCCACGATCGGCTGACTGGTAACCAGGCGCAAACTCACGCCGCGTCGGCCGCACTTCACCGACTCCTGCGCCAGAACGGCGTACGCGCACGAGCCCAGGAACTCGGCGTCGCGGATGTCGACGACGAAGGGGCCGGGCGCGATGGCGACGGACGCGTTCCGGGTCACCAGACGCCGCCACACGGCCTCATTGCTGGCGTCGACGTCACCACCGACATGCACGACGACTGCAGAACCGGTGGTCTCGGTGACCGATCGCAGACCGCTGTGCGGGTCGCTGGGCTGCGAACCGGGCCGCCTGCTCGGTGGACTCGAAGTTGTTCCGACCGCGGCAGTTTTCATGTTCTGCATGTCCCGTCGTCGAGGAGTTCGGTGATCGCCGATGAGCCCGTGTTACTAAGCATATGTCTAACAGTCCCTGACAACCTAGGATGTCCAAACGACAATTCTCATCTGTGGACAACGACTTTCTGGTGTCAATGACGGCCTCGTCAAAGGCCCTACGGCAACACATTGTGACCTAACCGGCGACCGTAATTGGGCGAAATGGACGACAACGGACAAATCTCGTGAGCATTGATTACACCAAGAGTGCGCACATTGTCACGATCACCATCAATCGGCCCCAAGCGCGCAACTCGCTTGACATGGAGCACTTTCGCGATCTGGCGCGCGCGTGGGCCGCATTCCGCGACGACGACGATGCGTGGGTCGCGGTCGTCACCGGCGTCGGGCAGGATTTCTGCACCGGTGCGGATCTCAAGAAGTTCATTCCCGAGTTGACCGGTGAGCTGCCGCAGCCTGAAGGCTGGGACAAAGAGGATGCGATACACGCCGTGTTGCACCGGTTCCCGGTGTACAAGCCGATTGTGGCGGCGGTCAACGGGTTTTGTGTCGCGGGTGGTTTCGAGATGCTCGGGTGCACCGACATCCGAGTGGCAGTGCCCGAGGCGCGCTTTGCGGTGATGGAACCCAAGCGCGGTCTATTCGCCGGTGGTGGCAGCACCGTGCGGCTGCCGCGGCAGCTGCCGTATGCGCTCGCGATGGAGTTGCTGTTGACCGCCGACATGGTGGACGCGCAGCGGGCGCTGGCAATGGGACTGATCAACCAGGTGGTTCCCGCGCACCAATTGTTGGATACCGCCTACGACTACGCCGAGCGCATCGCGGCCAACGCACCGCTGGCGGTCTTCGCCACCAAGCAATCAGCCGTCGAGGGCCTTGCGCTGGACCTCGAGGATGCCTATGTCAACGAGACCCGGCACAGCGACCGAATTTTCACCACCGAGGACGCCAAAGAGGGACCCCGTGCGTTCGCCGAGAAGCGGCCGCCCCGCTGGCAGGGGCGCTAGCTTCCGTCGACGAGTGCGCCGCTGGAGTCAATTCAGAGCGTAGAAGCGCTGAGCATTCAGCCCGCCGATCTTCTCGCGCGCTGTCTCGGTGATGTCTTGCCGATTACGCAGATGCTTGGTGCTCTCCGGCCACTCGCCGTCCCAGTGTGGGTAGTCGCTGGCGAACATGATGAATTCGTCACCGAGCACGTCGATCACTCCGGGCAAGATGGGTTCTTCGGGTTCGCACGTCACCCAGATATTGCCCGCCTGTAGATACTCATGCGGATCGCGACGCCAGCCTCGCTCGATCCAGTCGCCGCGCTTCTCGTAGTGCTCGTGCAGGCGATCGATGAAGAACGGGACCCAACCCGCGCCCGCTTCGAGGAAGGCCACCCGCAGTTGCGGATGGCGCTCGAAGACGCCGCCGGATACCAGAGCGGTCATCGCCGTCATCTGATCGAAGGGAAAACTGATGCAGTGCACCTGGATGTAGTTGGTGAAGCGATCGACTCCGATCTTGGGCAGGTGGATGCCTGGCGCGCCGTGAATGCCAAGCGGCATCTGCAGTTCCACAGCGGCCGCGTAGAACGGGTCGAGGTCGGGGTGGTCGAGGTTGCGGGTCTTAAGGGCCGGCGGCACCAGCGTCGCAACCAGGCCGAGACCCTTGGCTTCGCGCATGACGTCGATCGCCACCTCGCCGTGTTCGATCGGGGTCACCCCGACCCCACGCAACCTGCCGTTGGTCGGAGCGCAGTAATCGGCAATCCACTGGTTGTAGAGACGTGCGAATCCGGCCGCGAAGTCGGGGTCCTCGAGGGTGGGGACGCATAGACCCAAACTGGGATACAGCACCATGGTGTCGATGTGGTCGCGGTCAGCGTCGCCCAGCACGCCTTCGGGGGTCGAACAGTGAATGTCCGGGGCCTTGGTGATGCCGTGCTCGGGCGGACAACCCGCGCCAGGTCCGCGGTCTTCGGGATAGTTACGGCCCTCGATCATCAGCCGTAGCCGTCTATCCGTACTGGGCTTGACATGGTCGGGCCAACGCTGGAGTGCTTCGATCGCCAGGGTCGGATTCTCGGCGACGTGCCCATCGGCATCGATGATTCGCATGCATTCGCAACTTACTCCCGCCGGCGGCCCCCCGGGTCGCCTTGCGCCATCGGGTACTGCACGATGTCGACGTGACAACACAGCGGTTGACCAGTGATCAACGCAATTCGTTCGTCGCGGCCTTCCTGGGCTGGACGATGGACGCATTCGACTATTTCCTCGTGGTGCTGGTCTACGCGGACATCGCCAGGACCTTCCACCACAGCAAGACCGAAGTCGCTTTCGTCACCACCGCCACCCTGGCCATGCGTCCAGTGGGCGCTCTCCTGTTCGGACTGTGGGCCGACCGGGTCGGTCGGCGGGTCCCGCTGATGGTCGACGTGGCCTTTTATTCGGTGGTCGGTTTTCTGTGCGCCTTCGCGCCGAACTTCACGGTGCTGGTGATTCTGCGGCTGCTCTACGGCATCGGCATGGGCGGGGAATGGGGGCTGGGCGCGGCGCTGGCAATGGAAAAAGTGCCCGCACAGCGCCGCGGCTTCTTCTCCGGTCTGCTGCAGGAGGGGTACGCCTTCGGTTACCTGCTGGCGACGGTGGCGTCGCTGGTGGTGATGAACTGGCTGAATCTGTCCTGGCGCTGGTTGTTCGGCCTCTCCATCATTCCGGCGTTGATCAGCCTGCTACTCCGTTACCGGGTCGAAGAATCCGAGGTGTGGGAAGCCGCGCAGAACCGGATGGAACTGACCAAAACCAGGATCCGGGACGTGCTGCGCGAAGGGGCGATCGTACGCCGGTTCTTCTACCTGGTGTTGCTCATGACCGCCTTCAACTGGATGAGCCACGGCACCCAGGACGTCTACCCCACGTTCTTGACCGCGACCGCGAATCACGGCGCCGGTTTGTCCAGTGCGACCGCTAAATGGATTGTGTTGGTGTACAACGTCGGAGCCATCGTGGGCGGCTTGTTCTTCGGCACGCTTTCCCAGCGGTTCAGCCGTCGTTACACCGTCGTGTTCTGCGCCCTGCTGGGGTTGCCGATCGTGCCGCTGTTTGCCTATTCGCACAGTGCGGCGATGCTATGTCTGGGCTCGTTCCTGATGCAGGTCTGCGTCCAGGGTGCCTGGGGCGTGATTCCGGCGCATCTCACCGAGCTGTCTCCGGACGCCATCCGAGGTCTCTATCCCGGGGTGACCTACCAGCTCGGAAATCTGCTAGCGGCGTTCAATTTACCGATACAGGAGCGGCTGGCCGAATCTCACGGCTACCCGTTCGCCTTGGCTGCGACCATCGTGCCAGTGTTGTTGATGGTCGCCTTATTGACGTTCGTCGGCCGGGATGCCACCGGAATCCGGTTCGGCACCGACCAAACCGCTTTCCTGCCAACCCAAGCGACGTGACTCAGCGCGGAGCGGTCAGAGTGCGCCGCAGCAAGTGCATCGCCACGGTGGTGGAGCGTTCGCGGATATCGGAGCGATTTCCAGGCAGCCGCAGCGTCCGGGTGACTTTGCGGCCGTCGTCCAACAAGACCGCGAAAGACACTGTGCCCACGGGTTTTTCGGCGGTCCCGCCACCCGGTCCGGCAACCCCGGTGATCGCCACCGCGGTATCGGCGCTGAAGCGTTGCAACGCGCCCACCGCCATCGCGTCGGCCACCGGCTCCGAAACCGCGCCGTGGGCCTCGATCAGCGCCGGGTCGACTCCGAGCAGCTGCGACTTGGCATCGTTGGAGTAGGACACCACACCGCCGAGCACGTATTCGGATGACCCGGGCCGGTCGGTCAATCGTGCCGCCAGCAGTCCCGCGGTACACGATTCGGCGGTCGCGATGCGCCGGCCGGCCAGCAGTCGCGCGACCAGATCGTCCACCCGGGCGCCGTCTTCGGAGAACACCTGCTCGCCATGGCGGTCACGCAGCAGTTGGGTCAATTCCGCGTACACCGCTGCGTCGTCGGGCTCGTATCGGGTGACCATCTCGATTTCTCCCCGCCGCAAGCAGGTGGTGATCTCGAGGGAATCGAAGCCCGGGATGGCGGCCTCCGCGGCGCGCAACGTCTCGGCCAGTCCCGACTCGGGCAGGCCGAACATCCGCACCGTCTCCTGACGGTAGGTCGTCCGGCCGGCGATCGACTGCTGAGCCGCCGGTGTCTGGATCGCCGTTTTCCACATCGGTTGCAGTTCACGCGGCGGACCGGGTAACACCATCACCGCGGGCTTGCCCGGAACCACCACGCCGGGGGCGGTGCCTACCGGGTCGATCACCTCTGCTCCTGCCGGGATCATGGCCTGTTTTCGGTTAGCGGCACGCACCGAGTCGAAGTTTCCCGGGTCGAAGCCCGGATTGCGAGCCATCAAGGACTTGAGGATTTCGGCGATCCGGTTCTCCAGTTCGTCGTCCAGCACCAACTCGCGACCGCAGAACCGTGCCACCACCGGAACGGTCATGTCGTCGGCAGTAGGCCCCAGTCCTCCGCTGGTGATGATCAAATCCACGCCCTGATCGGCCAGGAAGTGCAGCTGAGCCTCGATGTCGGCTGGGCGGTCACCGCAGATGGTGATATGGGCAAGCTCGATGCCCAGTTCGAGTAGCCGATCGGCGAGCCAGGGACCGTTCGCGTCCTGAACACGACCGGTCAAGACTTCGGTTCCGGTGACCACGATCCCCGCGCGTGCGCTCACTGGCATGAGCCTACGCAGGGCAGCTTTCAGGCGTTCGGCGGTGTGGCCAGGTGCTGCTCGACGGACTGCACCTTCTGCGTCATCGCGTCGGTGACCGATGGGCGCCAGTCTGCCTTGATCACCGTGCTCACTCGTGGCGCGCGAGCGGCCACGGCGGCCACGGCGCGCTGCACCACGCCCATGACCTCTTCCCAGGAGTCACCTTCGATGACGGTGAACATGGCATCGGTCTTGTTGGGCAGACCGGACTCTCTGACTACACGCACGGCGTCGGCAACGATCTCACCGACGCCCTCGCCCACACCCAACGGCGTGACAGAGAACGCGACGAGCAAGGACACTCGATAAGCCTATCTACTAGACCTGGCAGCATCGAGCTCCATGCGGGTTCTGGTGCAACGGGTCTCATCGGCGGCGGTGTCGGTCGACGGGCATGTGGTCGGTGCGATCCGGCCGCAGCGGCAAGGTCTGTTGGCATTCGTCGGTGTCACCCATACCGATCAGGCTCAGCAGGCTCAGCGACTGGCGGAGAAGCTCTGGAAGATGCGGATTCTGGCCGATGAGAAATCCGCATCGGATGTCAACGCACCGATATTGGTCGTCAGCCAATTCACCTTGTACGCCGACACCGCGAAAGGCCGGCGGCCGTCCTGGAATGCGGCCGCGCCCGGTGCCATTGCCGAGCCGCTGGTCGCGGTGTTCGCCGACGCACTGCGGGGATTCGGTGCACAAGTCGAAACCGGGGTCTTCGGTGCGCACATGCAAGTCGCATTGGTCAATGACGGGCCGGTGACGGTATTACTGGAGCTCTGAGCCGTGGCGCTGGGGGTAGGTTGGCAGTGATGACCACACCTGAGTTCGGCTCGCTGCGTTCCGACGACGACCAGTGGGACATTGTCAGCAGCGTGGGCTACACCGCGCTGCTGGTGGCGGGATGGCGTGCGCTGCATGCGGTGAGCGAACAACCGCTGGTTCGCGACGAATACGCCAAGCTCTTCATCAACGCCTCAGGTGACCCGTATCTGACCGGACTGTTGGCCAACCCCGCAACGTCGGAGGACGAGGCGACCTTTCCCCGGCTGTACGGCGTGCAGACGCGGTTCTTCGACGACTTCTTCACCGTCGCCGGCCATGCGGGTATCTCTCAGGCGGTCATCGTCGCCGCGGGCCTCGACTCGCGGGCTTATCGGCTGCCATGGCCTTCGCGGACAACGGTTTACGAGGTGGACCTACCCAAGGTGCTGGAATTCAAAGCCCGGGTGCTCGATGAGCACGGCGCAACGCCGAATGCGATCCGGCGTGAGGTCGCAGCGGACTTGCGTACCGACTGGTCGGTGCCATTGAAAGGCGCTGGGTTCGACCCGCGCACACCCAGCGCATGGTCGGTGGAGGGGATATTGCCCTATCTGACCGACGATGCGCAGAGTGCCCTGTTCGATCGGATCAGCGAGTTGTGCGCCCCGGGCAGCCGGCTTGCCATCGGCGCGCTCGGATCGCGGTTGGACCACGAGCAGTTGGCCGCGCTGGAAACCAGCCATCCTGGGGTGGACATGTCGGGCACTGTCGACTTTTCGGCGCTGACCTATGACACCAAAACCGATCCCGCAGAATGGCTGGCCGCACACGGGTGGAACGTGCTGCCCGTCCGCTCCAATCCGGAGTTACAGGCGGGCTACGGCATGACTCCGGCCGAAGTCGACGTCAAGATCGACAGTTTCATGCGCTCGCAATACATCACGGCGACACGGACTGCCCAGCGTTGACCCGCCGGCGGTAATACCGGCGGCCATGTAGCCGTTGAAAGTGCCACGCGGCGGCGGGGATTGCTCCGCGCGGGTGCAGCCAGAATCCATTTGGAAGCTCCCGGGTGGGTGACTGCCGGCCGACTTCGATGTCGGCGACCACGACACCCTCGCCCGCGTCGGCTTCCCGCCGGCCGACGATGGTGCCGTCGGCGGCGACGATCATCGTGCCGCCTTCGAACCGGCCGTGGTAGTTCAGCGGTAAGCCGGGCATGCGGCAGCGCAAGGGGCCCACGTGCGCGGCGTGCAGCACCGGAGCACCCACGTAGGTTGCAAAGGATGCGGCGGCTCGCCACGCGGTTGAGGCATTGCGCGCCTCCAACCGGCGGAAACCGGCGCGCGGTCGCCAGCTGGGAATCGACCACCAACCCGAACCGGTCATTGCCAGATCGATGCGGCCACGGAGCCGACGCACCGTTTGGGTGCGCATCAATTCCCAGCACACGGCGGCGCCGACGGTGAGGCCGGCCACGTCGATCAGGCCGTCGTCGTGCCCGCCGACGTAGAACGCGTTCTCCCACATGGTCGGGAGGTCTTTGTCGTGGCGGCCGGCGATGCCGTCTGCTGTGACGACCAGGTAGGCATTTCGCACATTCGCATCCGGGTCCCGCACCAGTAAGGATCCGCCGATGACCACCCCGTGCCGCCGGGCCAGGCTTCTCAGCAGCTCAGTCGCTTTGCCATCGGGAGGCAGGGCGGCCTCGGCAAGTTCCGGCCAGAAGCCGATGCCGGTGGTGAAGAACTCGGGCAACGCGATGGTTTCGGCACCCGCGCCAACCGCCTGTTCGACGAGCCGTTCGACAGCGGCCAGGTTGGCGTCCACATCGGCGGGCACGGCCTTGAGCTGAATTGCGGCGCAACGCATACGACCATGCTGGCACGGTTACGGAGTGAGCAGTATCTTCACGTCCGTACCGGTCCTCGACTCGGCGAGGGCGTAGCCTTTCGCGGCTTCGGCCAACGGCAGTGTCGTGGTGAAAATCCCGTCGACGTTCAGGCGGCCCGACCTGAGCAGCGGGATCAGCTCCGGCCAGGTGCGCTGTACCGGAGCAGTGGTCATCCGCAGCGTGATGCTGCGAATCAGACACGATAGCGCCGGAAGAGGGAAAGGTTGCAGATTGTGCACGCCCACCACCGAAACGGTGCCGCCGGGCCGCACGGCGTTGAGCGCGTCGGTCAAGGACGCATCCGTCGCCACGGCATCGATCACCGCGTCGACACCGCGCCCGCCGGTAGCGGCCAGGATGGCCTCGGCCGCCGGGGATGTGATCGGCGTGGCGCCCCAGTCGGCCGCCCGCTGTCGGCGTCCGTCCACCAGGTCGATCGCGAACACCTCTGCGGCACCGTGCAGGTAGGCGCTTCGCAGCGCGCATAGACCGACGGCTCCCAGTCCGATCACCGCCACAGTGCCGCCGAAGGGTATGTCGGCCCGGTGGGCCGCCGCCCACCCAGTGGCGAGGTTGTCGGTGAGGAGCAGCGCCTGCTCGGTGGTGATGCCGTCCGGGATCTTGAGCAACTGAAAGTCGGCGGCCGGCACGGCGAGCAGATCGGCTTGAGCGCCGCCGAGAGCGCCGGACCCGAAGATGCGCAAGCCCGAGAAGCACATGACCGGATCGCGCGTGGCGCATCCCGGGCAGGCGCCGCACCCGGCGACCGACGACACCAGGACCGAGTCGCCGACCTCGACGCTGCGCACTTGAGGTCCGGCCGCGACGACGGTGCCGATGGCTTCGTGACCGAGCGCGACCGCCTCGCTGAATGGATAGTCACCTTCATAGAAGTGCAGATCAGAACCGCAGATGGCCGCGGCGGTGATGGCGACGACGGCTCCGTCGGGGCCAGGCAGTGCCGGGTCTGGGTGGTGCTCGACCCGGATACTGCGCGGCGCGTCGATGACTACGGTGCGCATGGTGCAGGGCTCACTTCCTCTGTCGCAGAACGTATTTGTCCCAATCGGGTTCGCGCACCGCAGACCAGTATTCGTCGAGGCGCCACGGGCTGACGGTGTGGATCTCGCCGTCGGCGTTCTTGAAGTAGGAGTGCTTGACGGCCGGATGTGACCACACCATCTTCTTGATCTCGGCCTGTGTCCGCTGATGCCACTCGGCTGCTGCTTCTCGCGTCGGTTCCATCGACAGCAGGTCTTCTTCCGCCAGCCGCTTGAGGCATTGGTCGATGTAGCGCATCTGCAACTCAGACTGAAAGATCAGGCTGCCTCCGTGCGCAAGATGAGTGCCGGGCCCGTAGAGAAGGAACAGATTGGGAAAGTCCGGAACGGTGATTCCCAAGTAGGCGTACGGTCTACTCCCCCACTCGGCGCGCAGGTCAATCCCGTTGCGACCCCGGATGTTCAATGGCCACAACACGTCGGTATGCCGGAAGCCGGTTGCATAGACGATGACATCGACGTCGTGGTGCACGCCGTCGGCGGTGACGATGCCGCGCGGAGTGATCCGTTCGATCGCCGTCCGCACCAGCTCGACATTGTCGCGTTGCAGGGTTTGCAGCCAGCTGCCGTTGTCCTGCAGAGTGCGTTTGCCGGTGGCGGGGTAGTCCGGCATCACCTTGGCCAGCAGCTCATCGCCTTCACCGATCTGGCTGGTGATCCACTGGCTGAACATCATTCGGGCAGCGGCATTGATGTCACTGACGGCGTAGTCCTGGTCGGCATACTGCGGATCGCCGCGCGCGGCATCGAGGCCTTTGTCGGCGCCGGGCCACAACACCAGGAACCGGTACCACCGCGCATAGAACGGCAGGTGCCGCATCGCCCAGCGCATGCCGGGACCGACTTCGTCGTGGTACATCGGATTCGGGAACATCCATTGCGCGGTGCGCTGAAACACCGTGAGAGTTTCGACTTTTCCGGCGATCGCCGGTGCGATCTGGAAACCGCTGGCACCGGCGCCGACGAGAGCAACACGCTTACCGCTCAGGTCGACGGAATGATCCCACCGCGCGGAATGAAACGACGGGCCCTCGAAGGAGGCTGCGCCTTCGAAATCGGGGAGAGAGGGGCGGTTGAGCTGCCCGACGGCGGTGATGACGGCTCGCGCCGCCACCGTCTCGGTACGGCCGTCGTTGTGGCGCAGTGACACCATCCAGACGCCGTCGTCGTCGTTCCATTCAGCGGCAACGACTTCGGTGTTCCACCGCACGTGTTCGCGCAGCCCGTGCTTGTCCAGAACCCGGGTGAAGTAGTCGCGCAGCTCCCACTGCTCGGCGAAGAAATGGGTCCAGTCGTGGTTGGGTTCGAAGCTGTAGCAGTAAAAGTGGTTGGCGACGTCGACGCGGGCGCCTGGATAGGTGTTCTCCCACCACGTGCCGCCGGGCCCGGCGTTCTTCTCCACGATGGTGAACGGAATGTTGGCCTGTTGTAGGCGAATTCCGGCGAGTATGCCGGACTCGCCGCAGCCGATCACCACGACGGGCAGTTGGGAGGCGGGTTGCGCCGGCAGCGGTGATGGTCGGCGAGGATCCACCCCGGCCAGGTCCATCTCTTCTTCGACCAGCGGCAGATAAGGGTCCGGAACCTGCTCGCAGGCCGCCCAGTCGATCATCTCCTTGATCAGCTCAGCGCTCAACGGCTCCGTTTCCGGGCAGCCTCGGTCACGATAGTCGGCGATGATGGGTACCGCGGTGGCCCGTGCACGCGCCTTGTCCTCCTCAGACATGAAACCCTGAATCTCATTGAGAAAGACGCCCATCTGCTTGAAGTCGCGGATGTATCGCGGGTCTCCGGTGATGTGCACGAGCGACAACAACAGGGTCGGAATGCTGACATCGGCAAGTGCGGCAGCGATCTCTGGTGTGGAGGTGGTGAACGGCAGGCCGGCGTAAACGCTGCGCATGCACTCCCCTTCGACGAAAGCTAATTACGCTACTGCTGGTGTCGTAATTGCCGCGGCTAACGCTACCCCGACCGCTGAGGCGGATCAAGAGGGTTGGGCGTCTCGTCAGCGTGACGCCGTCGTGGGACTATCTGCTGATGAACGACGACGACCCCGAGCAGCGCATCGCCGAACTGGAGCGTCAGCTGGCGAACGAACGCCGTATTGCAGAGCTGGAACGCGAGCTGGCCGAGGCTAAAGCGGCGGCGGGTCAGCACCGGGTCCAAAGCGTCGACGGCTCGCGAGCGCACACGCCGGTTGACGACGAACGCGCGCGGCAGTTCGCCGATGAGTTATTGGAGGGCATGCGCACCGGTGCGTCGCCGGGGCTCGAGGGGCCTCGCGCGGAGGAAGTGACTCGACTTCGAGACGCTTTGCGGAGAGCCGCTGCCGATGCCGGCATGTCACAAGAACAGCTCGACGGTGCTCTGCAGCATGCCAATGTGACCGTGCGGCATGGGTCTTCGCTCGTGTATCACTCGCCGGACCCGCAGGACTTCGGACAATTCCGTACTGCCCGCTTCCGGCCAACGTTGCACCGGTTGGGAGGAATGGTCGGCGCGTTCATCGGGGTACTTGGTATGTGCGTCGGTGGCGCGGCCGCATTGACGGCGGTGTTCCCGTCCAGTGCGCTGTGGATGAGTCCGATCGTCTGCAGTAGCCCGCATGAGTTGGCTTACAACACTTCGCAGTACAGCTATAAGCCGGGACAATCGGGCACGAGTGTGGCATTTCAATGTGTGAGCGATGCCGGGTCCTATGACGTCAACAGCTTCCTGGTCGACGGCATTCAATCGTTACTCTTTGCCGTGTTGGTCGGCATCGGTGTGGTGGTTTACCGGGCGATCCGAGGCCGTCCGCGAATGTCTTTGTAGGAGAGCGATTTCCGGCGGCTATTGTGACTTGTGCGAGACGTCGGCCACCAACCCGCCGTCCATCACGAACTCTGCTGCCGTCGCATAGGAAGACTCGTCGCTGGCCAGGAACAACACGAACATCGACACTTCCTGTGGCTCCCCCGGCCGTCCCAGCGGAATGTTGAGCAAGTCTTGGGGGAGTTTCTCGGTCATCGGCGTGCGGATAAACCCGGGATGGATGGAATTGACCCGAATGTTGTTGGGCGCCAATTCCAAAGCCGCGGACTTGGTCAGCCCGCGTACTGCCCACTTCGAGGTGACATACCCATGCACCCACGCGGCGCCGCGCAGGCCCTCGATCGACGAGATGTTGATGATCGACCCACCTCCGGCGGCGATCATCGGGTCGACGACGGCTTGCAGCCCCAACAGCGTGCCGGTGACGTTCACATCCAGGATCTGCCGCCACTTGCCTAGGTCGAAGGTCTTGAGCGGACCATAGTTGACTATCCCGGCGTTGTTGACCAGGACGTTGAGCTTCCCGAATTCCTGCACCGCCGTGGCCGCAGCGGCGGCCCACTGTTCGGGTTGGGTGACATCGAGATGCACGTAACGGGCCGCCGCGCCCAGTTCGGCGGCCAGTGCCTGCCCCTCGTCGTCGAGGATGTCGCCGATGACGACCTTCGCGCCTTCTGCGACAAGCAGTCGCGCATGAGAGGCTCCCATGCCGCGGGCGGCGCCACTGATCAATGCGACTTTGGTGTCCACGCGTCCCATGACGCGCCACGCTACCTCAGCGTTTCTGCGGTCGAACGTGTCCTGCTAGCTCAACCGCGACCGCGACGATGATGGGCCGTAGTCGCGAGGCTGACGACCTGGCTGGCCACATCGGCAACGGTCGTACTAAACTAGAACACGTTTCAGTTCGGCGAGCGCCCCAGGAGCAGGCATGCACACCGCCCTATGCGACCAACTCGGTATCGAGTTTCCGATCTTCGCTTTCACCCACTGCCGCGATGTCGTCGTGGCCGTCAGCAAAGCCGGCGGCTTCGGGGTACTCGGCGCCGTCGGTTTCACCCCCGAACAGTTGGAGATCGAACTCAACTGGATCGACGAAAACATCGGTGACCACCCCTACGGGGTAGACATCGTCATCCCCAACAAATACGAGGGCATGGATTCGCACTTGTCTGCCGAGGAGTTGGCCAACACGCTGCGCTCGATGGTGCCCCAAGAACATCTCGACTTCGCCAAGAAAATCCTGGCCGATCACGGAGTTCCGGTCGAGGACAGCGACGGGGACAGCCTGCAACTGCTGGGATGGACCGAGGCGACGGCGACACCGCAGGTGGAAGTGGCGCTACAGCACCCCAAGGTCACGATGATTGCCAACGCGCTGGGAACCCCTCCGGCCGAGATGATCAAGCACATCCACGAGTCAGGCCGCAAGGTCGCGGCGCTGTGCGGCTCACCCTCGCAGGCCCGTAAGCACGCCGACGCCGGGGTGGACATCATCATTGCCCAGGGCGGCGAGGCCGGCGGGCACTGCGGCGAAGTGGGCTCGATCGTCTTGTGGCCGCAGGTGGTCAAGGAGGTCGCTCCCGTTCCCGTGCTGGCGGCCGGCGGAATCGGAAGTGGCCAGCAGATCGCTGCCGCGTTGGCGTTGGGTGCTCAAGGCGCCTGGACTGGTTCGCAGTGGCTGATGGTGGAGGAAGCCTCCAACACTCCGGTGCAGCAGGCCGCATACGCCAAGGCGAGCAGCCGTGACACCGTGCGCAGCCGGTCGTTCACCGGCAAGCCGGCCCGGATGCTGCGCAATGACTGGACGGAAGCCTGGGAGCAGCCCGACAACCCGAAGCCGCTCGGTATGCCGCTGCAATACATGGTCTCGGGCATGGCGGTGCGGGCCACGAACCGGTACCCGAACGAGTCGGTCGATGTGGCGTTCAACCCCGTCGGCCAGGTGGTCGGTCAATTCCAGAAGGTGGAGAAGACGTCAACCGTCATCGAGCGGTGGGTGCAGGAATACCTCGAGGCGACCACGCGGCTCGACGAGTTGAACGCGGCCGCGACCGTCTGAGCGACGCCCGGCTAATCCAGGTCGTCGTTGCTGCCGGTGAAGACTTCCTTCACCCGGTCGACGGCATGGGTGCCGATCTCGATGCCGCTTTGCACCATGCCGCTCGCGCCGCCGGCGATGTCGCCGCGGATGATGTCACTGGCGTTCTCGACGATGTCAGACGCCTTCTCGACTGCGTTGGTGGCGATGTCCCGGACCGCGTCGACCGCGTCTCTCGGATTGAAGCCCATCGGGATCTCCTAACGTTGGCATTGGGTGGCGAACGGTTGCTATGACTGTAGACGGGCCGGTCCGGTGATCGACTTGCGCAGTCAGTAATCGACCAGCGTGCGCCAGTATGATTCGGGGATCTCGTTGCCGGACCGCAAGATTCGCGCCAATCCGATGGCCATCGCGATGCCCAGCACGCCGAGCCACAAGCCGGCCAGGCCGATGATCCACCAGAGCACGGCGGTGACTGCCGGCCAAGGCGACAACAGGGCAAGCGCGGGCGCGAAGAAGAACCCGGTCCCGATGTACCACGCCGATCCGGCACGGTCAGACGCCAGCACGAAGCGCAACCACCGTGGGATCGGCGATACCGCTGGTGCGGCGGAGCCACTCATCGCTGGTCAGCCGGTCACGGCTCGGGCGGGAAGAAGCCTGCTCCGGTGAACCATCCTTCTTGCCACCCCTGCGCTCCCAAGCACAGCATCGGCAACCCGGCCGGCGACTGCGCCGCAACCTGCGGACCAGGACACGGCGCACCGATCTGTTGAACGCCGCGTAGGGGGTAGGAAACGACCCAGTACCCGGTGGTTGCTGCTGGGAACTGGTTGGGCGGCGGGAAGTGGCAGGCTTCCGCCTGACCGCTGGGGCCGCGTCCGAAGATGAAGCGTTCGTAGTTGTCGCAGGGCGCGCCGAGGGACGCGTCGTAATTCATCCCGGGCACATCGCCCTCGTAATGCCCGTTGTCAGCACCCGCGATCGGTGCGCATCCGATTGCGGCGCCCGCGACGGCAGCAGCGCTGAGCATCTCGCGAATCATGGTGCACCCCTCCATCGACCCCAATTTCCCAAAGCATATCTATTGTGGCCCGCACCACAAGCCCGTTTGCTGAGTGGGGCAGCGGCGATGCTGTCTCAGGTCGCTCGGACGATGCAGCGAAACTCGCCGCTGGCTGACAGACAGGAAAACTGAACACGTTCTACCTGAGGCAATCTTGGTTGGGTGCTTCCCAATTGAGTGCGGCAGTGGTTTATTGACACGAGGTGTCTTAATTTCCAAGTCATACCGAGGAGTGGGCCATGCCAACCCTGCCGACACCCAACTTACCTCCGGGATTCGATTTCACCGACCCAGACATCTATGCCGAACGATTGCCGGTGGAAGAACTCGCCGAGATGCGTCGCACCGCACCGATCTGGTGGAACGAGCAACCTATCGGAGCCGGCGGGTTCAACGACGGCGGCTTCTGGGTGGTGACCAAGCACAAGGACGTCAAGGAAATCTCGCGACGTAGCGACGTCTTCTCCAGCCTGGAGAAGACCGCCCTGCCCCGCTACAAGGACGGCGCAGACGGCGAGCAGGTCGAGCGGGGCAAGTTCGTGCTACTCAACATGGACGCTCCCCAGCACACTCGGCTCCGCAAGATCATCTCTCGCGGTTTCACTCCGCGAGCCGTCGAGCGTCTCCGCGACGACTTGCGAACCCGGGCTCGACACATCGTCGAGGAAGCCGCGGCGAAAGGATCTGGCGACTTCGTCGAACAGGTGTCCTGCGAATTGCCCCTGCAGGCCATCGCCGGACTACTCGGGGTGCCGCAGGAAGATCGGATGAAGTTGTTCCACTGGTCCAATCAGATGGTGGGCGACCAGGATCCGGAATTTGCGACCAACGACGCCATCACCGCCTCGGTCGACCTGATCATGTATGCCATGCAGATGGCTGCCGACCGGGCGCAGAATCCTGGCGAAGACATCGTCACCAAGTTGATCGAGGCCGACATCGACGGGCACAAGCTCTCCGATGACGAGTTCGGTTTCTTCGTGATCCTGTTGGCGGTCGCCGGAAACGAAACCACGCGCAATTCGATCACCCAGGGCATGATGGCCTTCACCGACTTCCCGAATCAGTGGGAGCTGTACAAACGGGAACGACCCGAAACCACGGCCGATGAGATCGTGCGGTGGGCCACCCCGGTCACTTCGTTCCAGCGCACCGCCCTCGAGGACTACGAACTGTCCGGCGTGCAGATCAAAAAAGGTCAGCGGGTGGTAATGGTCTACCGCTCAGCCAATTTCGACGAAGAAGTGTTCGACGACCCGTTCACCTTCAACATCCTGCGCAATCCCAATCCACATGTCGGGTTCGGTGGCACCGGTGCGCACTACTGCATCGGCGCCAACCTCGCCCGGATGACGATCGATTTGATGTTCAACGCCATCGCCGACGTCATGCCGGACGTGGAAGCGGTCGGTCAGCCCGAGCGACTGCGGTCGGGCTGGCTCAACGGAATCAAGCACTGGCAGGTCGACTACCACAGCAACGGGGCGGCCAAATGCCCTGTGGCGCATTAGAGATCGCACGCCGAGGAGGCAAATGCCCACCCATAAGGCTGTTCAGATCCAGTCCGCGGGCGCGCCCATGGAACTGGTCGAGGTGCCAACGCCACCTCCTGGCCGCGACGAGGTACGCATAACGGTGACCGCGTGCGGTATCTGCGGCACCGACCGGGCCTTCGTCAACGGCGGCTTTCCCAACATGACGTGGCCACTGACTCTCGGACACGAAATCGCCGGAACCATCGCCGAACTCGGCGAAGGAGTCGACAACTTCGCGGTCGGCGACCGTGTCGCCGTCGGCTGGTTCGGCGGCAATTGCAACCGCTGCGATCCGTGTCGTAAAGGCACCTTCATCTACTGCGCGAACATCAAGGTTCCCAGCTGGCAGTACCCCGGCGGGTACGCCGAATCAGTGACAGTGCCATCCAATGCGCTGGCTCGGATACCTCCCGAACTGTCCGATGCGGAAGCCGCACCGATGGGCTGCGCCGGTGTGACGACATACAACGCGCTGCGGCACACCAAAGCATTGCCCGGTGACCGGGTCGCCATTCTCGGGGTGGGCGGCCTGGGCCACCTCGGAATCCAATTCGCGCGCGCCATGGGATTCGAGACCATCGCGATCAACCGCGGCACCGAAAAAGCCGACGACGCACGCCAATTGGGCGCCCACCACTACATCGACTCGACGGCCGGTGACGTCGCCGAAGCACTTCGCACACTGGGGGGTGCGACGGTCGTGCTTGGCACTGCGGGCAACTCCAAGGCCATGGCGGAAACTGTCGGTGGACTGTTGCCGCAAGGTGAATTGGTCGCCATCGGTGTCACGCCCGAGCCGCTGCCGATCAGCCCGGTGCAACTCATCACACCCGGCCTCAGCGTGACGGGTCATCCTTCGGGCACCGCCAAAGACGTTGAAGAGACGATGCATTTCGCGGTCTTGTCCGGTGTGCGGACCTGGATCGAGGAGCGGCCCCTGTCCGAGGCGGCCGACGGCTACGCGTCGATGGAGCAAGGCCGCACCCGCTACCGCACGGTGTTGACCATCTGAGCCGGAACGCCGTCTCAATCGACACATACAGTCGCTCTGTGACCGACGTCTGGGAACTGGACTCCTCCGACGGTGAGTTGACACTTCACACCGGGGTGGCCGGGCCGGCAGCGCGGATGGGTCATCGGCTCACCATTGGGCTGACCTGCTGGCACGCGCAAGTGACATGGACCGACGGGGCACCCGACGCCGCCGAACTGGTGGTCGACGTCGACTCCCTGGTAGTGCTGCGCGGCGAGGGCGGTGTCAAAGGCCTGTCCGGTCCAGAGAAGGCAGTAGTGCGATCAAACGCGTTGAAAGCCCTCAACGTCGGCCGCTTCCCGGAGATCAGCTTCACTACAGAGGCCATCGCCGCGGTCGAGGACAGCTACCGGCTGAGCGGAACGCTGCGGATCCGGGGAAAAACGCGCCCGCATGAAGTCATCCTGCACACCAAGCGTCGGGACGGGACATGGCGCATGTCCACCGAGTCCGTCGTCCGACAGTCCGCCTTCGGGGTCAAGCCCTACTCCTT
This sequence comes from Mycobacterium sp. 1423905.2, assembly GCF_001673155.1. Lineage (GTDB taxonomy): Bacteria > Actinomycetota > Actinomycetes > Mycobacteriales > Mycobacteriaceae > Mycobacterium. The sequence continues at coordinate 19,201 of NZ_LZLE01000130.1, read as the reverse complement.
GCTGATGGGCTCACTGCGGGTCGCCGACGACGTGACCGTTTCCTTCAGCGCCGTGCGCGCTACAGGTGAATAGCGACCCAACGAGGACCGGCATTCGAATAGCCGGCGTCACCGGCAACCAATTCATCGGGACGTCATGGACCATTAGCCGAGAATTACCACGACGTCGATTCCGAGCCCGTAGTGACGTCGGCCAACAAAGCCGTTAATTACTCCGGCGGTCGAGTACTCGTTTCGCCGAAACTGCCGGGAATGTGCTCCAGCACTCGCGTCAGCAGAAGCGGCCCGCCATTGGGATCCGATTGCGGCGCGGCACTGCTGGGCTGGCCCCCTGGTTTCGGTTGAGTCACCTGGCCGCCAGAGGTCAGACGCACCGGCTCCTCTTGCTCCGGCGCCTGGGGTGCTGCCGCCGGCGCCGTCGACCTCACCTGCGCCGGAACGGGAAGAGGCGCCTGGCTTTCTGCGACCGGAGGCGCAGACGTGCGCACCGCATGCTGTGCTGCTCCGGAGTGCTTATCAGGGGTCAATTGCAGGCCTACGGCCAACGACAGCGAGGCCACGAAGGTCACCGCGGCCGCGGCCAACGCCGCTGCGGCACCGGTGTATTGCATCGAGCGCGCGCGAACGGCGGGCGCCGCGACGGTTTCGGTGACCAGCTGCGCATCTGTGAACTCGGTGCTGCGAGCTGCGGCCAGAGCCGCGCCGCGCGCCACGGTCACCTGCGCCATGGTTTGGGCGAAAACCGGCACCGGCAGCACGTTCTCCAGATGCCAAGAGAATTCGTTGATGTCGGAATGCGATCCGACGACGACCACGCCGGCCGGCCGCCAGGCACTGCGGTCGAACATTCCGGTCAGCCATGACGTCAGCCCATCGTATCCGCCTCGGACATGTTTGACCGCAGTTTGGCTTCCGCCATCGTTGGTGTCGACCATGACCACCGTCGCCCACTCGTGCTCGAGAATGCACACCGCGGTGCGGTCGTATCCGATGATCGGAGCGATCGCTTCGGCCAACGTCTCGACGGCATCGAGTTGCCGGACCGGCACCACATTGTCGAAACCGGCATCGGTCAGGGCTTCAATGAGCAGCGCTGCCTGAGCGGAAGCCTCGTCGTTCCAGGTCACGCCGATTAGCCGCAGTCGTTGCTCGTGCGCCGCAGCCTCATCGGCGACGCCCATTACTTCCTCTGCGACCTGTACTGCGGTCTTCACGGCACTCACCCCGCGGCCACCGGGCAATGCCATTTCGCGATGGTCGAGAATGGTGCCGTCCGCGCCGTGCCCTTCAGCAAGAACCCACCCGACGGTGGTTGGCGTTAGCGACAGCCCGAGTACCGTATCCAAAACTTCCGCACCTCTATCGATCCCGAACCTGCGTCCTCGCCCAGCAGAATTCGCACCTAGGGGCCTGGGTGCGGTGGTGCGGGAGCGCGGAACTGACCGGGACAGCATGATCTCCATCGGATTGTTCGCAGCGAGCCTACGCGGTCCGCGCGACGGCGGCTCCCCCGGTCGGTGAACCCGCAGGTAATCCGAAGAAACCGGTCCGGCCGCGGCCCGCCCCGGGAGGCACTCTGCTCGGGGCGCCCAAGGCGCGGCCGCAATTGCGTCGTACTCGTCGCCCGAAACGAGTTGTCATCTGCCCGGTTGCAAGTGCATAACGCGTGCATAACGCACGGGCGTGTGTGTCGTGAATGGGCGCATTGGGGGGGTTATATCGAATCCGGTAATTCCGGCGGGACCGTATAGCACAGCTGCTATATCCCCGGCGGGAACCGATACAGAACTGGAATAAGTTCGCGGCCAGATCGACATTTCACCTACTCACACGGTAAGTTCTGCCGGGAGCATGAGTAATTAAGGACAGGGGCACAGGTATGACAGACGTGAGCGGGAAGATACGGGCCTGGGGCCGCCGGCTCCTAGTCGGCGCGGCCGCGGCCGCGACGCTCCCGGGTCTAATCGGACTCGCCGGCGGGGGCGCAACAGCGGGAGCATTCTCGCGGCCCGGGCTTCCGGTTGAGTACCTGCAGGTTCCTTCGGCAGCGATGGGCCGCAGTATCAAGGTGCAGTTCCAGAGCGGCGGCAACAACTCACCCGCCGTCTACTTGCTCGACGGTCTGCGGGCCCAGGACGACTACAACGGCTGGGACATCAACACCCCCGCGTTCGAGTGGTACTACCAGTCCGGTCTGTCGGTGGTCATGCCCGTCGGTGGACAGTCCAGCTTCTACAGCGACTGGTACAACCCCGCCTGCGGCAAGGCCGGCTGCACTACCTATAAGTGGGAAACGTTCCTCACCAGTGAGCTGCCGCAGTACCTGCAGTCCCAGCGCAGCGTGAAGCCCAACGGCAGCGCCGCCGTCGGCATCTCGATGGCCGGTTCGTCGGCCATGATCCTGGCGGCATACCACCCCGACCAGTTCATCTACGCGGGTTCGCTGTCGGCGCTGCTGGACCCCTCGCAGGGCATGGGCCCGTCGCTGATCGGTCTGGCCATGGGTGACGCCGGTGGCTACAAGGCCTCGGACATGTGGGGCCCGTCGAGTGACCCGGCCTGGCAGCGTAACGACCCTACCGTTCAGATCGGGAGGCTGGTCTCCAACAACACCCGGTTGTGGGTGTACTGCGGTAACGGCAAGCCCTCGGAATTGGGTGGCGCCAACATGCCCGCAGAATTCCTGGAGAACTTCGTGCGCAGCAGCAACATCAAGTTCCAGGATGCCTACAACGGTGCCGGTGGCCACAACGCGGTGTTCAACTTCGACGCCGACGGCACTCACAGCTGGGAGTACTGGGGAGCCCAGCTCAGCGCGATGAAGCCTGACCTGCAGGGCGCCTTGGGCGCTCGCTGAGCAGACCACCGCAACACTGTTACTACTGCGCTTGACGGCATTGCCGTCAAGCGCAGTAGTGCTTTGTGCGCCGGTGATACTCAGGGATTGCGAGTGAACTCGCCGGTGACATCGGTCCACACGGCCGCGTCCCGGCGATGGTTGTTCATGTTTCGGCACTGACCGTAAAGCCGAAGGACACCGATGGGGCGGTCGGTGTGGTCCGGGTAGATCAGCGCGGTGACACCGTCTTTGGCGACGGCCTTGCCGAAGACATGTTGAGTGGTCGGCCGCCCTTCGGTCCAGCCTTGCCCGACCAACTTCGCGGCGACGAAACCGAAGTAGCCGTCGGCGTGCGCGTCGGCGGGCAGAGCGAAATTCATGTAGATGGCACCTTGATACGGCGGCGCGTCCTGGTCCTTGCAGGACACTAAGGAATAGCCGGCGGTGATAGCGCGAAGATCGGCCACGCCGACGACCTGCTTGGCGGAGGTGATGACCTGAGCCAGGCTCGCGGCGTCGCTGGCCCGATCACCTGGATTGTCCAGTGTGTCACCAGGGCCGGGGTGCAGCCGTCCCACCACGATCGTCGTGACGCTCAACAACAGACACAGAGACAGGGTCGCAGCGATCAGTGTTCGGGCCGCCGGCGTGCGCAGCCACGCGCGTCGTTGAGAACTGTTCTGACGCAGTGGGTCGTCTTCTCGCATGCAGTGTGTACGCAACTTCTGGAGGCGGTCGCCGAGTGCCCCGAAGGATAGCCGATCGGGCAGTCGGCCGGAAAGATTCACTGCGCTGCGCTGTAATCGCTGATGTGGGTAGACGAGCACCAAGGTCGGCGTCGAGGCTCCTGCAAGCCGGGTTGACAGCTCTAGCAGCCGCCCTGGTTGGTATCTCACCCCCGGCGACTGGGGACTCGACGAACCCGCTGGCTGAACTCGTCGACGCCGCCGCGCAACGGTTGGCCACCGCCGAGCCGGTGGCCGCCTATAAGTGGAGTGCCCAGCGCGCCATCGAGGATCCCGAACGCGAACAGCAAGAGCTGGCCACGCTCGGCGACGAGGCCCGCGCGCAAGGTATTGACCCGGACTATGTCGCCCGGGTGTTTCGCGATCAGATCGACGCGATCGACGCGATCGAGTACACCCGGTTCGCCGACTGGAAGCTCAACCCGGCGACCGTGCCTTCCGCGCCGCCGGATCTGTCGGTACCGCGGTCTGCGATCGACTCGCTGAACACTAAGATTATGTCTCAGATCGCTCTTAATCGAAGTTTGCTGGAGGCACCGGATTGCCGGCCGCAGCTGGCTGCCGCCGTGCGCGAAACGATACGGAGACGTCTACTCGACAGCCTCTACCAACGGGCGCTTACCAGCGCCACCGGCTCGTTCTGCTCGTCCGCAGCACCCGCCTGATTCGTGCAATAGGACACTATTTGCTTCACTTCGCACCAATCTCGGTGCGATAGATTTCTGATCTCACAACTTTTTCTAATCGGTAACACTTCGAACACGGCCGGCGAAATGCCGGACATGACAAACATCACTAAGCCCCTCATCAAATCCGCCCTGGCCGCCGGTTTCGTCGCAGCATCGATGTCGCTCAGTGCGGGTGTCGCGCAGGCCGAAGCCATGAACTGGGAGGCCGTCGCGCAATGCGAATCCAATGGCAACTGGGCGGCCGACACCGGTAACGGCAAGTACGGCGGCCTGCAGTTCAAGCAAGCCACATGGGAGGAATACGGTGGGGTGGGAAACCCGGCAAAAGCCTCTAAGCAGCAACAAATCACCGTAGCCAACCGCGTCCTGGCCGGCCAGGGACCTGCCGCGTGGCCGAAGTGCAGCAGTGCCGGCGGCATGGCACCGGTCCCCGCCTCGTTGCCGAAACCCGCTCGCTCCCTGCAGCACGCCGTGGCCGGCATCATCGACGCCTTCACGCCGTAAGTAAGAATATCGTTTCGACTTTCCGTTTCGTTACAGTCTGCACGTAGGGAATGTGAAATGCAGGGTTCGGTGACCGTTCATATGGCTGCGCCCGCCGACAAAATTTGGGATTTAATCGCCGACATTCGCAATACCGGACGATTCTCGCCCGAAACGTTCGAGGCGGAGTGGTTGGGCGACGCTACCGGCCCTGAGCTGGGTGCCCGCTTCCGCGGCCACGTCCGCCGCAACGAAGTCGGACCGGTCTACTGGTCAGTGTGCGAGGTGACCGGCTGCCTGCCTGGACGTGAATTCGGGTTTGCTGTGTTCCTCGGCGATCGACCCGTGAACAACTGGCACTACCAACTGGTGCCAGCCGGCGACGGCACCGACGTGACCGAGTCCTTCCGGCTCAATGACCTCCCATGGGTTCCCATCTATTGGCTGTTAGGAGGTTTTCTACGTAAACGTCGCAATATAAGAGACATGACCAAGACGCTGCATCGCATCAAAGACGTGGTCGAAGCTAGCTGAGGGGCGGCTCGATCCGATCGTTTGAGGGCGAGATGAAGTCGATATTCATCACCGGTGCCGGCAGCGGCATGGGCCGCGAAGGCGCACTGTTGTTTCACGCCAGAGGCTGGCGGGTCGGCGCAGTGGACCGCGACGAGGAAGGGCTCGCGTCCCTGAGCGCGCACCTGGGCTCTGGCCTGTGGAGCCGTACCGTCGACGTGACTGACAAGGCCGCGTTGGACGGCGCGTTGCGCGACTTCTGCGCCGGCAACCCGGGCGGCGGGCTCGACATGATGTGGAACAACGCCGGTGTGGGCGAGAGCGGTTGGTTCGAGGACGTCCCGTACGACGCCGCCATGCGGGTGGTCGAGGTGAACTTCAAAGCGGTCCTCAACGGGGCTTATGCTGCGCTCCCCTACCTCAAGAGGGCGCCGGGGAGTCTGATGTTCTCGACCTCATCGTCTTCAGGTACCTATGGGATGCCGCGCTTGGCGGTTTACTCGGCGACCAAGCACGCGGTCAAGGGACTGACCGAAGCGCTGAGCGTGGAGTGGCAGCGACACGGAGTGCGCGTTGCCGACGTGCTACCCGGCCTGATCGACACCGCGATTCTGACCTCCACTCCCAACCACTCCGCGCCCGGAGCGGCGACCATGTCGGCGGACGAGCTGCGCGCCACCGCGCCGAAGAAAGGCATGTTTCGGTTGATGCCGGCATCCAGCGTCGCCGAGGCGGCCTGGCGGGCCTACCACCACCCGCGCCGGTTGCATTGGTACGTCCCCAAGGGCATCCGCTGGATCGACCGACTCAAGGGAGTCAGTCCGGAATTCGTGCGCGGTCGCATCCTGAAGAGCTTGCCCACATTGGGGCCCGAACGGCAGTAATGTCTCCTGGACAACGCTCACGTCGACATGGAGGTCGCTAGTGGGAAAGCGGTTGGTTACGGTCACCGGAGCCGCGCTGGCGGTTGTTGCCGGCGTCTCCGGATGCGGACAGGTTCAGACGGTGCCGCGCAAGGCCGCGCGATTCACGCTCGACGGCAACACCCATACGACCCGCCCGCCCGCCTGCAGCCAAGTGCAGTCCTACCGAACCATCGACATCCGCGACCGCGAGGGGCAGGTGCAGGCGGTGGTGATGCTCAGTGGCGACCGGGCGATTCCCCAGTGGGTGAAGATTCAGAACATCAACGGCTTCACCGGTAGCTACTACGAGGGCGGGGTCGGTGACGCCCACGTCGACCTGAACAAGAACAGCTACACCATCACCGGCAGTGCCTACGGCATCAACAGCAGCAACCCCAACAAGACAATCACTGAGGATTTCAAGCTCACCGCCGAGTGCTGACCTCTGAGGTCGGCCTACCCTGAGCAAGACCGGGTGGCCCGTCGACCAATGGAGGAGCCTTGAAAGAAGCGCTGCACTGGCTGGCGATGCACGGGTTCATCCGCGCAGTCGCGGCCATCGGGGTCCGGCGCGGCGATGTCCAGTCCCGGCTGATCGCCGATCCCGCAGTGGTCGCCGATCCGGTGCCGTTCTATGACGAACTACGGCGGCTCGGTCCCCTGGTCCGGGCCCGGGTCAACTATCTGGCCGTGGATCATGGAGTGGCACACGAACTGCTGCGCTCCGACGACTTCCGAGTGCTGATCATGGGGGCGAACTTGCCCGCGCCGGTGCGCTGGCTGGAGCGGCGTACCCGAGACGACCTGCTGCATCCGCTGCGTGCGCCCTCGCTGCTGGCCGTCGAGCCGCCCGACCACACCCGCTATCGCAAGACCGTGTCGGCGGTCTTCACCTCGCGAGCCGTCGCCGCGTTGCGAGATCGAGTGGAGCAGACCGCGATCGAGCTGCTGGATCGGCTGGCCGGCCTGCCGAACACCGCCGTGGTCGACATTGTGGACCAGTACTGTGCTCAGCTTCCGGTCGCGATCATCAGCGACATCCTGGGAGTGCCCGCGCGCGAAAGACAGCGAGTGCTCGAGTTCGGTGAGCTGGCCGCCCCGAGCCTGGACATCGGCCTGCCCTGGCGCCAGTACCGCAGTGTGCAGCAGGGACTTGCCGGCTTCAACACCTGGCTGACCGAACATCTCGACCACCTGCGCCGCAACCCCGGCGAGAACCTCATGAGTCAGTTGCTTCAGACCGCCGAAAGTGGTTCGGCAGAAACGCAATTGAGCCGTACCGAACTCGAGGCCCTGGCGGGCTTGGTGCTGGCGGCGGGATTCGAGACCACGGTGAACTTGCTGGGCAACGGTATCCGCATGCTCTTGGACCGGCCCGATCACTTGCGGACGCTAAGCGACCGGCCCGAGCTGTGGCCCAACGCGGTGGAGGAGATCCTGCGATTGGACTCTCCGGTTCAGCTGACCGCCCGAGTGGCCCGCACGGACGTCGAAGTGGCGGGCACCACCATCGAGCGCGGGGAGATGGTGGTGGTTTATCTGGCCGCTGCCAACCGGGATCCCGCCGTGTTCCCGGAGCCGCACCGCTTCGACATCGAAAGGACAAACGCGGGAAGGCATCTTGCATTCTCCGGCGGCCGGCATTTCTGCCTGGGTGCGGCACTGGCCCGCGCCGAGGGCGAAGTCGGGCTGCGCACCTTCTTTGACCGCTTCCCTCAGGCGCGCTCCGCCGGAACCGGAAGTCGGCGACCCACGCGAGTCTTACGCGGTTGGTCGACCCTGCCGGTTAGCCTGGGCCCGGCGCACTCCATGGTGACGTCCTAGGAAAGGTATCGCCCCAGCCAGTCCAGCAGCCGCTGCCACGCATCGGCCGCCGCAGTGGCGTTGTAGCGCGGGCCGGTGTCGTTGAAGAATGCGTGGTCGGCGCCGGTTCGATGAGGAAGTCGTTGGCCAGTCCGGCACTGTCCAGCGCTGCCTTGGCCGCTGGCTGCGACCCGGTCACTCGCGCGTCGAGGGCGCCGTAGACGGCCAGCACCGCGGCCTTGGCGCCGCGGAAACTGGGGTTGTCGGGCAGCGGCCCATAGAACGGGACCGCGGCGGACAACCCGAGTCCGCCGGCCTTCAGCAGTTGCCATACCAGCCCACCACCAAAGCAGAAGCCGACGACGGCCACCTTCTGCCCCGGGGCGCGCACCCGCAATTGCTCGACACCGGAGTCCAGGTCGTGAATGAACTGCTCGGGTGCTATCGAACCCAACGCGGCGGTTGCTTGGGCGGGATCGGAAAACGCCTGCGTCCCGCCCTTCTCGGAGAGCAGGTCGACGGCCAGGGCAGAATAGCCCGCTCCGGCGAGGCGCCCGGCCACCGACCGCACCCAATCGGTGAGGCCCTTGTTCTCGTGGACCACCAGCACGGCGCCTTTGGCATGGGGTGCCTGCGCCCATGCCGCTTGCAACGTTCCCTGCGGTCCGCGCCAGCTGATCGGCTCGGTCGGCAGTGCGCTGGCCATCCCCGGCGGTGCCACCGAGGTAACAGATGACGGCGCCGAACCCGCCGGCATCGGCGCTGAGCCCTTTCGGGTGGCGCAGGCGGCGATCAGGGTGGTCGCGGCCGCCGCATTAACCCCGAGTAACGCCAGCCGCCGCAGGGCCTCTCGGCGGTTCAGCAGACCGTCGATGTGGTCAGCCGCGATCTCCTCGGCGATGTAGCGGTGTAGCGAGGTCACGTTGGTGAGTATGCGCGCGTTGGCTGTGGTTGACACCTGCTCGTCGACCGCGTTAATTGACCGCTATGACCGACGTTTCGACGAGCACGGCCGAGGAGGTCGTGCTCGGGCTCTGGGGTGCACTTTCTCGCCGCGACTGGGATGCAGTCAAGACGTTCTTGGCCGCGGACTGCCTGTATGTCGACATGCCGGTGCCCGCGGTGTCGGCACGCGGACCCGATGACATCGTGACGCGACTCAAGATCGGGCTCGGACCGCTGGCCGGGTACGACAATCACGACGGGTTGCTGCTGTCCAACGGCGCCGACGTGATGTACGAGCACTCCGAGACGTGGACCTTCGAAACCGGCGAGCAGGGTGTGCTCAGATTCGTCACGGTACACAAGGTGCTCGACGGGAAAATCGCGCTGTGGAAAGACTATTGGGACTTCAACAGCCTGGTGGCCTTCGCCCCGCCCAGTCACTTCGAGAACCTGGCCGTCGACACCTCTTGGGTTTTCGACGCTACCGGCGTCGTCTAGGCGCCGGTCTCGGTGAGCCCCTTGAGGCGCTTGAGGGTGTCTGACAGGGTGCGCCCGACCTGACGCACGGCAATGCGATCGGCGATATACCCCAGTAAGCCGCCCGGTGCCTGATACGACATCCGAAACGTCACTTTGGTCCGGCCATCGGAGGCATCGCGTAGCCGGATCCGGCCCCGCAGCGTAACCCCGGTGATGCCGACGAACGCCAGGTCGCGTCCCTCGTCGAACTCGACCACTTCGATCAGGCCGCCAACGGGCACCGAACCGATCTTCCAGTGCACGGTATAGCGGGCACCTACGCCCGGCGGGTGGTCATTCGCCGCCTCCCAGCGCTCCAGGTTGCTCATGAACGACGGGTAGCAGTCCGGGTCGCTGACCGTCTTCCAGACCTCGTCGCGATCGGCGTCGATCACGCAACGGCGTTCGACGCGCATCAGCCGATCACCGGGAACCGACGCTCGGCGGCCAGGCGGTCGACACCTGCCTGCAGGCTGCCCAGCACCTTGTCGTGCACCGCCTGATCATCACCGTCGACCTCGATGGGATCTTGCACCTCGATCACGATCTTGGTGGGAAGCGGTATGTGCCCCGCCAAGTCACTGATGTTCACACCCCACGGTAAGGCCAGTGAAATCGGTATGCTTTTGAGCCGCAACAACTTATCGGTCATCAAGAGCTTGGCCAGCCATTGGCCGCGGTCGAGGAACAATGCGCTCTCCTGCCCGCCGACGCTGGCGACCGGAACGATCGGCACGCCGGCCTCCCGGGCCAATCGCACGTAACCCATGCGCCCCCCGAAGTCGACCTTGTGTCGCTCCCACGACGGGCGAAACACCTCGTAGTCACCACCGGGGTAGACCAGCAACGCCGCGCCGGATTCCAGCGCCAATCGGGCGTTGTCATGATTGGCGGCGACGGTGCCGAACTTGCGTAGCCAGCCCAGCGGCGGCGCCGATACCACCAAGTTGTGAGCCAACTGGTAGAAGGGACGCTCGACGCCGAAATAGGAGCAGAACGCCAGGGTGAACACAAACGTGTCGGGCGGGACGTTGCCGCCGCTGTGGTTTCCCACTAGTAGCACCGGTCCGTCGGCGGGTATCCGGTCCAGGTGCCGGACGTCCGCGCGGAAGTACAGCGACGCCAGCAGCCAGGTGCCCGGCAGCTGGTCGCGGATGTAGTCCGGGTCCCGCTGATCGAGGTCGGCTTTGGGGACCCGCGAGACGACTTGCTTGCGGGCCCAGTCCAAGACATCCCCGAGGGTGGCCATGATCGCCTATATACCCCGGTGTCGGCGGTGGTCAAACGCGGTAAATGCGGGCGGCGTTATCCCGGCCGATGAGATCCACCACCCGGACGGCGTCGCGCTCGCTCCAGTCGCCACTGTCGACGAATCGTTGCAGTACGCGATGAATTCCATTGCGCCACAACGCTGCACCCAGAAAGTGCAACTCTGCGGGACCGTACCCGTCCGACGAGTACAGGATCTTGCGGAACGGCGCGAGCTCGAGCATTCGGGCAAGGAACGCCGGCGCGTTGGCCCCCAGGTGGTTCACGCTCAGACCGCAGTCGACGTAGACGTTGTTGAACGCTTGGGCGAGGTACCCGGCTTCGCGTTCGTAGGGATAGCAGTGCAGCAAGACAATCGGGGTATCACCCGACTGGCGCAAGAAGTCGAGCAAATGCAGCGGATTGGTCTTGTGCAGGTCACAATCGCGGTCGCCCAGTCCCACGTGCAACTGCAGCGGCTTGCCGAGGCGCAACGCTTGGTGCAACCCGAAGCTGAGCAGGACGCGGTCGTGTAGGCCGACCCCGCCCTGGTCACGCCACCGCTGGGCGGCCGTCGACACCTCGGCGGGCGCCGGCTCGGCCAGGTCCCGGTCGAACCCCCCGCGGTATGCCAGGATCGACTTGGTGCCGACTGCGGTGGCCGTGCGACGCTGGAGAATGTCCTGGAACGCCGAGGCGTAGTCCCCAGCGGCCTGCGCGGCCTGCTCGGCGACTTGTTCGAGGCGGACCACCTCGTGCGCCGGTCCGCCCGACAAATCGGCCAGCTCGGCGACCCCGGTGACATCCGATCCGATACCGGTGTCGACCAACCAGTTGCTCACCCCCGCGGCCGGCAGGAAGCGGCGCGCCAACTCGACCTCGTCGAACATGCTGCGGCGCGCCCAATAGGCTTGCGGGTCCGCATGTTTCGGTAAGCCGAGAAGGCGGCCGCAATGCGCGCGCACGGCAAAACCGAGCTGCGTGTCGAAGCCGGAGTCGAAGTCGGCCAGCGGCTCGGTGTTGGCCTCGTTCAGGGCGTTCTCGAAGCGTTGCCGGTCCCCCGCGGTCAACCAGCAGCCGTGCATGTGCTGATCGACCAGCAGCAGTGACCCGATGTGCTCCCCTAGCGCCGAGCATTCCTTCAGCCCGGTCATACGCTCCAAGCCATCCGGAATCTGTCGGCCAGAGCCGCCGGATCCAGGTCGCCGTAACGCTCGTCTTCCATGCGTCGGACCGCGACGACCGAGTCCACTGCGGCATCGCCGAGGATGGACCGCATCAGTTGAGAATGTTCCAGTGCGGCAAGAGCTTCCCGCTGTGATTCGGGTAGCAGCACGGTTCCGGCGCTGACGCGGTCGGATTCGGAGAGCTGCGCGGGGTCCACGGTTGTTTCCGGCGGCAGCTCCGCTTGCGACCGGACGCCGTCGAGCGCGAGCCCCAGGATCGCTGCCGATGCGAGGTAGGGGTTCGCGGACGGATCGACGATCTTGACCTCGGCGTTACCGCCGCGCGGATTGCCGATGTTGGCCTCGACGAAGCGCAGAGCAGCCTCGCGGTTCTCGACGCCCCAACACGCGTACGCTCCCGCCCAATTGCGCGGCCGCATCCGCAGCCCCGACACGATCGACCCGCACAATATTCCCTGGGCTTGGGGCAGTCCGCGCAGCACGCCGGCCAGCGCGCTTTGTCCGGCCGCGGTCATGCCGCCCGGACCCGGTCCGCCCGAGAACAGCGGACCGTCCGCGGTGGACAACGAAAAGTGTTGGTGCGCACCCGATCCCACGCTGCCGGCGAACGGCGCCGGGGAGAAACTGACGCGCAACCCCTGCCGGCGCGCCGCACGCCCGAGGATGATGCGCATCAGCACCAACTGATCGGCAGCGGCCACCGGTGCGTGCGGTGCCAACGACAGCTCGAACTGGTTGGCCCCCGACTCGGCATGGAACTGCTCGATCGCCGCCCCGGCCGACGTGGCGGCGCCGATGACGTCACGGACGAATGCTTCCCGTTCCAGGATGCCGGCCAGCCCGTACTGTGCCCACAAGGTCGAGGGCAACTGCTGCCCGTCCGGTCCGACGAGAACGAACTCAACCTCGTGGCCGACGACGGCCTCGATGCCGGCATCGGCGAGCGCGGCTTCGACGCGGTGCAGCGTTCCGCGGCTGCAGGCGGCGACGGGCTCGCCGTCCTGATCGAAGAACGATGCCGGCGCCCACGCCAAGCCCTCACCGATGATGCGCAGCGCCGACAGGTCGATCCGGATCCGTTGATCGCCTACGACGCTGAGATTCTCGGTGAACGCGATTCCGCTCTGGTCGATGGCGAAGACATGCCAGACGGGACTGGCGCCCAGCCCCGGATCGGCAAAGGTGTTCGTCCGCCGGATCGGCACCGTCTTGGCGTTGATCAATCCGGCGGGATTGACCACCGTGCCGATGACGGTGTCGACGCCCTCGGCCTCCAGTTGGGCGATCGCCGCGGCGGCAAGCGGAGTGGCTGTCATGGCAGCATTGTGCAGCGCGGGTGTCAGCCGCGTGTTCTCAAGCGCGGCTGGGCAAGGTGAGTTTGCAGGCTTGACCGATGTCCAAGGTGCGCAAGACCCGGCCCATACCGACCCACAGGGCACACGACAGCGCCAAGTCGGCAAGCAACTCCTCGGAGAAGTGTTGTTGCGCCCTGGCCCAGAAGTCTTCGTCGTCGCGCAGGGCGGTGTGCTCGGTGGAGAACCGGTGCGCGAACTCGGCGGCCAGCCGCTCCTGTTCGCTGTAGCCGGGCCAGGTGCGCCACTGCGACGCATGCTCGTAGAGGTCTTCGTCGACGCCGGCCGCCGGTCCATCGGCGTCGCGGGTGTTGGCGCACACGACGCATTCGTTGTTGTCGGCGATGACGGCGCGCGCTAGTTCGCGGGTGCGCAACGGCAGCCGGTTCTTGGTGTAGACCGCCTGACTGAAGTTGGCGATCGCACCGCCCAGATCGGGAGACTTCAGGATCCAGCCATAGACGTCGTCGTCAGGAAAGGTTCCGATTCGGCTCATGGCGAGATGGTACGCCCGAGCCCAGCGGGCACCGGCGAACGGTCAGGTCGCCGCCTTGGCGTGCGGTCCGGCGATCGCCATGGTCGGCGCGTCGCCGCCCCAATCACGTTGCACCAGAAGCCGATACGCGACATGTTGCAGGGCCTCCTCCACCCTGCGGCGGTCCGGGCGACCCGCGAAGCCGGGCGAACGCTCCAGCTTGTCCATGATCCAGCCCAGCAGCAGCGAGTACACGTACTCCACTTGGGCTACGCCCGCGGGAGTCAGCCACATGCGGTCGCCGTCGCGCAGGATGTAACCGGTGGCGGCTAGGCGGGTGAAGGTGGGTTCGAGCACTTCGAAGGGCACCCGCAGATAGTCGCCGATATCGGTCAGCCGAGCGGTGCCGAAGAATTGGCCGAAGCGGTTGACCCGCATGACGCCCCAGAGGCCGGCGACGTCGAGTCGGCAATCGGGCCGCATCGCGATGCTACGCAGTCGGACACCCGGGTCACCGCGCAGCATTCGCGCGATGGCGTTCTCCAGCAAGCTTTCCGGTGTATCGGTGCTTGGCATCCCGAAGCCGTCGCCGAGGTCGACGGCGCTGTTGTGGATGTCGCGCAGCGGAACCTCGCGCAGGAACAACGCCAACAGAAAGCCGACGGCAGCCACCGGCGCGGCCCACAGGAAAACCTGACTCAGTGATTCGGAGTAAGCCTGCACGATCGGCGCGGCCACGTTGTGTGGTTGCCGATGCAGGGCCGCCGGGGAACTGACCGCATCGGGTGGCGCACCGCTGGCCGCCAGCGCCGGACCCATTCGGCGATTGAGGAAGTTGACGAACAACGATCCGAAAATCGCTGCCCCGAAGGAACTTCCGATGGTGCGGAAGAAGGTCACACCGGAGGTGGCGACGCCGAGGTCCTCGAAATTAGAGGTGTTCTGCACGATGAGGACCAGGACTTGCATGGACAAGCCGATGCCCGCGCCCAACAGCAGCAAGTACAGCGACTGCACGAGGGCGGAGGTGGACGGGTTCATGCGCGACATCAACACGAAGGCCGTGGCCATGATGGCGGTGCCCGCGACAGGGAAGAGTTTGTACCGGCCGGTGCGGCCGACCAGCGTGCCGCTGCCGGTCGACGTGATGAGCATGCCGACGACCATCGGCAGGGTGCGCAAGCCCGACGTAGTCGCCGAGACGCCGTTGACGTATTGCATGTAGGTCGGCAGGAACGTCATCGCGCCCAGCATCGCGAAGCCGACGACAAAAGACAGCACGCAACACACGGTGAACACCGGACTGCTGAAGAGCCGGATCGGCAATATCGGTTCGGTGGCGCGGTTTTCCACCCACACGAACGCGCACAGTGCTACCACCGCACCGACGAACAGCCCGATGATCGTCGTCGAACCCCACGGGTACCGCGTCCCGCCCCAGCTGGTGGCGAGGGTCAGTGCGGCGGCACCCAAGCCGATGAACACGATCCCGGCATAGTCGATGACCGGCTTGGTGGTTGCGGTCAGCGCGGGTATCGCCGCGGCGGCCACGAAGATCACCACCACCGACACCGGAAGGTTGATCCAGAACGCCCATCGCCACGTGAGGTAGTCGGTGAAGTAGCCGCCGAGCAGCGGTCCGACCACCGTGGTGACCCCAAATACGGCGCCGAGAATGCCCTGATAACGACCGCGTTCGCGCAGCGGCACCACCTCGCCGATCAATGCGCTGGCGGTGACGGTGATCCCACCACCGCCGATGCCCTGCAGCGCGCGCGCCCCGACCAGCATGGCCATCGACTGGGCCAGCCCGCACAACACCGAACCGATGACGAACGACACGACAGCAGCCTGGAACACCCGCTTGCGACCGAAGACATCACCGAGCTTGCCGACCAGCGCGGTGACGATCGTCGACGCCAGCAGGTAGCTGGTCACCACCCACGATTGACGTCCGGCGTCGCCCAAGTCGGCGACGATGGTCGGCAGCGCGGTCGCGACAATGGTCTGGTCCAACGCCGCCAACAACATGCCAAGCACGATCGCCAGGAAGATCAGGTTCCGCCGTTGCGGGCTGATCAGCGTGCTACTCAGCGCCATGTCGGCGGGACGGGCCGCCGTCACGGCTGATGGTGTCGCGCTTGTCATGCCTGCCTTTCTCGGCCCTGGTGGGCGTCAGATCCTGACGAGTGCCCTCTGTGAGCCAACGGCAATCACACGGCAGCGGCTAGCTGTCGACCGGTCCGCGACCGAAATGGTTTCAGCTCGGTGGGCGGGAGACGCACTGCGCGGAGTACAGCTCCTCACCCAACTTGTCCATCAACTCGAGTTGCGTCTCCAAGTAGTCGACATGAAGTTCCTCGTCGGCCACGATCTTCTCGAGCAGCACGGCGCTGGTGCTGTCCTGCTTTTCCCGGCACAAGATGATGCCCGGCTTGAGCCGGTCCAGCACCTCGTACTCAATAGCTAGGTCCGCCTCGAACTGCTCGCGCAGCGTCTGGCCGATGCGCAACGAGAAGATGCGCTGATAGTTCGGCAGGCCGTCGAGCAACAGAATTCGGTCGGTGATCGCCTCGGCGTGCCGCATCTCGTCGAAGGATTCCGCGCGGGTGTGCTGCGCCAGCTCGGTGAAACCCCAGTTGTCCTGCATCTTCGAGTGCAGGAAGTATTGGTTGATGGCGGTGAGCTCGCTGGTCAGTTGTTCGTTGAGCAGGCGCAAAACATCCGGATCGCCTTGCATGATCGCTCCTCGGGGGTGTGAAGGCTGTCATCGTGAACCGCCTCGGGTGGCTGGGCTGGAGCTCACCCGCGCGCTTCTAGCAGCACCTTTTGCTGGCCGTCTAAATCTAGTGCAGGACAGGGCTCTGCGGGCATTCGGTCCAGGACCGTCGGCGCGTCTTTCGAAATCAGGTCGACGGCCGTTAGCGGTGGAGTTAGGTTAGACTGCGCTAACGAACTTAGGTTAGACTCGGCTAATATGCGGTCTATGGATGGATGCGCTTCGCCGGTAGGCCGACAGGGCATGGGGGTTTGCTGATGTACGTCTGCCTCTGTGTTGGAGCGACCAACCAGACCGTGTGTGACATCGTCGCTCGCGGCGCTTCGACGTCGAAAGAGATCGCTGCGGCGTGCGGAGCCGGGGGCGACTGCGGGCGGTGCCGACGCACGATCCGCGCGATCATCGCCGCCGCGGCCGGCAACACCGCCGAGTTGCGAGAAGCTACCGACGCCGTCTGCTGAAGTCTTCCAACGCCGCCGCGTTGGCTTGGGCGCCCATCAACTCGACGAAGTGAGCGTTCTCCCGGCTCGTCGCCGCGGCGATCTCCGGACGCACCGGTTCGACCATCGTGTGCTTGACCGCCATCAGACTCGGGATCGGCCGCGCGGCCAAAATCTCGGCGTGCCGACGGGCTTCGGCCAGCAACACGTCGGGCTCGCACACCCGCCAGACCAGCCCCATCCGCAGGGCTTCGTCGGCGTCGATCCATTCCGAGGACATCAATAACCAGGCGGCGTTCTGCCGGCCGACCAGCTGCGGCAACAGGTACGACGAGGCGGCCTCCGGCGCCACGCCCAGGCTGGTGAACGGGCATTTCAACCGCGCCGTCGAGGACATGAACGCCAAGTCGGCGTAGCCGAGAATGGTGGCGCCGATGCCGACACCGACGCCGTTGACCGCGCAGATGAGCGGTTTGGGGAAGGCGCTGAGGGCGTCGATGAGCCCCGGGAACCCGAACTTGCCCGGCGCGAAGTCGGGGTCGGTGATGCGTGCCTGCATCTCGGCGAGATCGGTGCCGGCACTGAAACCACGGCCCGATCCGGTCAAGAGGACGACGGCGACGTGCGGGTCATCGGCGGCGTCAAGCAGCGCATGCGCGGTCGCGTCGTACAGGGCTTCGTTGAACGCATTGAGCGCTTGGGGCCGATTCAGGGTGAGGGTGCGTACGCGGTTGAGGTCCTCGATCAGCAGCGTCACGGATGGAGCCTAACCGTTGCTGTAGACGCGAGTCGGCGCGATCAGCACCACCGCGCGACGCTCCTGTGCCATGACGCGGTCGTAGGTGTCCCAGTCGTCGTGGCTGCCGCCCGCCGCGGTGAAGACGTCGCGCAGCAACAGCCGCAGCTGATCGGCATCGGTGAGCCAGGGCTGCGCGTCCTCCGGACCGGCCAACTCGGCGCGGCCTTCGACGGTCGCCCACTGCCAGCCGGAACGGAAGGTGACCGCAAGTTGCGGGCGCGCCCGCAGATTGGCGAGCTTGACCTTGCCGTACGTGGTGAATCCGAGCACTTGCTCGCCGCTGGCCGGGTGCGCCAAGAGGCCCACGTTGACCAACGAGGCCTGCACGGTCCCGTCGGCGCGAACGGTCGAGACGACCGCCAGTCCGCTTTCGGTCGCGCTCAGCCTCACTGCATCGCGCAGTGCCATCGATGTGCTCATCGGCAAGTCCCTCGCTTATCCAAACGGTGTCCGGTAGAAGTAGCGGCTGGTGGGCACGGTGTCGATGTTGGTATTGGCGCCGAATGCACTGGTGCTGGCGACCATCCGGGTCAGCCGGTCCTGCAGATCGTCGTCGTCGGCGGCCCCGAAAAAGGCCTTCAAGTCGGTGACCGCGTCGGCCGGAAACAACTCCTCGACGATGCCGCTGATTCCCGGAGCATCGGCGGTGAGGGCCCGCACCACCCAGTTCTGGGTATAACCGAACGTCGCCTGGGTCTCGATGGCGACCGCCGTATGGTCGAGCTGCCAGCGGTTGAGCCAGGTGGTCTGGTCTAGCTCGGGAGG
This sequence comes from Mycobacterium sp. 1423905.2, assembly GCF_001673155.1. GTDB lineage: Bacteria > Actinomycetota > Actinomycetes > Mycobacteriales > Mycobacteriaceae > Mycobacterium. The sequence goes on along the minus strand of NZ_LZLE01000130.1, from coordinate 714 downwards.
CCGTCGCAGCAACGCGACGTTCGCCAAACCGGTTGTCCGCGCGCCGGGTTCGGTGACCGGCGGGGCCAGCGGCACCGACTCGGTCACCAGATATGCGGCGAGCCGATCACACTCCTGGCTCAGCGTTCGCAGCGCTGCGGCCATTTGGCTGCCATAGCTCTGTTGCGTCCACAGGCTGACCACCGCGGCGACCGGCGGGTCCAACGTCGTCAAAGTCATCAACGAGTCACGCACCGCGCTGTCCCGGACATTGACCGCCAGGCCGGGAACGTCGAGCGCCAACAGCGCATCGGCGACTTCGCCGCGCTGCCGGTTGCACCACTCGTCGTCCGGCTCGGCGCGCATCAGCACGGCGATCACCTTCTCCATGAGCCGAACTTAACGTGTGCCCTCCATTACCGGTCGGACCGGCTGTTCGGCGCCGATCGCGTCGCCGATGATGCCGGCCAATCGTCGATAGGCTTGATCGCGCTTGCTGGACGCGCGGAAGACCAGACCGATCTGCCGCCCGGGCCGCGGCGCGGCGAACTGCGCCAGTTCAATGCGACTTCGGACCGCCTCCACGGGCACCGCGCTCTGCGGTATCAGGGTCACCCCTAGCCCGCCCATGACGCACTGAACGGCGGTCGCCAGTGAGGCGGCCCGGGTGTCGGCAAGGTCGATGCGCACCCCGGCTTTGTGGCATACATCCAGGGCCTGGTCTCGCAGGCAGTG